>CANRFU010000040.1 GCA_947629975.1 uncultured Oscillospiraceae bacterium | reverse complement strand
CGCTACGGCGTGGAGGTGGCCGACCTGTCTGTCCTCAACTGCTTCATCGGCCCGCCGCTGCACGAGAGCTTTGAGCGGTTCCTGGGCCTCCCCGCCGGGGAGGGGCAGAAGGCCGTTGAAATCTACCGGGAGTACTACCGGGACCGGGGCATTTACGAGAACCTGGTATACCCCGGCATCCCGGAGCTGCTGGCGGAGCTGGCCGCCCGGGGCAGGACCCTGGCGGTGGCCTCCTCCAAGCCGGAGGTGTTCGTCCGGCGGGTGCTGGACCACTTCGATCTGACCAAATATTTTGCCGTCATCGCCGGAGCCGACCTGGAGGGCGCCCACTGCGCCAAGGCGGAGATCATCGGCACGGCTCTGGAGCAGCTGGATATGCCGGGGGGCCGGCCCCTGATGGTGGGGGACCGGGAGCACGATATCCTGGGTGCCAGGACCGTGGGCCTCGCCTCCGCCGGGGTGCTGTTCGGCTACGGCAGCCGGGCGGAGCTGGAGGCGGCCGGGGCGGACTACATCGCGGCCACCGCCGCCCAGCTGCTTCCCATCATCGACCCCGCCGGATCGGGAACATAAGCGCAAAACGCCCGGACGGGTCAAACGTCCGGGCGTTTTCGCAAAAAAGCCCTCCGAAACTCAAAGTTGCGCGATAGGTGATAGCGGCAACCGCCGCTCAGGCGCTATAATGGACGGGAAAGGAGGCATCATGATGGATGTCGGAAGCATAATCGCACCTGTATTCCTGACCCTGATCGTGATTCCCTTGCTGGCGCTGTCCGTCTACATCACCGTGCTCATTATCCGGGTGCTGCGGAAATATCTCAAGGGCGCGCCGGCCAGGGAGGAGGCTCGGGCTGTCCGGGGGACCCTGGGGGAGCGGCTGAAAGAGCACCGCACCCGGTGCAAAATGACGCAGGAATTCGTGGCGGAGGCGCTGGGCGTCAGCCGGCAGGCGGTGAGCAAGTGGGAGAACGGCGCGGCGGACCCGTCCACCGCCAACCTGATCGCCCTGGCCAGGCTGTACGGCGTGCCGCCGGAGGAGCTGCTGCGGGAGCTGTGACGAGGAAAAGGGCGCGGGATCGCCGATCCCGCGCCCTTTTGCGCGCTATTCGCCGCCGGTCAGCTGTGCCGCGAAGGCGGCGGGTTTGGCGGTCAGCTCCACCCAGGCGGGGCGGAAGCCGCTCCTGATGGCGTTGCGTACCGATTTCAGGTTGGACCAGGCGGCGCAGTAGAAGGGGACTTTGCCCCGGTCCAGGATCTCCAGGGCGAGCCGGCTGGTCAGGGCGGAGGCCACGCCACGGCGGCGGTATGCCGGCAGCACGTCCACCCCGATCTGCCACATGGTCCCGCAGTCCGCGGAGCAGCCCGCCAGCCCCACAAGGGTCCCACCGTCGTAGGCGCCCACGCCCAGCACGTCCAGCTCCCGGCGGGTCTCGCACAGGGCGTTGGACCACTGGGGTGTGTACAGCCCGTCAAAGTCGGCCCGGTGCAGAAGCCGCAGCTCAAAGGGGCAGGGGAGGGGCCTCAGCAGGTCCGGGTCCGGGAGGAAGTACTCCGCCATGAAGCAGACCCGCAGGCCCCTTGCCCGGAGCGCGTCGTCGAGGATGAGGAGGTTGGGCGTCTCAAAGCAGCGGAAGGTCGGGAAGCGGCCGATGTATTCCTCCACGGCGGCGCGGCAGTCCTCCCCCACCGAAGCCACGATGTTGTTTCCGTAGGAGATCAGCTCACAGTCAAAGGGGAGGGCAAGGTACCGGCGGGCGGCGGGATTTGCCGCCGAGACCGCCACCACGTTTTCGGCCCGGGTAAAGTCCTCCGGGGCGCAGTTGGCGTCGATGGCCGACTGGGCCATGGCGATGCGCAGGATATCCTGATTGGTGAAGCTCATGTTCATCTCCCTTAAGCTCCGGCCCCCGCGGTCTCCTCTGCCAGAGTTCTTTCGATGTCCTCCCGGATGGCCTGCATGGGCTCCACCGGCACCTTCCTCGCCCCCCGGTCGTAGGTGTACAGGCCGTTGATCTCCCCCTCCACGTCGCTGAGCTGGGTGTAAATGCACCCGCACAGCCCGTTGGGGATGGAGGGGAGGACCATCTGGTCGTACAGCTCCCGGATCCTGGCCATGAGGGCCTCCTCGGAGTCGGCCTCCCCATAGCCGTAGATCTTCTTTCCGGGCATGTCGTGGGCCCTCATCTGGCGGGTGTAGCCGCCGCACTCGCTGAGGAACAGGAACTTGCCGGGGCGTCTGGCCTCCAGCACCTCGCTGCGGAAGTAGATGTGCTCGCTCTGGGCGTCCCCCTCCTCCTGGGCGAACCAGCCGGAGGCGGCGATGTAGAACCGGGAGGGGTCCCGCCCCTTGCAGTCCCGGTAGATGCGGTCAGAGTCGTACTGGCCCCAGCCCTCGTTGAAGATGGTGTAGCCCGCCACGCAGGGGTGGTCATAGAGATGGGCCTGGGTGTCTTTCACATGCCGCTCGAAAAAGGCCTTGCGGAAGGCGGAGTCCCGGCAGCGGGCGTCGGACCGGGTCTTGAAGCCCAGGTTGGGCAGGGCGGTGTCCCGGAGGTAATCGTACCCGCCGGAGTTCACCATGTCCTGGAGCACCAGCATCCCCAGCCGGTCGCAGGCGTGGTAGAAAGCCTCCGGCTCGATCTTGATGTGCTTGCGCAGGGTATTGAAGCCCAGTTCCTTCATGCGGAGCACGTCCCGCTCATACTCCTCCGGCCCTTTGGGGAGGAACAGGCCGTCCGCAAAGTAGCCCTGGTCCAGCACCCCGTGGAGGAACACCGGTTCCCCGTTCAGCAGCAGATGGGTGTGGCCATTGATCTCCGCCGTGGACACGGTGCGGAGGGCGAAATAGCTGTTCACCTTGTCCGTGTCGGTGTAGACGGTCAGGTCATAGAGCCAGGGGTCCTCCGGCGTCCACAGATGGGGGTCGGGCAGGTCGATCCGCACCCGCCGCCCCGTGGTGGAGATGACGCCGTCCACCTGGGCGATGACGATGGTGAACCCCTCTGCCTCCGAGTCGATCTCCAGGTCAATCCCCTTGAGATCCGGGGTGATCCGCAGGCCGCGGATGGCGTTCCTGGCGGGCGCCGCCTCCAGCCACACCGGCTGCCAGATGCCGGACACGGGGGTGTACCACATGCCGTGAGGGGTCTTGGTCTGCTTGCCGTAGGGGTACTCATGGGAGAGGGTATCCGCCGCCTCCACAAGAAGGGCGTTTTCGCCGCCGTTCAGCGCGTCGGTGATATCGGCGGAGAAGGGGAGGTAGCCCCCCTCATGCCTGACGACTGACACGCCGTTGACGAACACCTCCGCCACCTGATCCACCGCGCCGAAGTGGAGGAGCAGCCGGTGATCCGGTCTCAGAAAGCCCTCCGGCAGGGTGAAGGCCGTCTCATAGCGGAGGCTGTCCCCCACATCCCCGTAGGCGGACAGGGGGGCCTGGGGCGGCCAGGGCAGGCGGATGATCCGGCCGTTCAGCGTCCAGCCGCCGTTCAGGGGGAGAAAGCTGTCCCGCCTCAGCTGGGGGCGGGGATAGTACTGGTCCCAGGTCATGTGATCCGCTCCTCTCCTGGATGTAGCTCCATTTTACCCCCATTTTCGGGGCAAATCAAGACCCCCGGAGGAGTCCTCCGGGGGTCGCGCGCGTCAATTCGCCAGGGTATAGGTGACGCCGTTTGCGTCGTACAGTTGGGTAATGGCGATATCCGGGCCGTTGGAGTGGATGACCCGGTCCCGGCACCAGACGGACCAGATGCCGCCGCCGGCCAGATCCTCGATCCCGGCGGGGGAGAAGTCCGACCCCACGTAGAGGGGGGCCATCTGCAGGGCGATCTCGGCGCAGCCGGAGCTCTTGGACCAGCAGGTCAGCTGGGGCAGGGAGGTCCGGCACAGGCCGTCTGACAGGTCCGCGAAGGGGGTGCGGATGACGCCGTCCTCATACCGGTAGTAGAAGGGGTACGGTTGGCCGTCCATGGGATAGGCCCGCAGAGTGACCAGGCTGGCGGGGCCGGTGTAGTCCATCGTACCGGCCTGAAGGAGGGCGTCGGCCAGGTCAAAGAGGTTGAGGGAGTAGGACGTACCGCTGCCGTCCAGGTTGCGGATGTAGCCGTCATAGCTGGACAGGGTGCCGCTGGTGTAGCCGGCCCCGGCCAGCGTGTCCGCCAGATAGTCGGCCACAAAGGCGTTTTTCAGCCAGAAGAAGTTCAGAAAGTCCTCTGTCTCATTGTACTCCGCCCAGGCCAGATACTCCTCCGACACGTTCAGCCGCACCCGGTTATCTCCCAGCAGCTCCAGCCGGATGGCCTTCGCATCCCGGGCAAAGGCAGCGGCCTCCGCCACATAGGCGGCCGTGGCCTCGTCGGCATAGGGGTCGAAACCGGCGGCAGCCGCATCGTCCTGGCAGTAGAACAGGCTCTCATAGACGGCGTACACCGGCCCCAGATAGAGATAGCGGCTGTCGTACCGTTCCAGCAGGGAGAAGGCGTCGTACAGCACCGAGCTCACCTGCATGACCTGATTGGGGTGGTGGTTCAGATCGTAGAGATTTACCACCCCGTCCCAGCTCTGCACCGTGTCGAACAGGCGGTAGGCGTGGACGGATGCCTGGGAGTACAGGGTCGTGACGGCCCGGTTCTCCGCGGAGGCGTCTGTCTCGCCGGCGCCGATGTTGTAGTTGAGCACGAACTCGTCCCCACAGCTCAGTTCCCCGGAGGCGTGGACCTTGATCTCCTGCCAGCCCGCGCCGGAGGACAAAAGGGCCATGAAGCCGTAGACGAACGCGCCGACCGCGACGGCGAGCAGGAGCACGACGGCAACGATGCGCGGGACGAGGTGCCTGGAGGACAGCTCGATGCTCTCCACCGGCGGCAGGTGAGGCGGATTGTGTTGTTCCGCGTTCCGCCTCATCAGATCACAGACAGGAGCAGCAGGAGCAGGAAGATCACCAGGATCACGGCGAGGAAGATGAAGCCGATGATGGCCCCCTTCATGCAGGCGTGATAGTTGCGATAGTGCCTGAAGTGCTTGAACAGGAGGGCGCCGATGATGCCCAGGATGGGCAGCAGGAAGGACAGGAAGGTGTACCAGCCGGAGCCGGTGTCATGGACGGGGGCGTCCAGGAACTGCCGCTCGGCCTCGGCGTCCACCGCCTCGCTGCGGTGCCGGTTGGCCTCGGCGGCCGTCTCGGGGTCGGCGATGGTGATGGGCCGCAGGGGCTCGCCTTTCTCCCGGATGGCCCTGTACTCCTCGATCTCCTTTTTGTTGCCGTAGACCCAGTGATCGTGGCCGATGTCCACGAATTCCGGCTTGTCCACGCTGTAATCGTGGATGGAGGGGTCATAGGTGTAGAGCACCTTGCTCTTCTCCAGCTGGGGATCGGGGATGGGGATGGCGGAGATGAGGGAGTGGGTATAGGGGTGCAGGGGGAAATTGAACAGCTCGTCGGAGGAGGCCACCTCCACGATGCGGCCCTTGTAGATGACGCCGATCCGGTCGGAGATGAAGCGGACCACGCTGAGGTCGTGGGCGATGAACAGATAGGTCAGGCCCTTTTCCCGCTGGAACTTCTTCATCAGGTTCAGCACCTGGGCACGGATAGACACGTCCAGAGCGGAGATGGGCTCGTCGGCGACCACCAGCTCGGGCTCCATGACCATGGCCCGGGCGATGCCGATGCGCTGCCGCTGGCCGCCGGAGAACTCATGGGGATAACGGGTCAGGTGCTCGGGGAGCAGGCCCACTTCCTCGATCATGGTCTCCACCTTGCGGACCCGGTCGGCCTCGTTCTCGAACAGGTGGAAGTTGTAGAGGCCCTCGGAGATGATGTAGTCCACCGTAGCGCGCTCGTTCAGAGAGGCGGCGGGGTCCTGGAACACCATCTGCACGTTGCGGATGACCTCCCGGTCCAGAGCGTGGGGGATCTTGCCGGAGATCTTGATGCCCTTGTAGTCGATTTCGCCGGCGGCCAGGGGATTGACCCGGATGACCGCGCGGCCGATGGTGGTCTTGCCCGAACCGGACTCGCCCACCAGAGAGAAGGTCTCGCCCTTGTAGATGTCAAAGGACGCGTCGGTCACCGCGCGGACGGCGTTGTCGCCCTTGCCGAAGGTGATATCGACGTTTTTGACGGAGACCAGGATCTCCTTGCCGTTTTCGGCGATGGGACCTTTGGCCTCGTGGAGGCTGCCGGGCTTGATTGTAGTTGCGTTAGCCAACCTTGACACCTCCCTTTCCCTGGATGTTGAATGCTGCCATCAGCTTTTCGTGGATGTTGTGGATGCTCGCGGGCTTGTCGATCTTGGGGGAGCGCGGATCCAGCAGCCAGGTCTTGGCGAAGTGGGTCTCGGTGACCTGGAACATAGGAGGCTCCTCCAGAGTGTCGATCCTCATGCAGTAGGGGTTGCGGGGGGCAAAGGCGTCGCCCACGATCTGATTGTACAGGGAGGGCGGCGTGCCGGTGATGGAGTAGAGCTCGCCGCCGTCCTGCGCCAGCTGGGGCAGGGAGGACAGCAGGGCCCAGGTGTAGGGGTGCCGGGGGTCGTAGAAGACCTCCTCCACGCTGCCCAGCTCGATGATCTGGCCGGCGTACAGCACCGCCACCCGGTCGGCGATGTTGGCCACCACGCCCAGGTCGTGGGTGATGAACACGATGGTGTAGCCGAATTCTTTCTGCAGCTCCTTGATGAGCTGGAGGATCTGGGCCTGGATGGTCACGTCCAGAGCGGTGGTGGGCTCGTCGCAGATGAGGATCTTGGGCTGACAGCTCAGGGCGATGGCGATGACGATACGCTGGCGCATGCCGCCGGAGTACTGGAAGGGGTAGTCGTCGAACCGCTGCTCGGCCTTGGGGATGCCCACCTTGTGCATTAGGTCGATGGCCCTTCTGCGGGCCTCAGCCTCAGAGCAGCCCTGGTGCCGCACGATGACGGAGGTGATCTGCTTGCCGATGGTGACGATGGGGTTCAGGGAGGTCATGGGGTCCTGGAACACCGTGGCGATGCGCTTGCCGCGGACCTGGTTCCAGTCCTTGGCGTAATGCATGTTGGCCAGGTTCAGGATGCAGGTGCCGTGGAGCTGCTGGGGGGTCTCGTCCAGATAGCGCACCCGGAAGGTCACCGTGTCGAAGACCTTGCTGCGCTGGGTGTCGTCGTCCAGGTCCACGCCCATGGTCATGGCCTTCTTCATGGCCTTCAGCAGGCCGTTCATCAGCTGGATGCGCTTGGTGAAGGGGTAGCGGCCGATGGACAGATAGATCTCCTTGGCCAGGATCACGTTCCGGGCCTTGACCCGATCCGTGATCTCGCCGGTGATCTCCTTGTCGTACTGGGCCTTGAGGGCGGCCATCTTCTCGTTGTACTGCGCCTGATACGCGGTGTCGCGGGACAGGGCGGCCGCCTTTTCCTTGGCCAGGCGCTCGTTCCTGGCCTTGAGCTCCTTGATCTGCTGGTCATACTCCTTGATCTGCCGGGTGGCCTGGCGGATCTTGTCCTTCTCGTTCTTCGGGTCGAAGGTCTGCTTCAGGTTGAAGAGGTTCGTCCGCTTATCGGTGAGGTTCTTCATGGCGGCGTCGGCCTCGGCCTGCTCTGTGTGGGACAGGCCGGCGCGCTCCTCGTGCTCGTCCTTCAGCTTGGCCATGGCCTGCCAGGTGGCGGAGCCCAGCTCCAGCTTGGAGTACTCGTCCAGCTTGGTGTTGCAGTGCCTGATGAACCGCTGGGCGGTGGAGCCGTTGCCCACGTGGGTGTCCGCCAGCTCGTCGTCGGAGAAGATCAGCGACCCCTCGGAGATGAAGCCGTTGGAGTCCAGCATGCCGGCGAAGGTCTTGGTGAACACCGACTTGCCGGAGCCCGACTCGCCCACGATGGCGATGGACTCGTTCTCATAGATGTCCAGGGAGATGCCGCGGATGGCGGTCAGGATACGGCCGCGGACGCGGAACTTGACGTGCAGGTCCTTGACGGACAGCAATACTTTTTTATCTTCCACAGCTGTCCCTCCTCACATGTGGGTCCGGGGATCGGACGCGTCGCCCAGGTTCTGGCCGGTCACGTACAGCACCACGGTGATCACCGAGGCCACGGCCACCGGCGTCCAGAACTCCCAGCCCCAGCCGGGGGTCACCATGGCGTTCTGGGCCTCGTAGATCAGGCGGCCCAGAGACGCCTCGCTGAGGCCCAGGCCGATGTAGCTCAGGAACACCTCATAGGAGATGTATCCCGGCACTGCCGCTGCGATCTCCAGCACGATCACGGAGGTCATGAAGGGCAGGATGTTCCGCAGGGCGATCTTGAAGATGCCGGTGCCCAGGCAGCGGCTGGCCAGATTGTACTCGTGGTCCCGGATGATGATGACCCGGGTCCGGATGTAATAGGCCATGCCCAGCCAGCCGATGACGGTCATGGCAAAGACCAGCGTCCAGAAGCTGGGGCTGAAGACCATCACCATCACCGAGATCAGCAGGGTGTAGGGGATGTTGCCCAGCACGTTGTAGACCTCGTTCATCACCATGTCGATCCGCCGGGAGAAGCCCCAGATGGCGCCCAGGATGATGCCGATGGTCATGTTGATGGCCGCGCAGATCAGCGCCAGGGAGATGGAGATGCGGGAGCCGTTCCAGATGGCATCAAAGGTGGAGCCGCCGTTGGCCCCGGAGCCGAAGAGCCACTTCACCGCGAAGCCGAAGTGCTCAAAAGCGGCGGAGGGGGACAGGTGCCAAGCCGCGGTATCGTTCAGGTTGATATAGGGGTCCACCTTGGCATTGTAGCCGATGACCGAAGGATAGATGTACGCGAACGCGATCACCGCTGCCAGCAGAACGAGAACGATGATGTTGATCTTGTTGCGGAAGAAGACCCGGAACACGGACTTCCAGTAGGAGTACCGGGGAGCGGTGATCTTTTCCGACTCCAACTCATCTTTGTCGATGGGAGCGAACAGCTCCGCGTCGGTCATGTTATATTTTTTGTTGAAATCTTCCATACCGCTCACCTCGCTTTATCTGTGAAGGAAATCCTCGGGTCCACCATTGCCATCAGCACGTCGCCCAGGATCAGGGACAGCACGGACAGAATGGCATAGAACAGGGCCACGCCCACGATGACGGAGTTGTCATAGGCGTTGATGGCGTCGATCAGCAGGCCGCCGGCGCCGGGGACCATATAGACCCGCTCAGTGATCAGCGCGCCCGTCATAGCCAGCAGGATCGATCCGGGGATGCCCTGGATGATGGGGATGGCCGCCACCTTCATCACGTGCTTGAAGAAGATCTCCGTGTCGGACATGCCGCCGGACCGGGCGAACTTCACGTAGTCGGAGTTCATCTGGTCGATCATATAGCGCCGCATCCACTTCATCATGCTGGCGATGGAGGGCAGCGCCAGGGATACGATGGGCAGCACATACATGAATTTGCTTACATTGTCCATGTCGAACATCCACGGAAGACCTATCGCGCGGCCCAGGCCCTTGAACATGAAGATGTACGCCAGGGAGGGCACGGCGGAGATGAACATGATGTAGACGGTGCCCACCTTGTCCAGCACGCCCTCCTTGTACCGGGCCATCAGCACGCCGATGGGCAGGCCCAGGATGTAGACGAAGATGGTCGCGATGATGCCGATGACGAAGGAGTAACCCAGGCGGGACATATTCTTCTGGACCGTTTGGGTATTGGTATAGTCGTCGGTAAAGCGGGCCATGAGCAGCTCACTGGTTTCCCGGGACCCCGCCACATAGGCCGCGGTATGCAGGTTGTCAGCGCTCAGCTCCGTATGGCCCGTGGGATAGGTGATCATGGACTGGACCCAGGAGCCCTGGCTCTGGGTCATGGAGGTGAACACGTCCGTACCGCGGGTGACAGAATAGGACACGCCCAGGTTGATGGTGAGCATATTCTGGTGGATGAAGGGGAAGTGATCGTCAAAATAGAGCAGATATTTGTATCGGGTACCATTGCCCATCAGAGCGGGGGAGAACTTCTCACCGCCGTACATCGGGTCGTGCCATGTGAACGTCAGGCCGCGCTCTCCGATGTCGGTCTCTTCCGGAACGTAATGGATGTTGTCGATGTAGATGATACTGGTGAAGTAATTCCAGAGACGCCTGAAAACAGAATAGTCCTTATAAGCGAACAGCTGCTGCTGGCCGCCGTTGGCCAGCCGCCCTCTGGAGACTACGGCGTCTTTCCGCACGACCGAATAGCCCTGGGATTCGTAGTGTTCCCTGAATTTCTGCACATACTCGGTGGTCAGTTCCGAGTCGCCCTCCGCCGTCCGGCCGAACTTCACAGCTTCGGCCCGGGTCGCCTCGTCGATCTCGCCGTTTCTGGTGAGCTCAGTGAGGTAATCAGCATAGGTCACGTAGTCCAGATAGCCGAATTCCTCCCACTTCTGGAACTTATAGACCTCACGAGCATTGTTCATCTGCCTGCTCAGCAGCGGATCTTTGGCGAAAACAAGATCCCGGTTCATAAGGCCATAGACCAGCACCATGACGATAAACACGACAGCGATAATGGAAAACGCGCCGTGGAGCAGCCGCTTCAACACATACTTTGTCATTATTATCCCTACTCTCTTTTCCGGGTCAAGATATGGGGGGAGGGGCGGGGAGTATCCCCGCCCCTCCCTACAGTCTTGTTACTTCAGCTGCGGAATATATGCGTCTTAGTACAGGCCCAGAGTGACGAGCATGGAGCCGCCATCCAGCATGGTGTCAAGATAGGTCTGGGGATCACCGTAGTCCGGGCTCCAGCCGTTGCCGGCCAGATAGACATCATAGTTGGCGGTGTAGCCGGTGCCGCCATAGTAGGTGGCGTAGGTCTGGTTATCGCTGCTGCCGCAGGGCACCAGATTGATGACGACCCGGCCGCCCAGCGCGGACTCAACGGAGTTCTTCAGGACCTGATCCATAGCGGCGCCGCTGGTGGAGTAGTCCTGATGGGGATAGTCGAGGTAGATGGGGTTCTCGGCGCTGATCTCGATACCCTCGGCGGCCAGTTCCTCAATGGCCTTGTCCAGATAGGCGGCGGCGGTGTCGGGATTGTACCAGCCGTCGAAACCGAAGCTGGAGCCGGCGCCGTCGTTGCCCTCGGGATCCCAAACCTTCACGGGGAACTCATCGGCATCGATCTGGGCCTGGAGGATCTCGCCGTAGTAGGTGCCGGCGGGGAAGGCCGTCTCAGTGCCGTTGATATCCAGTTTGATCTCCTTGGTGGTGCTGGTCAGATCGCCGGGCACGAAGGAGTTGATGAGGCGGGCGTTCTTCAGGTCCTCGCCGCGGCTGATGGCGTTCCAGGAGGCGCGGTCAAAGGCGAAGGCAAAGGCCAGACGGAAGTTCTGGTTCTGCATGGCGGCCCGGGCGTTGTCGGCCTGGGTGACCGTCAGAGAAGAGCGGACCTGGGTCTCGTCGTTGTAGTTGGCGTAGGCATAGCGGTCCAGATTGAGCCAGTTCATCCAGGAGCCGGTGCCGGCGGTACTCACGTAGGCATACTTCTCAAAGTAGGTCTTGCCGTCGGGATCGTCAGGGACGGCGGTCTTCTTGGCCTGCTCCAGGTTCTCGGCGCCCAGGCCGGCGCCGGCGTTGTAGGTGCCGTCCATCAGGTTGTCCCAGGTGCGGGTGGGATCGGTGCCATCGTCATAGCGGAAGGTGATGGTCTTGATCTGCACGTTGGCCGCATCCCAGTAGCTGGGGTTGGCGGTGTAGGTGATGGTGTTCTGGCGGGTATAGTTGCTCACCAGATAGGGGCCGCAGTAGGCGATATGCTGAGCGTCGCTGCCGTACACATAGCTGGTATCGGAGCTGTTGAAATCAGCGCCGAACTTGCCGCCCTGAGACTCATAGTAGCTGCGGCTCATGGGGTAGAGGATATTGTAGCCCACCAGGGTGTTGAACCAAGGAGCGGGCTGGGCCAGGGTGTACTCAACGGTGTAGTCGTCCACAGCCCTCACGCCCACCTCGGCGAAATCGGTGATCTCGCCGTTGAGATACTCGCTCAGGTTGTCGAGGACGCCGGCCAGCAGGCTGGCCAGCGCGGGCTGGGAGTCAGCGGCGTGCTGCATACCGGCCACGAAGTCGTCAGCCTTGACCTCGCCCACTTCGGTGCCCTGATAGGTGACCCACTTCACGCCCTGGCGGAGGTGGAAGGTGTAGGTCAGACCGTCCTCGGAGACATCATAGCTCTCGGCCAGACCGCCCTCCTGCACGTTCTCGCTGTTGTACCGGAGCAGGGGCTCCGTGGTGAGGGAGATGGGCTCGCCGTCAGAGGCCTGATAGGTGGCCAGCGCATCCCAGGTCTGGGGGTCGCTGGTGTAGGCCAGGGTGTAGCTGTCCTGCAGGGCGTAGCCCTTGTCGGCGGCCCACTGCTTGGCCCAGTCGAACCAGGTGCCGGTGCCCTTCAGCTCGCTCCACTTGGAGGTCAGCTCAGTGCGCTCGTCGGGGGTCAGCCAGTGGTCGGTGATGAGCAGGTTCTTGTAGCCGCGCCAGGAGCCGTCCATGCCCCAGATGACGCCGGGCTGGGTGTGGGGGATGGTCTTGCTGATGGCGTAGTTGCCGGCGTTGTGGATGGCCGGGGTCACGGCGCCGGTCTCCAGCAGCTTGGCCTCGGCCACAGCCATCAGGCCCAGACGAATATCGGGGTCGATCTCGGCCAGGGCCTTCGCGTAATACTCGTTGAACTCGCCAAAGACCTTGTCATAGATCTCGGCGCTCTCCTCGTCGTGAGCGGCCTGATCGAAGTTGGCCTGAGTGTAGACGTCGGCGGCCAAGGTGTCGTTAACAGGGGCTGCGGTCTCCGGGGGGTTGGTGTTGTCTGCCGGGGGATTGGACTCGGTGGTTCCGCTGGGGCCGCAGGCCGCCAGAGCGAACACCATGACCAGAGCCAGCAGCAGAGCAAGGATTCTCTTCATCATTGGTTTCCTCCTTAAATTAAGTATCTTTAACCTTTCGGCGTCCGCGCGGATCGGCGGCCGCCGGGAGATTAAACGGGGAAAGCCGTTGTTTATCGCTTTGCCTTGTGAAAGCGTCCCGGTAAACCGGGACGAAGCGGCCCGCGGCCGCGGGCCGCAATGTCGTTTCGCTCTCGCTGTGGATACAATTGTCCGCAAAGTATAAACAATGGATATTAACTATTTTATACGAACACGGGAGTTTGTCAATAGTTTTTTTGCTCAATTCGTCCGAATGATGGGAAACGGGTTTTAGGCGGAGTTCCCATCTTTTACAAAAAATGACGGGAATCTGTCATTTTAAAGGGAAAAGCATGGAAAAAACGACGCCTGAGCCTGCGGCCCGGACGTCGTTTTTGGTAAAGCTGCACAAATCGCTCAGAACAGCCCGGAGAAGATCCCGGACAGCCAATTTGCCAGCGGGAGGTAGGTGATGGGCAGGAACATGGCGGGGAGCATATTGCCCACCTTGATCTTTTCTCTGCCCAGGGCCAGCATATTGACGGCGATGCCCACGATCAGCGCCCCGCCCACGGCGGTCATCTCGGTGATGACGGCGGCGGGCAGGTAGGGGCCCACCCAGCCCGCCAGCAGGGTGATGCCCCCCTGGTAGATCAGCAGGGGGATGACCGAGAAGGCCACGCCGATGCCCATGGTGGCGGCGAAGGAGATAGAGGTAACCCCGTCGATGACCCCTTTGGAGATGATGGTGGTGTAGTTGTGGTTCAGCCCCGCGTCGATGGAGCCGGTGATGGCCATGGCCCCCACGCAGAACAGCAGGGAGGCGTTGACGAAGCTCTCGGTGAAGCGGCCGCTGCCGTCCCCGCTGGCCAGGCGGGCGCGGAGGGCGTCCCCCGCGTGTTCCAGGCGGGCCTCGATGTCGATGGCGCTGCCGAGGACGGTGCCGAGGACCATGCACACGATGACGCAGAGCATATCCTTTGTGCCGATGAGGTTGCTCACGCCGATGCCGAACACGCACAGGCCCAGGGCGTGGGTGATGACGGACATGAGCCGCTCGCTGATGAGGTTTTTGAACAGCAGGCCCGCGGCCGAGCCGGCGAGCACCAGGATGACGTTGATAAAGGTTGCCAGCATGGGGAGGATCCTCTCTATCTGTTGAAGTAGGCCCGGGTCTGGGCGGCGTTTTGCAGGATGGCGGCGCGCAGCTCCTCCACCGAGGCGAATTTCCGCTCGGGCCGGAGCTGCCTGTGGAATTCCAGACGGATGGTCCGGCCGTACAGATCGCCCCCGAAGTCCAGGATCCACGGCTCTACCGAGACGGTATGGGCGTCGCTCACCGTGGGGCGGACCCCCACGTTGGTCACCGCCGGGCGGACGGTCCCGTCGGGCAGGACAGCCCGGCAGGCGTACACCCCGAAGGCAGGGGAGAGGACCCCCTCCGGCAGGGCCAGGTTGGCGGTGGGGGTGCCCATCTGATGGCCCAGGCCCCGGCCGTGGATCACCGGGCCGGACAGAACGTGGGGGTGGCCCAGGAACCGGGCGGCCTCCTCCACCTCCCCCTGGGCGATGAGGGAGCGGATGTAAGTGGACGACACGGTGACCCCGTCCAGTTCCACCCGGGGGACGATGTCGCACCCGAGGCCCAGTTCAGCGCACAGGGCCTTCAGCCGCTGGGGGGTGCCCTCCCCTCGGTAGCCGAAGCGGAAGTCGTGCCCCGCCACCAGGTGGACCGCCCCGCGCTCCCGCGCCAGATATCCGGTGACGAAATCCCGCCAGTCCATGCGCATCAGGGCCCGGTCGAAGCGGGCAAAGAGGACCTCCTCGACGCCGTACAGCCGGCGCATCAGCCCCTCCCGGTCGGCGGCGGAGTTGATGAGCGGGGTGCGGCTGCCGGAGAGGATGACCTCGTCCGGGTGCCGGTCGAAGGTGAGGGCGGCGGGGACGGCGTCCAGCTCCGCGGCTCGTTTGACCGCCGTTTTCAGCAGCGCGGCGTGGCCAAGATGGACCCCGTCGAAAAAGCCCAGGGCGATCACTCGTTTTGCCTGTTCCATGGTATCAGACCTCGAAAAAGCTTTTGATCGTGCTCAGGGTCTCCCCGTCCGCCCGGCCCAGGGCGAGAAAACCGCCGCCGGGCCCGTAGACCCGATACTGGCCGGGGGCCGCGCCGGGGAGGGGGGCGGGGGCGCCGTTGCGCAGACGCCTTTCCCCGTCGGGAGAGAGGACGAGGGCGGGGCGGTCCGCGAACAGGGAGTCCACCGGCCGCAGCAGGGCGGCGGGGTCGGGGGCTGTCAGAACCTGATCCAAAGCGACGGCGTCCTCCAGGGTGAAGCCGGCGGCACGGGTCCGGCGCAGGGCGCTCATGCAGCCGCCGCAGCCCAGGGCCTGCCCGATGTCGTGGCAGAGGGTGCGGACGTAGGTGCCCTTGGAGCAGACGACGCGCAGCTCGTACCCGTCCTCCCCCAGCGGGCGGACGATCTCTAATGTATGGATGGTCACGGGCCGGGGCTGACGCTCCACCTCCCGGCCCTTCCGGGCCAGTTCGTAGAGCTTTTTCCCGTCCCGCTTGACGGCGGAGAACATGGGCGGGATCTGTTCGATGTCCCCCCGGAACCGGGACAGCGCGGCCTCAAGATCGGACTGGGCCACCGTGACAGGGCGGGTCTCCAGAACCTCCCCGGTGGCGTCCTGGGTGTTGGTGACCACGCCCAGGCGCAGGGCGGCGATGTACTCCTTATCGGCCCCGGCGGCAAACTCCACCGCCCGGGTGGCCCGGCCCAGAAAGACGGGCAGCACCCCCGTGGCCATGGGGTCCAGGGTCCCGGCGTGGCCCACCCGTCTCTCGCGGAAGATGCCCCGCAGCTTGGCGCACACGTCCATGGAGGTCCAGCCCTGGGGCTTGTCCACGATGAGGATGCCGTTAGCCATGGCCCTGTTCCGCCAGTTCCGCGTCGATGGCGGCCAGGATGGCGGCCCTGGCCTCGTCCAGAGTGCCCTTTACCGTGCAGCCGGAGGCGGCGGCGTGGCCGCCTCCCCCCAGCCGGGCGCAGACCTTGGAGGCGTTGAGCAATCCAGCGTTGGTGCGCAGGGAGATGCGGTACTCGCCGTTCTCATGTTCCCGGATGGTCACCGAGTGGAGCACCCCCTCGACCTGACCGGCAAAGGCGGCGATATCGTCCGTGTCCTCGCTGGTGGCCCCGATGGAGTCCAGCAGCTCCAGGGTGATGGGAGCCACGGCCAAGGCCCCGCCGTAATAGAACTCCATGCGCTGGGTCAGCAGGCTCTCCAGCTTCAGCCGCTTCAGCGACTTGGTGCGGAAATGCCGCTTGTTGATGCGCTGATAGGGGATGCCCATGTCCATCAGGTCGGCGGCCACCCGGTGGGTGTTGGCGGTGGTGTTGGAGTAGGCGAAGCAGCCGCAGTCGGTGGACACCGCCAGATACAACAGGGCGGCGGCCTGATCGTCCGGCCCGCCCAGCTCCTTGCAGATCTTCCAGAGGATCTCCCCGCAGGCGGCCTTGTCCGCCTCCAGGCAGGTCTCTTTGGCAAAGCCTTCGTTGGAGGGATGGTGGTCGATGGCCAGGGCGATCCTGTCCTGATACTGCTCCGCGTTGGGGGGCAGCAGGCCAAGGCTTGCCACATCCACGCTGACCACCGTGTCGGGAACAAACCCCTCCGGGGCGGTATACCCCTCCAGATAGGAGCCCAGCAGGGCGGTGGCGTCCAGAGGGGGCAGCACGTGCGCGGTCTTGCCCAGGTTCCGCAGGGTGCGGCATAGGGCCCCGGCGCAGCCGATGGTGTCCCCGTCGGGCCGCTTGTGGGTGAGGATGAGATAGCCGTCGTGGGCTCGCAGGAACTCCGCCGCTTCCAGGAAGGTCATGGTTATTCCTCCTCGTCGTCCAGGATGATGTGGGCGTTGGCCGGGTTGGCGGGCTTGACCACCTCGGGATTTCGCAGCATCTCCAGGATGTGGGCCCCCCGGTCGATGGAGTCGTCCTCGATGAAGAGCAGCTCCGGGGTGTAGCGGAGGTTCAGGGCATGGCCCACCTCCCGCCGGAGATACCCGGCGGCGGACTTGAGGCCCTTCACCACCTCTCTGGCGGAACTCTTGTCCAGCATGGACACGTAGACCTTGGCGTAGCGCAGATCGTTTGTGGCGTCCACCCGGGTGACCGAGATCATCCCCGTGACCCGGGGGTCCTTCACAGTGGGGATGAGGGCGGCCAGCTCCCGCTGGAGCTCCTCATTGACGCGGCCCATGCGATTGTTTGGCATAGGGGGTTCCTCCTTATGATCGATTTCAGGAAAGACCGTAGGGGCCGCCGCCTTCGGCGGCCCATGGGGAAAGCGGAACAGATGGACGGGCCGCCCAGGGGGGCGGCCCCTACCTTTCCACCGTCAGGCAGATCTGAGAGATCAGCCCCTCCGGGAACTCCCCGGTGAGGTCCGGCTCATACTGTATCGCCGTCAGCATACCCAATGTGTCCAGATCGAATTCGGACAGCTTTCCCCGGTATCGCCGGGGCCACGTCCCGCCGCCGTCCCCCACCCACAGGGACCACAGCTCAGCCTCCTCGCCGGGGGCGAAACTGTCCCGGAGGTAGTCCAGCAGGCGGTCCAGGTCGGTTTGGCAGTTTTCCAAGGATAACTCGTACTGGAAGGACTTCATCTCAAAGCCCAGGGCGTCAACGGCGTCCCGGTAATAGCGGTGTTCCGCCACCTGAAATCCGCATGGGAGCCCTGCGGCGCTCTCCCGGTCCCGCAGGGGCAGCTCTTTGTCAGCGGCGATGAGGGTGACGCGGCTCATAGGCGGCTCCTTTCAAAGGCGGAGGGGCGGGCGAAGCCGCCCGCCCCTCATAAACTCACTGTTCCACCTGCTGCATCTCGAAGGCCTCGATGACGTCGCCCTCCTTGATGTCCTGGTACTTCTCGATGCCGATGCCGCACTCGTAGCCCCGGGCCACTTCCTTCACCGCGTCCTTGAACCGCTGGAGGGAGTTCATCACGCCCTCGTGGATGACGATGCCGTCCCGCACCAGGCGGATCTGGGCGTTCCGGGCCACCTTGCCCTCGGTGACATAGCAGCCGGCCACAGTGCCCACGCCGGTGATCTTGTAGACCTGCCGGACCTCGGCCTCGCCCAGGGGGACCTCTTTGAATTTGGGGGCCAGCATACCCTTCATGGCGGCCTCGATCTCATTGATGCAGTCGTAGATGACCCGGTACATCCGCATGTCCACCTTGTTGCGGGCGGCGGAGTCGGCGGCGTTCTTGTCCGGGCGGACGTTGAAGCCCACGATGATGGCGTTGGAGGTGGTGGCCAGCATCACGTCGGACTCGTTGATGGCGCCCACGGCGCAGTGGATGACCCGCACCCGGACCTCGCTGTTGGAGATCTTCTCCAGGCTGGCCTTGACCGCCTCGGCGGAGCCCTGCACGTCGGCCTTGACGATGATGTTCAGATCCTTCATCTCGCCGGCCTGGATCTGGCTGAACAGCTCCTCCAGGGAGACCTTCTGCTTGGCCGCGCCGGTGGTGGCGTTCTTCATCTCAGCCTTGCGCTGTTCCACCAGTTCCCGGGCCATGCGCTCGTCGGCCACGGCGTGGAAGTCGTCGCCGGCGCCGGGGACCTCCCCCATGCCGATGATCTCCACGGGGACGGAGGGGCCGGCGGAGGTGACCTTGCGGCCCTTGTAGTCGGTCATGGCGCGCACCCGTCCCACCGCCATGCCGGCGATGATCACGTCGCCCTGGCGGAGGGTGCCGTTCTGCACCAGCAGGGTGGCCACGGGGCCGCGTCCCTTGTCCAGCCGCGCCTCGATGACGGCGCCGTGGGCGGAGCGGTTGGGGTTGGCCTTCAGTTCCCGTACCTCGGCCAGCACGGCCAGGTTCTCCAGCAGGTCGTCCACCCCCATGCCGGTCTTGGCGGAGATGGGGCATACGATGGTCTCGCCGCCCCACTCCTCGGGCACCAGGCCGTATTCGGTGAGCTGCTGCTTCACCCGCTCGGGGTTGGCGTGGGGCTTATCCATCTTGTTGATGGCCACGATGATGGGGATGTCGGCGGCCTTGGCGTGGTTGATGGACTCGATGGTCTGGGGCATGATGCCGTCGTCGGCGGCCACCACCAGGATGGCGATGTCGGTGATCATGGCGCCCCGGGCCCGCA
>CANRFU010000039.1 GCA_947629975.1 uncultured Oscillospiraceae bacterium | reverse complement strand
CGCCGCCTTGACGGTCTGGTCCAGGTCGATGAGCACTCCCAGGGCGCAGGCGGTGGGGATCTGTTCGCTCTCCGCGAAGTAGGCGGCCACATCCTCGGCGATCTCGCCGCTGACCAGGCCCACCGAGCCGATATAGGGGTCCTTCAGGCCGATGTCCCGGATGACGGTGAGTTCCCCGTCGCAGCCCACGGCGGCCCCCACGTCCAATTTACCTTTGGCCTTCCGGGGAACGTCCACCGCCGGATTCTGCACATAGCCCCGCACGTTGCCCATGCTGTCCGACACGGCGGTGAGGGACCCCAGGGGCCCGCCGCCCTTCACCCGCAGGGTGACGGAGGCGTCGTCCTCCTTCATGACGGCCCCCATCATGGAGGCGGCCATGAGCAGCCGGCCCAGGGCGGCGGCGGCCACCGGCCAGCAGTCGTGGATGGCCCGGGCCCGCTCCACCAGGCCGGCGCCGGAGATGGCCATGGCCTTGACGGGGGCGTTTTTCGCGATGACGCGGACGATCTGGTCCATAGAAGATGCTCCTTTATTGTAGGGGTCGCCCCCCTGGGCGACCCGTGGTAACCAAAACGGCAAAGGTCGTGCGGGCCGCCGAGGGCGGCGGCCCCTACGGTTTGACTGCGGCAAAAAAGACCCGCTCCGCGCCCTCTTTGGGCGGAGACATGGTCTTATCGCCAAAGACGCGCACGGCGGGAAAGCCCGCCTCATGGAGATACCGCTCCAATTCCTCCGGGGCGTAGGCGTACTCTTCGTGGTACTCACTGGCCCGGCCCCAAGCCCCGTCAGGCCGGAGGGCAAACAGATCGATCCCATAGCCGCAGATCCGCCGCTTCGGGGACCACTCTCCCCGCCAGAGGCACAGCAGGTCGTCCCGCTCGTCCACATAGGTCTGTCCGTCCGCCGACTCCAAGGCCAGGGGGGTCTTGGCGTCGAACAGGAACAGGCCGCCGGGGGCCAGAGACTCGTACACACGCCGGAAGGTCCGCCTCAGCGCGGCGGGTTTCGTCACGTAGTTGACGCTGTCCAGGCAGCAGACCACCGCGTCAGCGGGCTCGGGGAGGCTCAGCCGGGACATGTCCTGGCACACCAGGGTCACGTCCAGCCCCGCGCACTTGTCCGCCGCCACGGTGAGCATATCGGAGGACAGGTCCATGGCGGTGACCTGATAGCCCCGCCTTGCCAGCAGGGCGGCCAGGGTGCCGGTGCCGCAGGCCAGCTCTGCCACCGAGCGGACGGGCCGTTTCAGCCGCCGAAAGTGCCGCACGATGTAGTCCGCCCACTTTTTGTAGTCAACGTCCCCGGTGAGGCGGTCGTAGTGCTCCGCCAGGGCGGTATAGGCGTCTGTCATCGCTCCAGCCGGGGAAGGACGGTCTTGTAGCCGTCGGCGCCGTACTGAAGAGCACGGTTCACCCGGGAGATGGTGGCGCTGGATGCTCCGGTGCGCTGGAGGATGTCGTTGTAGATCAGGCCTTTGTCAAGCAGCTGGGCCACTTCCAGCCGCTGTGCCATGGCCCGCAGCTCGGAGACGGTGCAGAGATCCTGAAAAAAAGCGTCGCACTCATCCTCGTTTTTCAGCGAGAGGATGGCCTTGTAGAGCAGGGCGTGGCCCTGTTCGTCCTTTTGCATATTGAGTTCCCCCTTATCCGATGTGATCCGAAGGGTTTTTCACGCTGAGAATGATTCTACCACTTTCGCATGTGAAAGTAAAGAAAAATCGTAAAAAGAAGGAAAGGACTTGCGCGCCGCCCAAAAGTTTCATATAATAAAAGGGCTGTGCGGCGCCGGAAAAGGCAAACCTGTGCGGTTGCGAATCCCGGTGTGCGGAGGTACATTATGGTAAAAGCGATCGTGGGCGCCAACTGGGGCGACGAGGGCAAGGGCAAGATCACCGACCTGCTGGCCGAGCGGTCCGACGTGGTGGTGCGGTTCCAGGGCGGGGCCAACGCCGGCCACACCATCATCAACGACTACGGCCGGTTCGCCCTGCATATCCTGCCCTCCGGCATCTTCTACCCCCATGTGACCAACGTCATCGGCAACGGCGTGGCCCTGGACATCTCCAAGCTGGCCGCCGAACTGGCCGACATCACCGGCCAGGGGGTGCCCGCCCCCGACCTGATCGTGTCCGAGCGGGCCCAGCTGCTCATGCCCTACCACGTCCTCCAGGACGGGTACGAGGAGGAGCGCCTGGGCGGGCGGGCCTTCGGCTCCACCAAGAGCGGCATCGCCCCCTTCTATTCGGATAAATACGCCAAGACGGGCATCCAGGTCTGCGACCTGTTCGACGAGCCCCGCCTGCGGGACCGGCTCCACCGGGCGGTGGAGGTGAAGAACATCCTGTTCCAGCACCTCTACCACAAGCCCGCCCTGGACGAAAATGAGCTGTTCGACCGGCTCCTGTCCCTCCGGGACCAGATCGCCCCCTATGTGGGGGACGCGGTGTCCTTCCTCCACGAGGCGGTGCGCTCCGGCAAGACCGTCCTGCTGGAGGGCCAGCTGGGCTCCATGAAGGACCCGGACCTCGGCATCTTCCCCATGACCACCTCCTCCCACACCCTGGCCGGCTATGGCTGCGTGGGCGCCCCGGTGCCCCCCACCGCCATCGAGGACGTGATCTGTGTCACCAAGGCGTACTCCTCCAGCGTGGGCTCCAACACCGAACCATTTGTCAGCGAACTCACCGGGCCCGAGGGGGACGAGCTGCGCCGGCGCGGCGGCGACAAGGGCGAATTCGGCGCCACCACCGGGCGGCCACGCCGGGTGGGCTGGTTCGACGCGGTGGCCACCAAGTACGGCTGTATGGTCCAGGGAGCCACCCAGGCCGCCCTGACCTGCCTGGACGTGCTGGGCTATCTGGATGAGATCAAGGTGTGCGTGGGCTATGACATCGACGGGACAGTGACGGACAAGTTTCCCACTACTCCCGCCCTCATGCGGGCCAAGCCCGTGTTCGAGACCCTGCCCGGCTGGAAGTGCGATGTGCGGGGGGTCACCGACTATGCCGCCCTGCCCGCCAACGCCAGGGGATACGTGGAGTTCCTGGAGGAGCGCATCGGCGTGCCCATCCGGATCGTCTCCACCGGCCCCAGGCGCCACGAGATCGCCATGCGGTAAGGACACCGAAGAGGCTCCGCGAAAGGCGGGGCCTCTTTTCACATGATTTCGCTGTGTTCATACAATGGGAGTGGAGGGGGCAGACCCTATCCGCGCCCCCATCCCATCAACCATTGGGAGGTACGAATATGGCTGAATCGATCGAGCAAGGCTCCGTCTGCGATACCGCCGGTATCCGGGAAGCCGTGTGCATCCACACCAGAAAGATCTTTGACAGCTGCCGGGACAAGGACTGTGTGGAGGATCTGCGCCTCTATCCCACCGCCAGCTCCCAGGCCGTCATCGACCGGGCCATCAGCCTGAAGGCCGGCCAGGCCGAGCTGCTGTACGCTTACATCGACGTAGAGCCTGTGGGCTTCAACCGGGGGTACTACACCGTGGACGTGCGGTACTTCTACCGGGTCACCGCCGACGCCTTCGTGGGGGCGGCCCGGCCGGTGTCCATCTGCGGCCTGGCCGTCTTTGACAAGCGGGCCATCCTGTTCGGCAGCGAGGGCTCCGCCAAGGTGTTCTCCTCCAACAGCAGCGCCGGGGATCTGGACCAGCAGAACCTGTCGGCCACCAACCTGCCCATCGCGGTGGTCAATTCGGTGGACCCCATCATCCTGTCCATGCGGCTGTCCGACCTCTGCGACGCGCCGCCCTCCTGCGGCTGCGGGGAGGGGGCCGAGGTGCCCGCCGGCATCGCCGCCTGCTTCCCCGGGGAGCTGAACATGGGGGGCGAGGGCCGGAGGGTCTATGTGACTCTGGGCCAGTTCTCCATCATCCGCCTGGAGCGGGACAGCCAGCTGCTCATCCCCGCCTATGACTACTGCGTGCCCAGCAAGGAGTGCACCGGCGGCGGGGAGGAGGACCCATGCTCCATCTTCCGGCAGGTCCAGTTCCCCACGGAGGAGTTCTTCCCGCCCAACACCATCGCCCAGCCCGAGGGCTATCAGGAGACCAAGTGCTGCTGCGGGAACATCTGACAGCAGCCGGAACGGCGCCGCTCAAGCGGCGCCATTCCTTTTTACAGATTTCTTAAATTTTACCATGGGGGTATTCTCATTTGCCGGCGCATGTGATATAATCCTAACTTGAGGCAGTATGCGTTTTCGGGAGGCAGCCATGGACTACCTGAGTGAATTGTACACCCGCCTGCGGGCAGCCGCGCCGGGGATGGAACTTCGGCAAAACGAGCCGATGAGCCGGCACGTTACCTTCAAAGTGGGCGGCCCCGCCGCCCTGATGGCCCTGCCCAAAACGGTGGGAGAGGCGGGGCTCGCCCTCCGGACCGCGGCGGAGCTGGGGATTGAGCCCTTTTTCCTGGGCAACGGCTCCAACCTCCTGGTGGCCGACGAGGGCTATCCCGGCTTCGTGGTCAGGCTGGCCGGGGAGTTCGACCAGGTCCGGGAGGTAAACAGGCGGCTTTGGGCCGGGGGCGGCGTGCTGCTGTCCCGGCTGGCCAACGCTGCCCTGGACCGGGGCCTCACCGGGCTGGAGTTCGCCTCCGGCATCCCGGGAAGCGTGGGGGGCGCCGTCACCATGAACGCCGGGGCCTACAGCGGGGAGCTGTGCCAGGTGGTGGAGTCCGTCACTGTGATGGACCGGCAGGGGAACGTGTCCCGGATGTCTAACGCCGCCTGTGACTTCGCATACCGGCACTCCGCCTTTGAGGACGGGAAGCGCCTGATCCTGTCAGCGAGATTTGCTTTACAGCCGGGAGACCGGGCCGAGATCAAAGCCAAAATGGACGATCTCAACGCCCGGCGGAAGGAAAAACAGCCGCTGGAGTGGCCCAGCGCCGGCTCCACCTTCAAGCGGCCCCAGGGCCACTTCGCCGCCGCCCTCATCGACCAGTGCGGCCTGAAGGGCCTGCGGGTGGGCGGGGCCCAGGTGTCGGAGAAGCACGCGGGGTTCATCGTCAACGCCGGCGGGGCCACCTGCGCCGATATCCTAGCGCTGATGGAGGAGATCAGGCAACGCGTGTTCCAGGCCACCGGCGTGGCCCTGGAGCCGGAGGTCAGGCTCCTGAGATAGAGAGGAGAAGCCATGGAATTTCTCATCGTGTCCGGCCTGTCCGGGGCGGGCAAATCCACCGTCATGTCCATTTTGGAGGACAGCGGGTTCTTCTGTGTGGACAATCTGCCGCCGGTGCTCATCCCCAAATTTGCCGAGGTCTGCCTGGCGGGCGCCGGCTCCTATGAGCGGGTGGCCATGGTGTGCGATATCCGGGGCGGCGAGAACTTTGACGGCCTGTTCGACGCCCTGGCCGACCTGGACGCCATGCAGTTTCCCTACCAGATCCTGTTCGTGGAGGCGGACGACGCCACCATCCTCCGCCGCTATCAGGAGACCCGCCGGCTCCACCCGCTGATGGCGGAGAGCGGCGGCCTGGTCCAGGCGGTGGAGCGGGAGCGGCTCATCATGGCCCCGGTGCGGGAGCGGGCCGATTTCGTCATCTCCACCACCTCCCAGCCGGTGAAAAAGCTCCGGGGGCAGATCCTCGATATGTTCGGTCCCCGGGGAAAGGGCAACGGGGAGATGAGCGTCACCGTCACCTCCTTCGGCTTCAAGTACGGCCTTCCCCTGGAGGCCGACCTGGTGTTCGACGCGCGCTTTCTCCCCAATCCGTTTTACGTCCAGAAGCTGAAAAACCAGACCGGCCTGGACGCCGGGGTGCGGGATTTTGTGTTTGCCTGTCCGGAGACGGGGGAGTTTCTGGAGCGGCTGGAAAATCTGTTGGCATTTCTGCTCCCCCATTTCGTAGAGGAGGGCAAGAGCGCTTTGGTGGTGGCGGTCGGCTGCACCGGCGGCCGGCATCGCTCGGTGGCTGTCACCCACGCGCTGACCGAATATATCCAGGGGCTGGGTTATGCCGCCTCTGAGACCCACCGTGATATGACAAGGGCGTGATTGTATGAGAGTAAAGCGGAAAACCGGCCCCGTGGTGGTCGCGTTGGGCGGCGGGACCGGCCTGTCCAATATCTTGCGGGGCTTGAAGCAGTATGTGAACGATCTGACTGCCATCGTCACTGTGGCGGACGACGGGGGCGGCTCCGGGGTGCTCCGGGAGGATCTGGGGATGCCGCCCCCCGGCGACATCCGCCACTGCATGGAGGCCCTGGCCGACACCGAGTCCCTGATGCAGCAGCTGCTGGCCTATCGCTATCCCGACGGGCGGCTGGCGGGCCAGGCGTTCGGCAATCTGTTGCTGGCGGCCCTGAACGGCGTGTCCGACTCCTTTGACCAGGCGGTGGCGCGCATGGGGGAGGTTCTGGCCATCACCGGCCGCATCCTGCCGGTGACCAACGCCGTTGTGCAGCTGGAGGCCACTTTCGACAACGGCACCAGCGTGTGCGGTGAGTCCAAGATCGCCGACTTCAAAAAGAAGCAGGCATGCCGGATCCACCACGTCCGCCTGCTGCCCGAGCATCCCACGGCCCTGCCCGCGGCGCTGGAGGCCATCCGCCGGGCCGATCTGATCCTGCTGGGGCCCGGGAGCCTCTATACCAGCGTCATCCCCAATCTTCTGGTGGACGGCATCTCCGAGGCCATCCAGGAGAGCAGGGCGCTGAAGATCTACGTATGCAATATCATGACCGAGGACGGCGAGACCGAGGGCATGACCGCCGCCGACCACCTGGCCGCTCTGCTGGAGCACGGCGGGCCGGGATTGGTGGATCTGTGCCTGTGCAACTCCTCGCCGCTGAGGCCGGAACTGCTGGAGCGGTACGCCCAAGAGGACGCCGAGCCGCTGAAGGTGGACCGGAAGGAGATCGAGGGCATGGGGGCGGAACTTCAGCTGCGCTCCCTGGTGGAGGACGGAGGCCGGTATGCCCGCCACTCCGCCGACCGGGTGGCCCGCGTGGTACTGGATCTGTACAGTCAGCGGGCCGAGACCCGCATATTCTGAGCGATCACTGAGAGAAAAGGGGGGAGGGGCCGTGGCCTTTTCCGCCGAGGTAAAACAGGAACTCTGCCGCCAGCCCCTCCGCCGCCGGTGCTGCGCACGGGCGGAGGCATACGGCGTCCTGCTGTACGCCAACACCTTTCACAGCCGGCAGGCCCGGATCATCACCGAATCCCCGGCGCTGAAAGAGCGGCTGCCCAGGCTCTTTTATCGGGCGTTCCGGCTGGACTTCGACCAGATCCCGGAGGGGGAGGGAAAGGGCTCCTTTCTCATCGAGGACCCGGCCAAACTGAAGACCATTTTCGAGAGCTTCGATCTGGACTGGCCCGACTCGGTGGCCCTCCATATCAACCTGTCCCTGCTGGAGGAGGACCACTGCCGCGCCGCCTTTTTGCGGGGGGCGTTTTTGGCCGGGGGATCGGTCACCGACCCCATGAAGAGCTATCATCTGGAGCTGGCCACCTCCCACTACCACGTGGGCCGGGAGACGCCCGCCCTGCTCCACGAGGCGGGTTTCTCCCCCAAGCTCACCACCCGGAAGGGGAGCCAGATCGTCTATTTCAAGCAGTGTGACCACATCGAGGACTTCCTCACCGCCATCGGCGCCCCCGTGTCCGCCATGGAGGTGATGAACGCCAAGCTGGAGCGGGACATCCGGGGCAGCGTCAACCGCCAGGTGAACTGCGACAGCGCCAACGCCGACAAGACGGTGGCCGCCGCCTCCGAACAGCTCTCCGCCATCCAGCGGCTGGAGGAGGCGGGCCGTCTGGCCTCCCTGCCGGACAAGCTGCGGGAGGCCGCCCGGCTCCGGCTGGACAACCCGGAGCTGGCCCTGTCCCAGCTGGCCGCCCTGTGCGACCCGCCCGTGTCCAAATCGGCCCTGAACCACCGGATGAGGAAGCTGCTGGAACTGGCAGGGGAGATGTAGGGGCCGCCGCCCTCGGCGGCCCGCAACGGCCTCTTCCGGCCCTTCGGGCCACCTCCCCCTTTGGGGGAGCTGACGCGCGAAGCGCGGCTGAAGGGGGACCTGCGGCCCGCTTTACACGACGGTAGCGATTATCACGGGTCGCCCAGGGGGGCGACCCCTACAGTACCATTTCACACAAGAGGAGAAACGCCATGTCCTTTGTCCATCTCCATCTGCATACGGAGTACTCCCTGCTGGACGGCGCCTGTCGCATCAAGGAGCTGGTGGGCCGGCTGAAGGAGCTGGGCCAGACCGCCTGCGCCATCACCGACCACGGGGTCATGTTCGGCGCCATCGACTTCTACCGGGCCTGCAAGGCCGAGGGGATCAAGCCGGTCATCGGCTGCGAGGTCTATGTGGCCCCCCGCACCCGGTTCGACCGTGTCCATGAGCTGGACTCCTCCGCCCGGCACCTGGTGCTACTCTGCCGGAACGAGACCGGCTACCGCAATCTGTCCTACATGGTGTCCATGGCGTTCACCGAGGGGTTCTACATCAAGCCCAGGATCGATATGGACCTGCTGCGGGAGCACCACGAGGGGCTCATCGCCCTGTCCGCCTGCCTGGCCGGGGAGATCCCCCGGCGGCTCCGCAACGGCGACTACGAGGGGGCCAAGGCCCACGCCCTGGAGATGCGGGACCTCTTTGGGGAGGACGGCTACTATCTGGAGCTCCAGAACCACAGGATGCCTGAGCAGCAGGCGGTCATCGCGGGGATCCTGCGCCTCCATGAGGAGACCGGCATCCCGCTGGTGGCCACCAACGACGCCCATTACCTCCGCAAAGAGGACCACGCCATGCAGGACACCCTCATGTGCATCCAGACCGGCAAACTGCTGGAGGACAGGGACCGGATGCGCTTTGAGACGGAGGAGTTCTACGTCAAGAGCGAGGAGGAGATGCGGGCCCTGTTCCCCAACTGCCCGGAGGCCGTGGACAACACGGCGAAGGTGGCGGAGCTGTGCGATCTGGAGTTTGAGTTCGGCAAATATCACCTGCCCGAGTTCAAGCTGCCGGAGGGGGAGACCGACGGGGACGCCTATTTCGAAAAGCTCTGCTGGAAGGGCTTTGCCGACCGCTACCCGGGCGGCTCTGACGAGTACAAAGACCGCCTCCGTTATGAGATGGGTATCATCCGGCAGATGGGGTTTGTGGACTACTTCCTCATCGTGTCCGACTTCATCGGCTACGCTAAGAGAGAGGGCATCCCGGTGGGGCCGGGCCGGGGTTCCGCCGCCGGTTCCATGGTGGCCTACTGTATGCACATCACCGAGGTGGACCCCATGCGGTACGGCCTCTATTTCGAGCGGTTTCTGAACCCGGAGCGGGTCACCATGCCGGATATCGACATCGACTTCTGCATCCGCCGCCGGCAGGAGGTCATCGACTACGTGGCCCGGAAGTACGGGGAGGACCACGTCTCCCAGATCGTCACCTTCGGCACCATGAAGGCCAAGGCTGCCGTCCGGGATGTGGCCCGGGTGATGAACCTGCCCTACGCCGACGCGGACAACATCGCCAAGCAGATCCCCTTCTCCCTGGATATGACCCTGGACAAGGCCCTGGCCCTGTCCAAGCCCCTCTCCGACCTGTACGAGGGCAACCCCAAGGTCAAAGAAGTGGTGGATATGGCCCGCCGCCTGGAGGGAATGCCCCGCAACGCCTCCACCCACGCCGCCGGCGTGGTCATCACCCGCCGGCCAGTGTACGAGTACGTGCCCCTGGCCACCAACGACGGCGTGCCCGTCACCCAGTACACCATGGTCACCCTGGAGCAGCTGGGCCTGCTGAAGATGGACTTTCTGGGTCTGCGGAACCTGACCATCCTGGACGACGCGGTGAAGATGGTGCAGAAGACGGATCCCGGCTTCAAGCTGGCCGATATCCCCGACGACGACCAGGACGTGTTCAAAATGCTGGCCGACGGAAAGACCTCCGGCGTGTTCCAGATGGAGTCCGCCGGCATGACCGGGGTGTGTACCGGCCTCAAGCCCAGGTCCATCGAGGACATCTGCGCCATCATCGCCCTGTACCGGCCGGGGCCCATGGATTCCATCCCCAAGTTCCTGGCCTGCGCCGCCGACCCCCGCCTCATTTCTTACAAGCACCCCTCCCTGGAGCCCATCCTGTCCACCACCTACGGCTGCATCGTCTATCAGGAGCAGGTGCTCCAGATCTTCCAGCGGCTGGCGGGCTACTCGCCCGGGCAGGCCGATATGGTCCGCCGGGCCATGAGCAAGAAGAAGCGCAGGGAGATCGAGCGGGAGCGGGAGGCCTTCCTCCACGGGGACCCGGAGCGGAACATCAAAGGCTGCGTGGCAAACGGCATTCCTGAGGACATGGCCCTGTCCATCTACGGGGAAATCGACGCCTTCGCCGAATACGCCTTCAACAAGGCCCACTCCCTGTCCTATGCCATTGTGGCCTATCAGACCGCCTGGTTCAAGTACCACTACCCCAGGGAGTATATGGCCGCTCTGCTCACCTCGGTGCTGGACTCCCAGACAAAGGTGGCGGAGTATATCGCCGAGTGCAAGGAAAACGGTATCGCTCTGCTGCCCCCCGACGTGAACGAGTCGGGCGCCACCTTCACCGTGTCCGGGAAGAACATCCGCTTCGGCCTGTCCGCGCTGAAGGGAGTGGGCGTGGGGTTCACGAACGCGCTGCTGGATGAGCGGCAGAGGGGAGGTCCCTTTACCTCCTTTTCCGACTTCTGCGCCCGGATGTATGACAGCGACCTGAACAAGCGGGTGCTGGAGAGCCTGATCCGGGCCGGTTGCTTCGACAGCCTGGGCTGCCGCCGGTCCCAGCTGAGCGAGGTATACGAACAGGTCCTTGATTCCATCGGGCGGGAGCGCCGCCGCAACCTGGAGGGCCAGTTCGACCTGTTCAGCGGCGGGGAGAGCAGTTTCACCCCGGATCTGGTCCTGCCCGACATCCCGGAGTACTCCCGGGCCGAGCTGATGGCCATGGAGAAGGAGATCACCGGGCTGTATCTGTCCGGCCACCCTATGGACGAGTACCGGGAGCAGGCGAGACGCTATCACGCGGTGCCCATTGCCGCGGTGATGACCGCCCAGGAGCAGGACGGCCCCGGCGAATACGGGGACGGGCAGCGGGTGACGTTGGCCGGGGTCATCGCCTCGGTGCGGACCAAGACCACCAAGAACAACTCCCTCATGGCCTATGTGATGCTGGAGGACGCCACCGGCGCCATCGAGCTGATGGTGTTCGCGAAGACGCTGGGAGAAAGCGGCCCCTACTGGAAGGTCAATCTCCCTGTGGCGGTCACCGGCCGGGTCTCTGTCCGGGACGAGAAGGATCCCCAGTTGGTGGTGGACCGGGTGATCCCGCTGAACGGCAAGGAGATCCCCGAGCCGCCCCGGGACAATTCCGGCAAGACCCTGTGGATCAAGCTGCCCAATGGCGGCAGGCCCCTGGAGTGGCTGAAAAAGCTGATGAATATGTTCCCCGGGAAGTCCCCCGCCGTGGTCTATCTGGCGGACACGGGCAAAAAGCTGTCCGCCCGGTGCGTGATCCACGACGCGCTGCTGGCCGAACTGCGGGAGATCCTGGGCGAGAAAAACGTGGTGCTGAAATAGACGGGACGGGCGCGGGAGAAAGGGAGTACCCATGTATCGAATTTTGGATAAGATCAGAAAAGTGATGTTCCACAGGCTGGGAATCGTGGCGGTGCTCATCATCCTCCAGCTGGCGCTGTATTTTGCCCTGGCGGTGTTTTTACAGAGCATCAACCCCATCTACGGCTGGGTGCTGGTGGTGCTGTCGGCGGCGCTTGTCCTGTGGGTGGTGGGCAGCAAGAGCAACCCCGGCTATAAGATCGGCTGGATCATCATTATCCTGGCCCTGATGCCCTTTGGCTCGGTGGCCTATCTGCTGCTGGGCGGAAACCGGCTGTCCAAGTTCAACCAGCGCCGCCTGCGCACCATGGAGAAAAAGATCCGCCGGAGCCTTGGGGCGGAGTGCGGCCGGTCCGCATCCCTGGGCCAGCTGGTGGGGGAGGATGCCGCCTGCATGGCCCACTATCTGGAGGAGACCGCCCACTGCCCGGTGTACGGAAACACGCAGACAAAATACTACCCCGTGGGGGACCTGTGCATAGGCGACATTCTGGCCGCACTGAGAGGCGCTGAGCGGTACGTCTTTATCGAATACTTCATCATCGAGGAGGGCCAGATGTGGAACTCGGTGCTGGAGGTCCTGCGTGAGAAGGTGAAACGCGGGGTAGAGGTGCGGGTCATCTATGACGATATCGGCTCCATTCGGACCCTGCCCACGGACTACGCCGCCCGCCTGGAGGCGGAGGGGATCCACTGTCGGGCCTTCAACCGCTTCGTGCCGGTGGTGTCCATGCGTCAGAATAACCGGGACCACCGGAAATATCTGATCGTAGACGGCAGAGTGGCCTTTACCGGCGGCATCAACATGGCGGACGAGTACATCAATGTCAAGCCCCGGTTCGGCCACTGGAAGGACTCGGCCATCCGCCTGGAGGGGGATTCGGTGTGGTCCATGGCGGTATCTTTCCTGGCCATGTGGGACTTCACCAACAGCCAGGAGGAGGACTTTGCCCCCTTCCGCCCCGCGCCCTCGGGCGGCGGCGCCGACGGCTATGTCCAGCCTTATCAGGACTGCCCCTGGGACAATGAGGCGGTGGGACAGACGGTATACCTGAACCTGATCTACCGGGCCAAGCGGTATGTCTATATCACCACGCCCTATCTGGCCATCGACTACTCGCTGACCACGGCGCTGACCTCTGCGGCAAAGAGCGGGGTGGACGTGCGGATCATCACCCCCCACATCCCGGATAAAAAGACGGTGTTTGAACTGACCCGATCCCACTACCGGGAGCTGCTGGAGGCGGGCGTGAAGATCTTTGAGTACGAGCCGGGATTCATCCACGCCAAAAACTTTGTGGTGGACGACAGGTACGCCACGGTGGGCACCGTCAACCTGGACTACCGCAGCATGTTCCTCCACTTTGAGAACGGCGTGCTCCTGTACGACACCCCATCGGTGGCCGACATCCGGGAGGACTTCCTGGACACCCAGACCAAAAGCCTGATGGTCACATTGTCCGACTGTCAGAACGTGCCCTGGCCCCACCGGCTGCTGTGGGCGGTCCTCCGGGTGGTGGCTCCGCTGCTGTGATCTTGATTGAATGTAAAAAAGTACCGCTTTTCACGAAGAAAAGCGGTACTTTTTTGAGCCTGTTTCCGGTTCGGAACGAGTGGAATCCGTTCAGAACGCGTGGCCGATGTCGGTACGGAAGTGCATATCGGTGAAGGAGATGCGGCTCCCTGCGGCGTAGGCTCTCTCGATGGCCTCGTCCAGCGTCGGGGCGGTGGCGGTGACGCCAAGGACCCGGCCGCCGTTCGTCAGGTACTGCCCGTTCTCCAATTTGGTGCCCGCGTGGAACACCACGGCGGTCTTCTCCGCCTCCTCCAGGCCGGAGATGGGGTAGCCCTTCTTGTAACCGAGGGGGTAGCCGCCGGAGGCCAGCACCAGGCAGCAGGCGGCCTCCTGTTTCCAGCGGATGTCCAGCTGATCCAGAGTGCCCGCCCGGCAGGCAAGCATGATATCCAGCAGGTCGCTGTCCAGCAGAGAGAGGACCGCCTGGCACTCCGGATCGCCAAAGCGGGCGTTGTACTCTATCACTTTGGGGCCGTCAGGGGTGAGCATCAGGCCGAAATACAGCACGCCCTTGAAGGGACGGCCCTCCGCCTTCAGCGCCGCCACAGTGGGCAGGAAGATCTCCTCCATGCAGCGCTTCGCGATCTCCGGGGTGTACTGGGGCGGGGGGGAGATGGCGCCCATGCCGCCGGTGTTGGGGCCCTTGTTGCCGGTGTAGGCCCGCTTGTGGTCTTGGCTGGCGGGCATGGGGGAGATATGCTCTCCGTCCACAAAGGCCAGCACCGTGACCTCGGGGCCGGTCATGCACTCCTCGATGACCAGGGTGCAGCCCGCGTCCCCGAACTTGCGTCCCCCCATCATCTCGGCGGCGGCCAGCTTGGCCTCGTCCTCGGTGGCGGCCACGGTGACCCCTTTGCCCAGGGCCAGGCCGTCGGCCTTGACCACGATTGGGGCGCCCTGCCGATCGATGTAATCCAGCACCGCCTCAAGCTCTGTAAAGGTCTCGTACTTTGCGGTCGGAATGTGATATTTCTTCATCAGCTCCTTGGAGAACGCCTTGCTGGCCTCCACGATGGCGGCGTTTTTCCGGGGGCCGAAGGCGGGGATGCCGGCCTCCTCCAGGGCGTCCACCATGCCCATGGCCAGGGGGTCGTCCGGGGCGACCACCACGAAGTCCACGGCGTTGTCCTTCGCCCAGCACACCATGCCCTCCACGTCGGTGGCTTTCACGTCCACGCACTTGGCGACGCCGGCGATGCCGCCGTTGCCGGGGGCGCAGTACAACTCGGTGACCTTGGGGCTCTGGGCCAGCTTCCAGCAGATGGCGTGCTCCCGGCCGCCGGAGCCCACGACGAGAATTTTCATCGTAAACACGACCTTTCATAGTCAGTCACTTTTTAGGACTATGCCAAGCCCCCTTTCGCAAAAGGGGGTGGCATTTGCGAAGCAAATGACGGGGGATTTTCTCTTGATTTAGAGAAAACATCCTCAGTCACCGCCTGCGGCGGTGCCAGCTCCTTCTGAAGAAGGAGCCTTTTTAGTGGTGGAACAATCTCATGCCGGTGAACGCCATCACGATGCCGTATTTATCGCAGGTGGCGATGACGTTGTCATCCCGGATGGAGCCGCCGGGCTGGGCGATATACTGGCAGCCGGACTTGCGGGCCCGCTCCACGTTGTCGCCGAAGGGGAAGAAGGCGTCGGACCCCACGGACACGCCGGAGAGCTTGCCGATCCACTCCTTCTTCTCAGCGGTTGTCAAGGGATCAGGCTTTACGCTGAAGGTGTTCTGCCACACGCCGTCGGCCAGCACATCCTCCCACTCGTCGGACAGGTACACGTCGATGGCGTTGTCCCGGTCGGGCCGCCGGATGCCGTCCACGAACTGGAGGCCAAGGGTCTTGGGGTGCTGCCGGAGCCACCAGTTGTCCGCCTTGTTCCCGGCGAGGCGGGTGCAGTGGATGCGGCTCTGCTGGCCAGCCCCCACGCCGATGGTCATGCCGTCCTTCACATAGCACACCGAGTTGGACTGGGTGTATTTCAGGGTGATGAGGGAGAGCAGCAGGTCGTGTTTGGCGGCCTGGGGCAGCTCCCTGTTCCGGGTAACGATGTTGTCCAGGAGGGCATCGTTGATCTCAAAGGCGTTGTAGCCCTGCTGGAAGGTGATGCCGTAGATGTTCCGCCGCTCAATGGGGTCGGGCTCGTAGTCCGGGTCGATCTTCACCACGTTGTAGCCGCCCTTGCGCTTGGTCTTGAGGATGGCCAGGGCCTCGTCGGTGTAGCCGGGTGCGATGACGCCGTCGGACACCTCCAGGGCCAGATACCGGGCGGTGGAGGCGTCGCACACGTCGGTGAGGGCGGCCCAGTCGCCGTAGGAGCACAGCCGGTCAGCCCCCCTGGCCCGGATGTAGGCGCAGGCGGTGGGGGAGGGCTCCGGTTCATTCACGAAGTAGATGTGCTTCTCAACCTCGGTCAAAGGCAGGCCCAGGGCGGCCCCGGCGGGGGAGACATGCTTGAAGGAGGCGGCGGCGGGCAGGCCGGTGGCCTTTTTCAGGGCCTTCACCAGCTGCCAGGAGTTCAGCGCGTCCATGAAGTTGATGTAACCCGGCTTGCCGTTCAGCACCTCCAGGGGCAGGTCCCGGCCGCCGTCCATGTAGATGGCCGCCGGCTTCTGGTTGGGGTTGCAGCCGTATTTCAGTTCCAGTTCCGTCATATTCAGCACTCCTTACGTAAAATGGTTTCAGTTCAGTTCGATCCAGAACCGGCGGACGATCCTGCCGTCCACTTCGATCTCCTTTTCGAACACCCCCCCGTTGGCCAGAATGGTTTTCTCGCTGCCTATGTTTCCCTTATGGCAGGAGACAAGGACTCTGTCAAGCCCAAACGCCTTACAATACTCCAAATCCAGCCGGAGCATCTCCTTCGCGTAGCCCTTACGGCGCTCACTGGGGCGGACGCAGTAGCCGATGTGTCCGCCCCACTGGGCCAGCACCGGGTGGTCCAGGCTGTGCCGGAAGTCGATGATCCCCACGATCCTGCCGTCGGACCTGCGCACCGCCAGCCACAGGTCGGAGGCCACCTTGTGCCTTGCGGACATCAGTTCCTCTGACCGGGCTTCCTCCAGATGGGCCAGCCAGTCCTCTGCCCGGGCGTAGCTGTCCAGGCAGTTGCAGCCGTCGAAGGAGGAGCCGGCGTCCAGCATCTCACGGCGGAAGTCCATGATGGCCTCCGCATATTCCGCACTGGGGGTAATTAAGTTCAGTTCGTTCATTTTGGGACTCACTTTCCTGGCCGCTTGGAGGCGGCGAACTCATATGTCTCACGGATCCAGCCCATCAGTTCCTCGTCCAGCTCGCTTTCAGAGGCGACGAGTACATGATGGGTCCAGCGGTTGGGGTAGGGCTCCACTGCCGCGCCGATGCGGGGGGAGTCCACCCGGCGGCCCAGCCCAAAGGTGACGGTGAGCCACTCTTTGGGCCGGTCATCGGCCCGCCTCACCGGAAGGAGAGAGGCGCAGGCGAACAGATGCCGGTTGTAAAAGGAGATCTGGGACTTCTGCACTTTGACGGCCGCATCCGGCCACAGGGCCAGCACCCGCTCCTCAAAGGCAAGATACAGGGCCAGGGAGACGGGCTTGCCGTCGAAGAAGAACAGCAGGTCGGGCGTGACCATCACTGGCGCTTGTTGAGGATGACGGTGTCCCTTGTCTTGTGCTCCAGATCGATGAATTCTACGAACAGGGACACTTTATTGTCCTCGTTCAGGCTGGCCCACAGCTGATCGGCCCACTCTTTGGCGCTGGAGGCGATGACGGCCACTCGCTTGGGCTCCCCCTCGAAGGAGGGCAGGGGATTGCCGTCCCCCTGGTAGGTGGAGATGAAGTGGCCTACCCCGGGGACGGGCCTGTCGTACTCGAAGAAGTAGCGGCAGCAGCAGGAGGGGTCGCCGTCCAGAGACTTCAAAATGGACAGGTTGTAGGAGCCGTCGGGCTTCACCACGCCGGAGATGCGGGGGGTCCAGTTGGGGCCGTCGGGCTCGAAGGTCCGGGTGTTCAGGGCGTGGCGGTAGCAGTGGCCCTCCCGGATGGCGTCCCGGATGGTGTCGGTCTGGTCGCCGTTGGTGACGATGGTCATGACAGGGCCCATGTTCCGCACCGGGTGGTAGATGATGAGGCTGGGGTCGGTCATCTTGCTCTCGTCATAGGCCCTGGTGCGGATGCCGTCGTCGGTGGCCTCGAACACCCGGTTGCGGCTGTTCTCGCTGCGGCCCATGATGAAATAGGCGATGGCGGCCTTCTTGCCGTCCGCCGTGCGGCCCAGGACGATGCCCCGGCCGGGGTAGGCGGTGTCCCGCAGGTATTGATTCAGGTCGATCATGTCAGATTCCTCCTCAGTCCGTAATGTGTACGATTCTTCCGTCCACTTGCAGCCTGTCCTGGCAGAACAGGGACACGGCCCTGGGCAGCAGCTTCCACTCGGCCTGCTCCATGATCCGCCTCTGGAGCATTTCGGGGGTGTCCCCCTCCTCCACCGGGACGGCCTTTTGCAGCACGATGGGGCCGCCGTCGCACTCCGCGCTGACGAAATGCACCGTGGCGCCGGAGACCTTCACCCCGTACTCCAGGGCCTTCTCGTGGACGTGGAGCCCGTAGAATCCCTCTCCGCAGAAGGAGGGGATCAGGGCGGGGTGGACGTTCAAAATGGCGTTGGGATAGGCCTCCACCAGTTCCTCGGTCAAAATAATCATAAAGCCCGCAAGGACGATCAGGTCGATGTCCAGCTCTTTCAGCCTGTCCCGCAGAGCTATGGTGTAGGCGCGGCTGTTTGGGTATTCCTTTCGGGCCATCACCCAGCTGGGGATATTGGCTTTGGCCGCCCGCTCCAGGGCGTAGGCCCCGGGCTTGGACGAAATGACGGCGGCGATCTCCCCGTTTACGATCTCGCCCCGGACCTGGGCGTCGATGAGGGCCTGGAGGTTGGTGCCTCCGCCGGAGACGAGGACGGCGATCCTTTTCATACCAGTTCCACGCCCCCGTCGCCCTTGACCACCGAACCGATGACGTAGGGAGAATCGCCGGCGGACCTGGCCGCGGCCATGGCGGCCTCCGTCTGGTAAGCGGGCACGGCCAGGATCATGCCCACGCCCATGTTGAAGGTGTTGTACATATCCCTGGTGGGGATATCCCCGGCCTTCTGGATCAGGTCGAAGACGGCGGGGCGGGGGAAGGAGGACACGTCGATCCTGGCGGTGAGGCCGTCCCTCATCATCCGGGGGACATTCTCATAGAACCCGCCGCCGGTGATGTGGCTCACCGCATGGATATCCACGCCGGCCTTCAGCATGGCCTTGACTGCTTTCACGTAGATGCGGGTGGAGGCCAGCAGGGCCTCGCCCAAGGACCTGCCGCCCAGCTCCGGGACGGAGGCACCCAGGTCGGCGCGCTCCACGTCGAAAACCCTCCGCACCAGGGAGAACCCGTTGGAGTGGACCCCGGTGGAGGCCAGGCCGATGAGGGCGTCTCCCTCACACAGCATTTTGCCGTCGATGATCTTCTCCTCGTCCACGATCCCCACGGAGAAGCCGGCCACGTCGTAGTCGTCAGCCGCCATCATGCCGGGGTGCTCGGCGGTCTCGCCGCCCACCAGGGCGCACTCCGCCTGGCGGCAGCCCTCGGCGATTCCGGCTACGATCTCGGCGATGCGGGCGGGGTCGTTCCTGCCGCAGGCGATGTAGTCCAGGAAGAACAGGGGGGCGGCCCCGCCGCAGACGATGTCGTTGACGCACATGGCCACGCAGTCGATGCCGATGGTGTCATGCCTGTCCATGAGCTGGGCGATGCGGAGCTTGGTGCCCACGCCGTCGGTGCCGGAGACCAGCACCGGCTTTTTCATGCCGGCAAATTCCGGGGCGAACAGGCCGCCGAACCCGCCGATGGTGCCCATCACGCCGGGGATGTAGGTGGAC
>CANRFU010000038.1 GCA_947629975.1 uncultured Oscillospiraceae bacterium | reverse complement strand
CAAATGATAGCAAAAGTTCGGCAAGCCCATAGGATAAGGATAATAGGTATCAGGAAAAATCAAATGGTATCAAATCTCCCAAACAAAAGCGTTTAGAATTAAGTTTCATTTTGCGAGTGGGAATAATACATACTGTAAGGGGCCTGTCATGTATAATAGAATTCTATCGGAATTGACCCGGGAGTATTATAAGACGAATTTTCCTAACGATGGGCAGAGATTTATTGCGTGGTATCTTCGGAATATCCACAATCTGGACACCTATGAGGCAAAGGAGTGCATTACGGACGGAGCGGGGGACAAGCAGATTGACGCTGTTTATATTGATGATCAATCCTGCACGGTTTACATCATCCAAGGGAAATTCTATGACAGGGATACCGTGGATGCCGAGCCGCTGCGAGAGGTCCTATCCTCGTGGATACAGATACAGGACCTAGCACATTTGCAGGAGGGAGCAAATCATAAGCTGCAGATGAAAATCAGCGAGATATCCGCTGCCATCGACGACGATTACGAGATATGTTTTGAACTGATCACTACATCGAATCTGACTGAATCTGCGAAACAGGATTTAGACCTATTTCAGAGACAGATTGCCGAAAACGAGAATATCTCGGCGAGCATCACCGTGGTCGATAACGACACGCTTCAATTCAAGTATGACGAGGCGCTCAACCGAAACAGGCCCTATATCAACTATGAATTTCAGCTGGAAAACGGGAAATATATGGAGTTGACCATAGCCGGGACGAAAGCGGTCATTGCGGCCCTCCCATTGAAGGAATGTATAAAAATACCCGGCATCAAGAGCGGCAGCCTGTTTCGGAAAAACGTGAGGCAGTCACTGGGAGCCAACAACAAGGTCAATAAGGGGATTGCGCGGACCATCAAAACGAGCCCAGGGGAGTTCTTCTTTCTGCACAACGGCATCACGGCCATATGCTCTCAGATATCCGTCCATGGAGACGTGCTCTCACTAAAGGAGCTGAATGTAGTCAATGGCTGTCAATCTCTCAATACCATTTTCAGTTGCAGCGAATTCGCCAAAAAAGCTGACAACGCTTACATCATGTTTCGCTTTTACGAGATTACCAGTCCTGAGAGAGCGGACAGCATCAGTATATCCACAAATAGTCAAAGCGCTGTAAAGGCGCGTGACCTGCGGAGCAACGATAAAGCTGTATTGGCCATGAAAAAAGCCTATGAGCAGTTTTACACCGACGGGTACTTCATGACAAAGCGTGGGGAGAAGGTCGATACGGTAAAGTACAACACCGCGCACATCGTGAATCTGACGGATCTGGGCAAGCAGCTGATTGCCTGGCACTCCCAGAGGCCGAATCTCTCCTACGGTGAAACAAAGATTTTTGACAAATACTTCGATCAACTGTTCCGCCGGGAATACAAGCCGGAGAATATCCAGGCCCTGAATGTGCTCTTTGGGACGGTCTACTCAAAATGGGATAAGGACAACCCGATGGAGCTGAACGAAACTTTGCTGGCCATGAAGGCTTATGCGCCGTATCATCAGCTGTACGCCATCTCTGTGATCTTTTGCGAGATTAATAAGATGAACGATTCTGTACCGAGCCCGGCCGTAGTCCTGCAAAAGCTCAATTCTGCCAGGCTCCTTGACAGTATCGTCGAGACGGCGGGCAGTTGCCTGAACATGGCGCTGGAGACTGCCTCGACAGAGGCTGTGGAGAACGGGAAGATGTTCGTGCCGCAAAACTGGATCAAGTCCAAGACCTCGCTGCGAGACCTGAGGACCGCCATCAAGCAGTATTTGGCCTCGCTTCGCATGATGCCCGGAGGAAAGCAGGTCCTGGAGGGCTGGTATTCGGGCCTTGAAATGCGCAAGGAGGATTTTGATTCCCGCTGGACGGCGGATTGAAAAAGATTGGCGAATGAAGCAGACACAAATTGGCCCTGCCGGGACTAAACGTTTTATTTGGCAAGTCAGGTTCTAACGGAAAGCCCTCCATCCGAGGATGGAGGGCTTTTTCTGGTCTTGCCTTCGGGCCACGAGAGCGTCCGCATCACCCGCCGCTGCGCTCACTCGTTCCCAACGCGGCCCTCCCGATCCATGATCTTAAACTCGCGGCGCACCATGAAAAGGCTCAGGGCAAAGGCGACAGCGTCGGCGATGGGGGCGGCCATCAGCAGGCCGTCCATCTGCCAGAACAGGGGGAGGATCAGCAGCAGAGGCACCAGCAGGATCACCTGCCGGGACAGGGACAGCAGCATCCCCTTGATGGGCTGGCCGATGGCGGCAAACAGGTTGGAGGACAGGGGCTGGACGCAGTTGATGACGGTGAAGAACAGGAAGGTCCGCAGGAAGCGGACGGCGAACTCCATGTACAGCGGATCGTCGGTGGAGCCGAAGATGCCGATGACCAGCTGGGGGGCCAGCTGGAACACCAGCCAGACCACAAAGGACACCGACAGGGTGCACTTGACCTCCAGCAGGAAGGTAGACTTCACCCGGTCGTACTGCTTCGCGCCGTAGTTGAAGCCCAGGATGGGCTGAGCGCCCTGGCACATGCCCACGAACACCGACACCAGGATGGAGTTCACCTTCATCACGATGCCGGCGGCGGCCAAGGGGATGTTCTCCCCGTAGATGGTCATGGCGCCGTAATAGGTGAGGGAGTTGTTGAGCACCAGCTGGAGCAGGAGGATGCCCAGCTGGTTGAAGGAGTTGCTCATGCCCAGGGAGGCGAGCTTCAGCCCCATGGCGGGGCGGAGGCGGAAGTCCGCTTTGGTGAGGACCACGCTGTGGAACCGGGGCAGGTAGGCCATGGCCAGGCAAAAGGAGAGGATCTGGGAGAGGGTGGTGGCGATGGCCGCGCCGGCCACGTCCAGGTGGAACACGAAGATGAAGATGGGGTCCAGGATGGTGTTGACCACCGCGCCGGTGACCGTGCAGGTCATGGAGTACCGGGGGCTGCCGTCCGCCCGGATGAGGTTGCTCATGGTGTTGGTGGTGATAAGGAAGGGCATGCCGATGGCGGTGATGCTGGCGTACTGCACGGCGTAGGGCAGGATGTCCCCCGTGGCGCCGAAGGCCCGCAGCAGGGGGGAGAGGAATACCTCCACCAGCACCGCGTAGATCACGCCGAAGGACAGGGCCAGGATCAGGGCGCTGCCGATGCACTGGGTGGCCCTATCCTTTTCGCCGCGGCCCAGGCTCAGGGAGAACAGGGCAGCGCCGCCCACGCCGAACAGGGCGGAGATGGCGATGCAGATGGTGACCAGCGGGAAGGCCACGTTGGTGGCCCCGTTGCCCAGGTAGCCGGCGGGGCTGTTGCCGATGAAGATCTGATCCACGATGTTGTACAGCGAGTTCACCAGCATGGCGATGATGCTGGGCACCGCGAACTGTTTCAGCAGAGTTGAGATCTTTTCATAGCCGAGGGGATTGGTTTTGTCTCTTTCTGTGGCTTCCATACAGGATTTGCGCTCCTTCGATTCCGTTTCCCGATAATACTAACACAGCGTGCGGGGACAAGTCAAGCGGGGAGTTGGCCGTAAAGTTTCGCTTGACACATCGGAACAAGAGGTATATAATGCCTCTTGAAAGGAGGTATCCTCATGCGGGTGGACAAGGAACTCTCCAAGGGGAGCCACGAACTCATCATCTTAAAGCTGCTGAGCCGGGAGGATATGTACGGCTATCAGATCGTCCAGCGGATGGCTCTGCTGTCGGACAACGCCTTCAGCATGAGCCAGGGCAGTCTGTACCCCTTCCTCCACCGTCTGGAGGACGCGGGCCTGCTGTCCTCTTACAGTGCGACGGAGGGCGGCCGGGAGCGGGTGGTCTACCGCCTCACCGGCGCGGGGCGGAAGGCCCTGGCGGACAAGGAGGACAGCTGGAAGCGGTACGTGAAGGCCATGGAGGGCATTTTGAAGGGGGAGAATCATGCTGAACCGGGCGGATAAGTTTTTGGAACAGTGTCTCTCCGGCATCCCGGAGGGGCGGTATACCCGCCGCCTGCGCAAGGAGCTGGAGAGCCACCTGGCGGCCCTGGAGGCCGACCTGACGGCGGCGGGTTATCCCCCGGAGGATGCCCGGGCGGAGGCCGTCCACCGGATGGGCGATTCGACGGCGCTGAACCGGGAGTATCTGGCCCAGTGGCGGCGGAGCCTGGAAGGGCGGCTGTACGGGCTTGGCCAGGGCGCCGGGGATATGCTGATCTGCCTCGTGGGCAGCGCGGTCTCCTGTCTGTGTGCTTTTATGCTCGCTCTGGTAATATCGGCGGCGAACGATTCCATGAGCTCCATGATGGGTGTCAGCACAGCGCGGGCCGCCCTGCGCCTTATCGTGGTGTACCTGGTTACCTATCCTGTGGACGCTGTCTTTCTGCGGGTGGCGTTCCGCGGCAGGCCCGGGAATCGACTCCGCATCACGGCGGGGCTGCTGATGACGTGGGCGGTGGAGAAGATCTATGAATTCTCGGCTTTCCAGATTCCCGCCGCTCTGCTGCCGGGGGTGATCTTCCTGTTCGCCCGGACGGAATTTCCGTGCTGGCTCGTTATCGGCCTGCCCAATCTGCTCGGGACGCTGGCCGGATGCTTTTTGCTGGGCTGGCTGTTCGGCGGAGGAGATCGGGGCGAGCGCGAAAAGGCGGCCCGCGCCAACTGATAAGCGGTCAGGAAGGGGGAGAAAAACCGTGCTGAATTGGGCGAGTGACTTTCTGGAGCAATGCCTCTCCGGCATCCCGGAGGGGCGGTATACCCGCCGCCTGCGCAAGGAGCTGGAGGGCCATCTGGCGGCCCTGGAGGCCGATTTGACGGCGGCGGGGCACGCCCCGGAGGAGGCCCGGGCGGAGGCCGTCCGGCGGATGGGCGACCCGGACAGGCTGCGGGAGGAGTATCTGGCCGCGTGGCGGAGCTCCCTGCCGGCACAGTGGGAGTACCGGCTGAAAACCTGGGTCTGGAACTATTTTGTTGTCATGTTCGGAGCGCAGCTCTTTGTCATGCTGCTGATGGGCTGGGCCAGTATGGCGGCGGACTGGTTCTCCGGGTATGGAAACCCGCTGGGAAGGCTGCTCGGGGAGACCGTGTTCTTTAGTTATACCCTTCCCCTCGCCGCCGCGCTGCTGGCGGGGGCCTGCTATCTGCGGGAGAAGTTCAAAATCACCCGCCATCCCACCTGGCAGATCGGCGTGGGGCTGGCCCTCTATTGGGCGTCTGACGCCGCGCTCCGGGTCTGGCTGGAGGCATATTCGCATCAGTCCACTGTCTATCAGAGGACGTTTTGGGAGTAGATCGAAATCTGGTCGTCCTATCCCGAGATCGCCGGGAGCGCTTTGCTCACGTTCGCGCTCTGCGTCCTGCTGGGCCGGCTGTTCGGCGGGGGAGAGCGGGAGAGGCGCCGTCAGGCGGCGTAAACATTTTGAATATCGAACCCAGCGGGGCGTCCGGGGAGGCGCCCCGCTTTTTGCGCCCGCCGGGAGAAAAACAGTTGCTAAAATCATTTCGCTGTGGTAAAATAGTCCACGGCCCGATCCGCGCCCCGGCGCGGGACAAGGCCGCGCTACTCGGGGAGATAGCGGTGCCCTGTACCTGCAACCCGCTACAGCAGGGAGGAATCCCGGCCCCCGGAGGCAGGATGTGTTGTCTGCCCCATATAAGCAGCGATGATGGATCGGTCCCGCGCAACCCGGCCCCGTGAACCGTGTCAGGCGGGGAACCGAGCAGCACTAAGCGGACCGTCGGGTGTGCCGTGGGGCTGCCGATCCTGAGCCGGCTGTATGGGTACCGGGCATATGCTGTCCTTCAAAGGCCGGTGCGCGGTCTTGTCCCTCACCGGGACGCTTTTTTTCAGGAGGTGTGCGGATGTATCAGGCTTTATACCGCAAGTGGCGGCCCCGCTCCTTTGATGAGGTGGTGGGCCAGGAGCATATCACCCGCACGCTGGCCAGGCAGGTGGCGGACGGGCGGCTGTCCCATGCCTACCTGTTCACCGGCACCCGGGGGACCGGCAAGACCACCTGCGCCAAGATCCTGGCCCGGGCGGTGAACTGCGAGCACCCGGTGAACGGCTCTCCCTGCAATGAGTGCCCCGCCTGCCGGGGGATCGAGAACGGCTCCATCCTGGACGTGCTGGAGCTGGACGCCGCCTCCAACAACAAGGTGGACGACATCCGGGCCATCCTGGAGGAGGCGGTCTACACCCCGGCCACCGTGAAAAAGCGGGTCTACATCGTGGACGAGGTCCATATGCTGTCCGCCCAGGCCTTCAACGCCCTCCTTCAGATCTTGGAGGAGCCGCCGGAGCATCTGATGTTCATCCTGGCCACCACCGAGCTGAACAAGGTGCCAGCCACCATCAAGAGCCGGTGCCAGCAGTTCGCCTTCAAGCGCATCCACGCGGAGCAGCTGGCGGGCCGGCTGGACTATGTGGCCCGGCGGGAGGGCATCGACCTGACGGCCGAGGGGGCCGCCCTCATCGCCCGCCTGGCCGACGGCGGCCTGCGGGACGGGCTGTCCCTGCTGGACCAGTGCTCCGCCGTGGGGGAGGGCCCCGTGGACGAGGAGCGGGTGCTGTCCACCCTGGGACTGGCGGGGAACATCGAGACCGCCGCCCTGCTGGAGGACGCCGCCAATGGAGACGTGGCCGCCGCCCTGGAGCGGCTGGGCCGCCTCTACGCCGGGGGCAAGGAGATGTCCGCCTTGGCGGGGGAGCTGTCCGCCCTGCTGCGGGACCTGCTGGTGCGGCGCACCGCCCCCAGGACCGGCGGCGCCCTGCTGTCCGGCGGCTTTGACGACGCCACCCTGAAACGGCTCTCCGGCCGGTTCGATCTGCCCCGGCTGGTGCAGATGCTCACCCTGGTCCAGAGGACGGCGGCGGATTTGGCCCGGTCGGCCAACCGGCGCACCGATATGGAGCTGTGCCTGGTCACCCTGTGCGACCCCACCCTGGACGGCTCCACCGCGGGCCTAACCGCCCGGATCGCCCGGCTGGAGCAGGGGATGGGTCCTGTCCAGACGGCGGCCCCGGCCCCTGTTCGGGAGGAGCCCGTCCCGTCCCGGACGCCGCAGGGCAGACCCGCCCGGGACGACGATCCGCCCCCCTGGGCGGAGGAGCCCGTCCGGGAAACCGCCCCGGCCCCCCGGCCTGAGGATCGGCCCAAGGCGGCCGCTCCCGCGCCGGAGTCCGAGCCTGTCAGGGCCGCCCCGGCGGCGCCCGCGGCGGGGAAGTGGCCCGGCTGGCCCGCTTTCCGGGACCGGCTCAAAGGGGTCATGTCCATGGCCGACTTCGTATTTTTGGGCAACTCCGCCATGGCGGTGGGGTCCTTTGACGGGAAGGGCCTCACCATATGGGCCGTGAACGACGGGGTCAGAATGATGCTGGACAAGAAGTCCGTCCTTCAGCCCGTGGAGGATCTGGCCCGAAAGCTGACGGGCGGCCCCGTCCGGGTGGAGGTCAGGACAGGCCGCGCGCCCGCGGAGGCGGCTCCCTCCGTCCCGGCGGCGGACGGGCCCCTGGACGCGCTGGACGCGTTCCTGGCGGAGAATCCGGGCAATGTCACAGTGGAGTAATCAATCGACATAGGAGGAGATCGGTATGGCAAAGGGATTCAACAGCCGCGGCATGGGCGGCTTCGGCGGCGGGAACATGAACAACATGATCCGCCAGGCCCAGAAGATGCAGCAGGACATGATGAAGGCCCAGGAGGAACTGGAGAGCAAGAACTACGAGGCCGGGGCCGGCGGCGGGGTGGTCACCGCCGTGGTGAGCGGCAAGAAGGAGCTGGTCAGCGTCACCATCGACCCCGAGGCGGTGGACCCCGACGATGTGGAGATGCTCCAGGACCTGATCGTGGCCGCCGTCAACGAGGCCCTGCGCAAGGCGGGCGAGGACGCCGCCAGCCAGATGTCCCGCCTCACCGGCGGGCTGAATCTGCCCTTCTGACGGGGAGGAGACCCTATGCTCAAATTCTCTGAGATGCCCTATACCCGCCCCGACCTGGAGGCGGTCAAGGCGGAGTACGCCGCTCTGACGGAGCGGCTGAAGGCTGCCCAAAGCTACGACGAGGCGAAGGCCGCCTTTTTGGAGATGGAGGTCCTGGAGAAGCGGGTAGGCACCCAGTCCAACCTGGCCTCCATCCGCAACTCCATCGACACCCGGGATGAGTTCTACGACGGGGAGATGACCTTCTGGAACGGGGCCTATCCCGTGTTGCAGGAGTGCGGTCAGGCCTGGACGGCGGCCATGCTGGCCAGCCCCTTCCGCAAGGACTTTGAGGCGGAGTATGGCACGCTGTGGTCCCTCAACGCGGAGATCGAGCTGAAGACCTTCTCGCCGGAGATCATGCCCGACCTCCAGAAGGAGAACGACCTGACGCTGGAGTACCAGAAGCTGATCGCCTCCGCCCGGGTGGAGTTCGAGGGCAAGACTTACACCCAGGCCCAGATGGGGGCGTTCAAGACCGACCCGGATGATCACCGCCGTCTGGCGGCATGGAAGGCCTCCGGCCAGTGGTATAAGGATCACCAGACCGACCTGGACCGCATCTACGACGAGCTGGTCCATCTGCGGGACGGGATGGGCAAAAAGCTGGGCTACGGCGGTTACACGCAGCTGGGCTACTACCGCATGGGCCGCAACTGCTACGGCAGGGAGGACGTGGAGAAGTTCCGCGCCGCCGTTCAGAAGTACCTGGTCCCGGTGGCGGACGCTGTCCGCCGGGAGCAGGCGAAGCGGCTGGGGAAAGAGCACCCCCTGAGCTTCGCCGACGAGGCGCTGTTTTTCCGTTCCGGCAACCCCCGGCCCGTGGGCACGGCGGACGACGTGCTGGCCATGGGCAGGAAGTTCTACAGCGAGCTGTCCCCGGAGACGGGCGCGTTTTTTGACGCCATGCTGGACGGCGAGCTGATGGACGTACTGGCCCGGGAGGGCAAGGCCGGCGGCGGCTATTGCACCATGATCGACGACTACGGCGCCCCCTTCATCTTCGCCAACTTCAACGGCACCCAGGGGGATGTGGAGGTGGTCACCCACGAGGCGGGCCACGCCTTCGCCGCCTGGCTGAACCGGGACCGGGTCCCGTCCCGCTACATCTGGCCGGGGATGGAGGCCTGCGAGGTCCATTCCATGTCCATGGAGTTCATGGCCTGGCCCTGGGCGGAGGACTTCTTTGGGGACGACGCCCGGAAGTTCCGCTACTCCCACCTGGCCGCCGCCCTGACCTTTATCCCCTACGGGACCATGGTGGACCACTTCCAGCACATCGTGTACGAAAAGCCGGACATGGCCCCCGCGGAGCGCCACAACCTCTGGAAGGAGCTGATGGGGATCTATCAGCCCTGGCTGCGCCTGGACGGGGATATCCCCTTCTTCGGCGAAGGGGAGGGGTGGCAGCGGCAGAGCCACATCTACCAGAGCCCCTTCTACTATATCGACTACTGCCTGGCCCAGACGGTGTCTCTGGAGTTCTGGGCCCTGCTGCAAAAGGACCGGGAGCTGGCCTGGGAGAAATACATGGCCTACGCCCGGCAGGGCGGCTGCCGCACCTTCACCGAGCTTTTGAAGAACGCCGGACTGGACAGCCCCTTCGAGGAGAAGTGCCTCCGGGAGGTGAGCGCCGCCGCCAAGGACTGGCTGGACGGCTGCGACCTCACCGGCATCCGGTGAGCGGTAAACGCGGCGAAATGGAAGAGTGCCCTGAGTCTACGGTTTCAGGGCGCTCTTTGCGCTAAGGAGGTGTTCCGGCAATGGAGCGAAACAGAACGCATCTCACCGTCTGCGCAGTGCTGATCCTGCTGACGGCGGTGATTTGCGCCGCTCTGTTAACGGTGATGCAGGGCATCACCACATTTAGTTTTGATGATTACTATTATGCCCGGTTCTGGAGCCAGGGGCCTATACAGTTTTTGAAGTGGAACGTAGAGCATTTCTTTAGCCGAAATGGCAGAGTGATGGTCCATGTGTTGGCCGAGACACTGTTGGCGCTGGGCGGCTGGGTCTATGCTCTGTGGGGCACGGCGATGTTGGCGGGAATATTGGCCCTGTTCCTCTCCTGGCAGGCCAGGGGAAAACTGCCCCTTTCCACTTGCGCTGTGGCTGCTTGCGCATTTTTTGCAGGGATTCTCCTGGTCAACTACCGGGTGCTGAAAAGCTGGATGCTCTGTGTGGCCGACAGCTGTAATTACATCTTTCCGCTTCTGATGATCGGTATATTGCTTCGAAGCCTGGAATGGAAGGGCGGCAAGCCGTTGTCCCGGGGAGTGCTTGCGTGTTTATGCGGTTTTCTTGCCGGCGCGACTACGGAACAGGGCGGTGCCATGGCCGTGGGTTTTTGTGTGTTGTGGGCGGTCAGCGGTCGTCTGAGGGAAAAGAAGAACGATTACCGCCTTTGGTTGGCGGCGCTGTGCGCGTTGCTGGGGCTGCTCACTGTTTTTGCCTCTCCGGCGACCAGAGCCCGGGCGGGAGCGGAGTTTTCCGTCGGAAACCTGCTGCTGGGCTTTGTCCAGTTGGCCGCCTGCCTGATGTCGCCGGATACCTCCCTCACCATCGCTGCTCTGCTGTGTATTGTGATCGGCTGTCTTCCATTGACCGGAAAGGTGCCAAGACCCATGATGGCGGGACTGCCGGTGGGATTGGCTCTGGCGGCGGGCCATCTGCTGCCCCGGAGCCTGCTCTTTGATACGGTGGCGGCAGTATTGTTTTTCGGTTTTATCCTGTTCGCATCGGCGGTGCTGATTCTTTGTTCTCCCTATGAAAGAAGCGGCTGGATGCTGCTGATGGGCATGGCTTCTTCGGGGATTGTCATTTTTAGCCGCAGTGTCAGCTTCAGGGTCACTACCCCGTTCCTGCTCCTGATGCTGCTGAGTACGGTCTTTTTCCTCACACGGCTGATCGAACCGCTCTTTTCGGCTGAGAGCGGCCGAACAGCGCCAGTCGTGGTCGGCGCCGTGGCAGTGACCGTCTGCGCCATCGTGCTCCAGACTCCCAATGCCGCCGGGATGTGGCGAAACCATCAAGTTTTTCTGAAAAACGAACAGGCAGCGGAGGAAGCCAAACGCACCGGCGTGTTGGAATATACCGACTATGAGCCCTATTACAATGAAGGGACCCTCTTTGCCGATCCCGTCATGACGCAGGGGTTCCTGGACTACTACGGGCTGCCGGACGTGGAAGTGGCCTCCACGTACCAGCAGGCGGGGACCCTGCGGCTCAACGGGTCGGAGGTCACTGTGATCCGCCATGCCGGGAAGTTGTATGTGCCTGTCCGGGCGGTGGCGGAGGACAGAGGAGGAGATGTGACCTATATCGAGAGCGGCTATGTCCATTTCTGGCTGAATGGCAGTAATATGCTCTGTCAGCCGAAGCTGTATACCCCTCAAGGTATTTTTGATGTGTGGAATGATGTGATTTTTTACGATGGCAGCACCTATCTTTCACTGGATATTCTTGAAAATGTGTTCCAAATTAAGTTAGAACCCGACGTTCAGCGGCCAGGGCTGCCGTGACCGCCGCCAAGGACTGGCTGGACGGCTGCGACCTTACTGGCATCCAATAAGCGATACGAAGCCCTCCGGCGCCGCCGGAGGGCTTTTGTGTAAATCCACACTTGCAAAGCGGGGAAAGACGGTGTATGATGGAGTCACAGGCAGAGTAGGAGCGCGCGTGTGGGGGTCTGTCAACGCAGATCCATAAGTGCCGGCGGGACGGGGAGTTGTCCGCCGGACGAAGGGCCGAAGGCCCGCAGTGCGCTCTCCGCATCCCGCTGCCGCATGGCGGAGAATCCAACGTCCTCCTTTGTGCGGCATCCCGTAATGGGGCTGCCGAAAAAACAGAGGAGGTCTTTTTATGTCCAAACCGTCCCAAAACCTGTACCGGACGCCCTTTTCCGCCGCCTACTGGCGGGACGCCCTGGCCGACTTCCGCAGTCTGCGGATCATGGTGTTCGCCGCCCTGATGGTGGCCGCCTGCGTGGCCCTGGCGCAGTTGGATTCCGTTCCGGTGGTGAACAACATCGGCATCAAATGGGGCTTTCTGGCCCGGTCCCTGGCCGGGCTGGTGTGCGGCCCGGTGACGGGGCTGGTGTTCGGCGTGGCCGAGGACACCATCTCCTACCTTTTCCATCCCATGGGGGCTTATAATCCCTTTTACATCATCACCACCGTGCTGGGGGTGGAGACCTACGCGCTGCTGTTCTATCGGGCCAAGGTGACCCTGCCCCGCATCGTCATCGCCAAGCTGCTCACCAATCTACAGAACATCTTCATTGGCGGGCTGGGGACCTATCTGTTCTACTCCAGCAAGGGCTATTGGGCCATCGTGACGGGCAGCGCCGTGAAGAATCTGGCCATGCTGCCGGTCCAGATCATCGCGCTGTGCGTGCTGTACGCCGCCCTGCTGCCCGTCCTCCACCGGGCGGGCTTCCTGCCCGATCAGGCGGGCCGGCTGGCGCTGTGGTGGAAAAAGGAGCCCGGATCCGAGCCGAAACCGGCGCAAACCGCCGGGGACAGGGACCCCTGGGAACAGTAAAACCTCATAATCGAGGCCATGTCCGCATACCTTCCCGTGAGGGGGGATGCGAACATGGCCTTTTTGTCCGGGCTGGGACGGTTTCTGTGGGGCGGGCCGCTGCCGGCGGCCTTTTTAGTGGTGGGACTGTGGTATACCTTCGGCAGCGGGTTCTTCCAGATCTTCGGCCTGCCCGTCTGGCTGAAAACCACGGTGGGCTCCCTGTTCCGAACGCGGGAGAAGAGACGGGGCGCCGGCGCGGTGTCCCAGTTCCAGGCACTCACCGCCGCCCTGGGGGCCACGGTGGGCACCGGGTCCATCGCCGGGGTGGCGGCCGCCATCTTCTACGGCGGGCCGGGGGCGGTGTTCTGGATGTGGATCTCCGCCTTTTTCGGGATGATGACCGGCTGCGCGGAGAAGATCCTGGCCGTCCGCCACCGGGAGAAGGGGGAGGACGGCAAGTGGCGGGGCGGCCCCATGCAGTACATGGAGAAGGGGCTGCGTCTGCCCTGGCTGGCCAGGTCCTTCGCCGCCGTCTGCGTGGCGGAGTCCATGGTGGGGGGCGGTCTGGCCCAGGCCAACTCCATCGCCGCCGCCCTGAACGAGACCGCCGGCAGCGGCAAGCTGCTGGTGGGCGTGATTACGGCGGCGGTGGCCTCCATCGTTCTGGCGGGGGGCATCCGCCGGGTGGGGCGGCTCAGCGAGCTGCTCACCCCCGCCATGGCCCTGCTGTTCGTGGGCGGCGGGACGCTGGTCATCGCCTCCCACTGGCAGGCGGTGCCGGGGGCCTTTGCCCAGATCTTTCAGTATGCGTTCGACGTCCGGGCGGCGGCGGGGGGCTACGGCATGTGGCTGGCTCTGCGCTACGGGGTGGCCCGGGGGGTGTTCACCAACGAGGCCGGCCTGGGGATGTCCGCCATCGCCCACGCCTGCGCCGACGTGGAGGAGCCGGCGGAGCAGGGGATGTGGGGCATTTTCGAGGTATTTTTCGCCACGCTGGTGGTGTGTACCGTCACCGCCCTGGTGATCCTGACCTCCGGGGTGTACGACCCCGCCGCCGCCATCGGGATGATCCAAAGCGGCGCCGTGCCGCCGGAGATGGTGGGGGCGCCCCTCACCGCCGCCGGCTTTGCCACCCTGTTCGGACAGACGGGGGAGTGGCTGGTGTCGGTATGCCTGGCGCTGTTCGCCTTCACCTCCATCATCGGCGCGGGGTACTACGGCAGGCGGGGCCTGGAAACCCTGACCTCCTCCCGGTGGGCCATGGCGGCCTATCATCTGCTGTTCCCGGCCTGTATCGTGCTGGGGGCGGTGGGCAGCGTGTCCGCCGTTTGGGAGATGGTGGACGTGTTCAACGCTTTTCTGGCCATCCCCAACCTGCCGGCCCTGCTGCTGCTGTCGCCGGAGGCGCTGTACCTGTTGAAGGACTGGCTGGAGCGGCAGAAGCTGTCTAGGATCGCCGCTAAGGCGCAGAAAGAGGGCGTCCGTTCATAGCGAACGCCCTCTTCGATGATACACACTGATTTCACAGCAACGAGATTAAAGTTCTTTTTGGTTCTTTTTCTTTCAAGAAAAAGAACTAAGACCGTTTCCATGCGCTGCGGCTGAACAGCACCAGGATGGGGTACATCTCCAGCCGGCCCAGCACCATGGCGAAGGACAGCACCAGCTTGCTCAAATAGGACATGCCGGCGAAGTTGCAGGTGGGGCCCACCGCTTCCAGGCCGGGTCCCACATTGTTGATGCAGGTGATGACGGCGGTGAGGGTGGTGCCGAAGGAGAAGTTGTCCAGCCCCACGATCATGGCCATGGAGAACACCAGGAAGATGTTGATGATGAAGTAGCTCTGGGTGGTCTGGAGGGTGCGCTCGGGCAGGGGGGCGCCGTCCAGCCGGACCACCTCCACCGCCCTGGGGTGGACGATGGAGCGGACCTCCCGCTTGGCGGTGCGGTACAGCACCAGGATGCGGGAACACTTCATGCCGCCGCCGGTGGAGCCGGCGCAGGCCCCCACGAACATGAGCACTATCAGGATGACCTTGGACAGCTCGGGCCACAGGTCGAAGTCGGCCGACACGAAGCCTGTGGTGGACACCACCGTGGCCACCTGGAACACGGCGTACCGCAGACACTCCAGGATGGAGGAGTAGTAGTCCCGCAGGTTCCAGGCGATGACGGCGGTGGCGATGGCCACCATCCCCAGGAAAAAGCGCAGCTCGTCGCTCTTGAGGGCCTGCCGCGCTTTGCCGGTGATGATGAGGAAATACACCGCGAAGTTGATGGAGAACAGCAGCATGAACAGGGTGCAGACCATCTCGATGGCGGGGCTGTTGAAGGCGGCGATGGAGGCGTTTTTGGTGGAGAAGCCGCCGGTGCCGGCGGTGGCGAAGGCGTGGGTGACGGCGTCGAACCAGCCCATGCCCGCGATCTTCAGGACGACGGCCTCCGCCGCCGTGAGGGCCAGATAGATGCCGTACAGGATCTTGGAGGACTGGGACGCCCTGGGCACCAGCTTGGACTTCACCGGTCCGGGGCTCTCCGCGCGGATGAGGAAGTTGGAGCTGATGCCCAGCACAGGCAGCAGCGCGGTGGTCAGGATCAGCACTCCCATGCCGCCCAGCCAGTGGGTGAAGGAGCGCCAGAGCAGCAGGCCGTGGGGCAGTCCCTCGATCTCGGTGAGGATGGTGGCGCCGGTGGTGGTGAAGCCGGAGATCGTCTCAAAAAAGCAGTTGATGAAGGAGGAGAACTGGGGCTCCCCGGAGAAGCGGAAGGGCAGGGCGCCGAACACGCCGAACAGCACCCAGATGAGGCCCACGGTGAAGAAGCCCTCCCGGGCGAAGAACTCCGCCTTGGGGCGGAGCAGGACCACCGGGCCCACCGCCGCCGCGCAGGTGATGAGGATGGCGATCAGGAAGGGGATGGGACTCTCCCTGTAGAGCAGGGCCACCGCCAAAGGCAGCAGCATGGCAGCCGCCTCGATGAGCAGGGTGAAGCCGGTAATGCGCGCCACAAGCTTGTAATTCATGGTCAGCCCTCCGCGCTCAGCCCGCCGTATAGATATCGTCCAGGTCGGTGATGACGCTGTTCTGGGCCACCACGATCACGTCATCGCCCGCCTCCAGGCAGGTGGAGCCGTCGGGGATGATGACGGTGCCGTCCCGCACCACCACGGAGATCAGCACGCCGGGGCGCAGCCGGTGGCTCAGGTCCCGCAGGGGGATGCTCAGGTTCTTGTTGTCGGTCCGCACCTGGAACTCCATGGCCTCAGCCTGGCCGCCGGCGATGCGGTACAGGGCGGTCATGGTGCTGCCCTTGGAGTTTTGCAGGCCCCGGATGAGCCGCAGGATCTGATAGGCGGTGGTCACCTTGGGGGACACCACCGATTCCACCCCGGCGGACCGGGCGATGGAGGTATAGTTCTGGTGGCTGGATTTGGCGATCACCTTGGGCACTCCCGCCTGGTGGGCGTACAGGGAGATGATGAGGTTATCCTCGTCCCGGTCGGTGAGGGCCACGAACGCGTCGGAGGCGGGCAGCCGCTCCTCGGTGAGCAGTTCGGGGTCGGTGCCGTCCCCGTGGATGATGAGGGATCTGGGGAAGGCCTCGGCCAGCTCCCGGCAGCGGGACGCGTCCCGCTCCGCCAGCTTGCAGCTCATGCCCAGCCGCTCCAGCTGGTACAGCAGGTAGAAGGCGATGCGCCCGCCGCCCACGATGAACACGGTTTTGATCTTGTGGGCGTTTCGGCCCAGCAGGCGGAAGAACTCGTGAAGGCCGGCGGGGGTGCCCGCCATATGGACCCGGTCCCCCTGCCGCAGCACGAAGGAGCCGTTGGGGATGGACACCTTGTCCTCCCGCTCCACGGCGCAGAACAGGATGGGCAGGCTCCGGATCTTGGGGGAGAGCTCCGCCAGAGACCGGTCCGCCACAAAGTCGTCCGGCTGGATCTGAAAGGAGATCATCTCCACCCGGCCCCGGGCAAAGGTCTCCACATTGGCGGCGTTGGGGAAGCGGAGGATGCGGGAGATCTCCACCGCCACGGCCAGCTCCGGATTCACCAGCATGGTGATGCCCAGATCATCCTTGAGGGTGGCCAGGTCGTTGACGTAGCTGGTCCCCCGGACCCGCGCCACCGTGTGGGGGACGCCCAGCAGATGGGCGCTGTGGCAGCAGAGCAGGTTGACCTCGTCATAGTCGGAGGCGGCGATGATCACGTCGGCGGACTTGGCCCCGGCCTCGATCAGCACGCCCCGGGAGGCGCAGTTGCCCCGGACGCACATCACGTCCAGCTGATCGTTCAGCCGGTCCAGGGTATTCTGATCCACATCGATGATGGTGATGCTGTGGCCCTCGGCGGACAGCTGCTCCGCCAGGGTGCCGCCCACCTTGCCGCCGCCGGCAATGATGATGTTCAAAACAATCAACTCGATTCACTGAAAATGTGAGGAAAATCTTGCAAGTATTATAATATAGGGAAGGACAAAATGCAATACCAATGTGGGGCCGGCGTCCCCATCGGAACGCGTTCTGAGACTCTTGCAATATCCCGCGCCGGTTGGTAGAATACTATCATCAAAAACGAAAGAGGGGTCCCCATGAAGGAACTTGTGATCGTGGGCGGAGGTCCGGCGGGGCTGTCCGCCGCCATCTACGCGGCCCGCGCCGGATTGGACTTTGTGGTGCTGGAGCGGGACGGTTTCGGCGGAGGCCAGATCACCTCCTCCCACGAGGTGGAAAACTACCCCGGCGCGGGACGGATGAGCGGCTTCGATCTGGGCGAGGCCTTTCGAAATCAGGCGCTCGAACTGGGCGCTGAGATCAGGCACGGGTCCGCCGCCGGCCTGAAGGACCGGGGAGACTGTAAGGAGCTCATCCTTGACAGCGGGGAGTCTGTCCTGGCAAAAGCGGTCATCGCCGCCACCGGCGCCGCCCCCAAAAAGCTGGGAGTCCCCGGCGAGAAGGAGTTCACCGGCGCGGGGGTGTCCTACTGCGCCACCTGTGACGGCGCCTTCTTCCGGGGAAGGGACACCCTGGTGGTCGGCGGAGGGGATACCGCCGTGGAGGACGCTCTGTTCCTCTCCGCCCTGTGCAAAAGCGTGACGGTGGCCCTCCGCCGGGACGTGTTCCGGGCGGCAAAGCGCCGGGTGGAGCTGTTGAAGGCGAAGGAAAACGTGACCATCCTGTACAAAACCAACCTGACGGAGATCAGGGGAGAGGGCAGAGTGGGGAGCGTGATCCTCTCCGGCCCGGAGGGAGCGGTGGAGCGGTCCATGGACGGGGTGTTCCTGGCGGTGGGGGTGGAGCCCGCCGGCGGCTGGCTGGCCGGCCTGCCCCTCCGGCTGGAGGACGGGTATGTGGCCGCGGGGGAGGACTGCCGTACCGATATTCCCGGCCTGTTCGCGGCCGGCGACCTGCGGAAAAAGCCCCTCCGGCAGGTGGTCACCGCCGCCGCCGACGGGGCCAACGCGGTGACCTCGACGCTGGACTATCTTGGCCGGGCGTGAGCGCGCCACATCCTTGAAAAACAGACAGGAGAAAAGGACCCGTCTCGGTGAGGCGGGTCCTTTTGCGCGCTGCGGGCCGTATTCAGATGAGGCTGTATTTCTCACACAGCCGCTGGAGCATGGCGGCCACCTGGACGCGGGTGGCGGAGCCGGCGGGATCCAGTATGACTGCGCCGTCGCTGCCGGCCGTGCCGGTGATGATGCCGTTGCTGCAGGCCCACTGCATGCCGGCCCTTGACCAGTCGGACACCTTACCGGCGTCGGGGAAGCCGTTCAGGGCGCTTGTGCTGCCGGCGGCGCTCTTGCCGCGGTACACGACATACCGCTGGAGGATGGTCGCCATCTGTTCCCGGGTGACGGGGTCGCCGGGACCGAAGGCGGTGTCGTCATAGCCGGTGACGATGCCGTTGTTGGCCGCCCACTTCACCGCGTTGGTGTAGTATTCGTTGGCGGGCACGTCCTGGAACGTGTTGTCCCGGTTGACGATCAGCGAGCCGGACAGCCGCCACAGGATGGTGACCAGCTGGCCCCGGGTGGTTTTATCGTCGGGGGAGAAGGAAGAGCCGTCTTCGGCCGTGCCGTTCATCAGGCCGTTGTCATAAGCGTATTTTACGTTTGCGTAATACCAGGCGTCGGCGGGCACGTCGGCAAAGGGGAGCTTCTCAGGTTCCGGTTCGGGTTTCGGCTCGGGCTTCGGCTCAGGCTCCGGCGCTTCGGGGGCCGGATGCTCGGGCTCCACGGGCGTCATGCCCGCTTTCTCGTCCACCGCGCGGACCTCCTCGGAGATGAACTCCACCTCCAGCAGGCCGCCGGCGGCGTTCACCTCGTCGGCCTTCACGGTGACGGTGTTGTCCTTGGATACGGTCAGGACCTTGCCGCCCAGGGTGACCTCGTCGATCACATAGCCGGTGTTGGGTTTGATGGTGAAGGTGACGTCTTTTTTCATCTCCACGATGCCGGCGGCGCCCACGGCCTCCACGCTATCGCCGTAGGTGACTTTGCCGTTGCCGTCGGTGGCCACCGCCAGGGAGGGGGCAGCCGGTGTGCCGCCGCTCCCTGTGGTGCCGGGCTTGAGGGCCACGATCTCAAAGGGGGAGAAGCTGTTGCAGATGATCACCAGGCCGTAGGGGGTGGCGGTGACGTTCAGCTCGTCCACGCCGGTGATCTCGTCGTCCTCGTTGCGGCTGAAGTGGTACGCCTTGATCTCGTAGTCCTTCAGGTTCTCATAGGTGATGCCGGCGGGGTAGCCGATGGAGACCCGCAGCGACTGGCCGGCCTCCACCACCATCATCTTGCAGATGCGGGTGAAGCTGATCTCGTACATCAGCTTGGAGACGATATCGCTCTCCTCGATGCCCTTCTTTTTCTCCAGGGCCTCGGTGACCTCCTGAGACTTGGGGCGGCTCTTGCTGATGTCCTCCACGGTGAGGGTCAGCTTGCCGTTGT
>CANRFU010000037.1 GCA_947629975.1 uncultured Oscillospiraceae bacterium | reverse complement strand
TCGTCGTTGAAATGGGCGAAGTCCGGCGCAAAGCCGCCCAGTTGATCTCTGCCTGCGGTCTGAGTGATTTTTTCCATTTTGCGCTTCCTCCTGCTATTTCTTAGACTGTTCAGAGTGCCGTTGCCGTGTGGGAAATGCAAATATTATAACACTTCGACAGCAAAATGAAAGATCTTTTTGATACTTTTTTCTTGCAAGAAAAAGCATCAAACTGCGGGTCCGGCCTTTTGCCTGCCGTTCCGCGCCATGAGCCCGCCGGGGAGCGGGACGCGTACGGTTCCTCCGGATCGTCGATCTCGCCCTGGGCCCAGATGTGGTTGAGGGCGTGGCGGCCGCCTGAAGAAGAAAACGGTCGCCTGAACGGGACAGCACCGCGATGGCGCGTGGGTCCCCTGCTGCTTCAAGCGGCGGAGGCCGGGCCCTTTCGGACCCGGCCTCCGCCGCTTGGAAAAGTAGGAGGATGTTTTACTGCTCGTTCTTGGCCTTCTTGCGGCTGTTGACGATCACCAAGGCCTCCAGGGCTGCCAGAGCCGCGCCGATGGCCACGTCGATGCCGATGGTCACCTTCTGCCACGCGGGCATGCCGGCGGCGGCGGGATCGGTCTCATACTCCCAACTGTTCACCACGGTGTACATGATGTTCTTGCTGGCGGTGCGCAGATACTTCACGGTGCTGGCGCTGGGGTTGGCCGCGTCGTGAGGCAGGTTGGGGCCGGCGCCGTAGGTGGACAGCATGGCGTCCATGCCGTTGGCCAGGGCCGCGTCGGCGTTCATGAAGCCGTGGCCGTTATCGCGGAAGTAGTCGGACTCCACGATGCCCCGGAAGCCCCACTCGTCCCGGAGGACGGTGTTCAGCAGATTGGAGCACTCGCCGGTCCAGGTGGTGCCCAGGAAGTTCCAGGAGACCATCAGGCCGTTGGCGCCGAACTGCTTCACGCAGATCTCGAAGGGCTTCAGGTAGGTCTCCCGGATGGCCTGCTCGTTGGACCAGATGCAGACCATCTTGTAGTTACCGTCGTACAGGGCGAAGTGCTTGATGTAGGCGTACACGCCCTTCTCGGCGGCGCCGGCTACGGCGTTGCCCGCCATCAGGCCGGAGAGGACGCCGCACTCGGAGTAGTACTCATAGTTGCGGCCGCCGAAGGGGTAGCGGTGCAGGTTCATGCCGGGGGCGTACCAGCCGGCCACGTCCAGCTCACGGGACATCTGGCCCATGGTGCGGCCGTACTCCCGGGCCAGCTCCTGGTTCCAGGTGCAGGCCAGCACGGTGGCCACGGGGAAGCCGATGGAGCCCGCGCCGGAGAAGTTATTGGTGATGGCGCCCGGGCCGTCGGCGTCGTTGGTCTGGACCTTGCCCACGGACTCGGCGGCGGGGGTCTGGTAGCCGCACATGGAGACCATGTTCAGCATCTCGTCCACGGTGAGCTGGTCCAGCAGCTTATCCCAGTCGGGGTCGTCGTAATCCTTGCCCCGCAGCTGATAGAGGCGCATCCCGTTGTCGGCACCGGTAGTGGGCATCTCGTCGCTGGGGTCGATGTACTTGTCGTAATCGAAGTTGGCGTTCAGCTCGTAGGTGTCGATCTGATCCTGGGGCATGGACAGGCTGGCGGGGGCGGCAGTGGCCTCGTCGTAGTTGGCGAAGTTGTCCGTCCGGGACAGATAGGTCACGTTGCCCTGGGCGTCGGCGAACAGGTTGGTGGCGGCGATCTGGTCGGAGGAGCGGGGGTTGCTCTCGTTGTAGACCACGGTGCTGGCCTGATGGTAGGTGTCGGAGGCGAGAACGGTGTGGGCGTCGGAGCGGATGGAGATCTCGTAGTCGCCCGCCTCCAGCACGTAGGCCTGCTCCTTCAGGTAGTCGTAGGAGGCCATATCCTCCACGGCGAAGGTCATAGTCAGGGTCTCGGAGGCGCCGGGCTCCAGGATGGAGGTCTTGCCGAACTGGATCAGGTTGACGGTGGACTTCTCAATGCCGCCGTTGGTGTAGGGCGGGTTGTAGTACACGCCCACCACGTCCTTGCCGGCCATGTCGCCGGTGTTCCTCACGTCCACCTTCACGGTGATCTGGCCGCCGGACTCGCTCATGGTCATGGAGCGCTCGAAGGTGGTGTAGCTCAGGCCGTAGCCGAAGGGATACTGGACCACGGAATCGTAGTCGAAGCCGGGCATGCCGATGTCATATGCGGTCTCGTAGAACTTATAGCCCTCATAGATGCCGTCCACATAGTTGACGAAGGAGGGGGAGTACTTCTGGGGCTTGCCGGCGTTCATGCCGTCCACCGCCATGTGGGTCATGTTGTCGTAGTCGATCTTGGCGGCGTTGTTCCACCAGGGGGCCTTGGTCATGTCATACAGGAAGGTGTCGGACAGGTGGCCGGAGGGGTTGATCTCGCCCTTGAGGATCTTGCCCAGGGCGTTGAAGCCCACGTTGCCGGGGCCGGCACACCAGATGGCGGCCTTGATCTGGGGATACTCCTCCACGAAGCCCATCTCGAAGGGGTTGCAGCCGTTGTAGAGGACGATGACGTTGTCGAAGTTATCGCACACCAGCTCCACCATGTCCCGCTCGGTCTGGGACAGCTGGAGGTAGTGCTCCCCGGCGGGGAAGTCGTCGTAGGCGTCGGAGTTGTTGTCGTAGCCCACTTTGCTCACGTCCATGGGCAGGTCGTTGTGGCCCTCGCTGGCCGCCCGGCCCAGGATGATGACCGCCACATGAGAGAAGGCCTTGGCGCCGTCGATGAGCTCGGCGGGATAGGTGTCGGCGGGGGGCTCGGGGAGGTCCCAGCTCTGAGACTCGATGGACATCTCGGCCCGGTCGCTGTTGAAGTCGTTGTAGAACTTCTCCAGATCGCCGTTCAGCTCAAACCCGGCGTCGATGAGGGCCTGCTTCAGGGGCACCACGTCGTACACGGCGTTGATGCCGCCGGAGCCGCCGCCGCTGTAAAGGGGATTGGTGGAGGCCCAGCCGAACAGGTTCAGCTTGGTGGTGTCGGAGGACAGGGGCAGCAGGCCGTCGTTGTCCAGCAGGACGAAGCCCTCGGCGGCCACCTGCTCGGCCACCTGGGTGGCGGCGGCGGTGGTCTCGTCAGAGACGACGGCCTTGGGGGTCATGGCCAGGGTGATGAGGTTGTTCATGGGGCCAAACAGCACCAGGTTCACCACCACCACGATGGCCAGCAGCATGGCCAGCACGGCGGTCCAGCGGATGAGGTACTTCTGGGACTTCTTCATGCTCTTGGCCACGGCCATGGCGATGACCACGATCACGCCGATGGCCAGCAGCACGCCCAGAACGATCAGATGGGTCTTGATGGCGTTGAGGACGCCGATCACGTCCTCCATGTTGATGCCAAGGGCTGCGCGGATGGGATACAACATTGGGATTCCTCCTTACTTTTCTTTTGCGGCCTGTTCCCTGCCGCCCGGAAAGACTGTCAGAAATCGTCTCGCAGCAGTCATTTTTAGCCAGAGGAAATTTTTTCTTGCCAGCTAAAACTTTTTCTTGACAGCCTGTCTGGAACTGACTATACTATGCACAACAGGGAAGCGCAACTACACTTTCTGAAAATCAGAACGTTTTCAGACACTTTTCTGGAAAGTGTAAAGGATTTTTTCGTTTGGAGGGATTTATCATGCAGGAACAGAGCGCACGCAAAATGGACCGCCGGACCGTCTACACCAGGAACACCGTGAAGGACGCCCTGCTGGAGCTGCTGGAGGAGCAGCCCTTTGAGAAGATCACCGTGGCCTCCCTCTGCCGGCAGGCGGAGATCACCCGGGCCACCTTCTATCTGCACTTCCAGTCCCTGGACGAGGTGCTGAATGAGGTGCTGGACGAGGCGCTGATGGTGGCCGAGGCGGCCGCCAGCGAGATGAGTGCGGCGGAGCGGATGGAGGCGCTGAGAAAGGTGGTCGCCCTGGACGATGTGGACACGCTGCGCAAAAACGAGCGTCTGCTGCCGCCCTGCCAGAGGGTGGCGGACGACCCGAAGTACCGGGCCGTCTTTCAGGACCCGACCCTGACCGATTATGTCATCAAGCGCATCTATATGCTGGAGCGCCCCCAGGCGGCCATCTACTATGAGAAGCAGCTGCACCTGGACCGGGAGACGGCGGACAAGCTCTTCATGATGCTGATCTGCGGGCTGTTCTATGTGAACCGCTCCCTGAAGTGGAACAAGGACGACAACTGGTACAGGATGCAGCTGGACATCAACCACTTTATCTTCGGCGGCTTTGAGGCGCTGCGGAAGGGGTAAGGGATGTTCCTGCCGCCGCCGTTATTGAGGATCCGGCGCGGGAGTTGACGTTCGCCGGGCGCGAACGCGCGGAGCGGAAATTGCGGTTGAACTTCTCTGAAAATCGTAATATAATACGCTTATGCGGAGGATTTTCCGTAAATATTCCGATTATGTGAGGCTCCCCATGATGATCCGATTTCAGCATGAGCAGCTCTACCGGCTGATGGCCAGCCTGCACATCCTCACCGACATCCGGGCCAACATCCTGGACGTCCGGGGAAAGGACATGTACCCCACCCTGGACCGCGCCCCCTTCTGCGCCCGGATGACCGGCTGCGCCGCCGGGCTGGAGCGGTGCCGCGCCTGCGACGAGCGGGCGGCCCGGGAGTGCGCCGGGCAGAGCGGGTTCCGGTTTTACCGCTGCCATGCCGGGGTGTGCGAGGCCATCCTGCCCATCCGGGCGGACAGCGTGTCGCCCCCTGTCGCCTATGTGGTGTTCGGGCAGTTCCTGGACGACTCCCCCGTAGAGGAACAGTGGGAGCGGGCGAGGCTCACCCTGGACTGGTGGCCCGGCGGGGCGGAGGACCTGCGGGAGGACTTCTTCCGGTTCCGCCGGTATTCCGGCGGGGAGATGCGCGCCTTCGCCGACGTCCTGGAGACGCTGGCGGCCTACATCCTCCAGAAGGAGATGCTCTCCCTGGGGGAGCGCACCGACCTGCAGCGGCTGGAACTGTTCCTGGATCAGCACTACATGGAGAAGCTGTCTCTGGCGTCCATCTCCGCCGCGCTCCACATCGGGCGGACCAAACTGTGTGCCCTGGCCAAAGAACTGTCCGGCGGGGAGACCCTGTCCCGCCTCATCGTCCGGCGGCGGATCGAGGCGGCCAAGGGCCTGCTGCTGCGCAGCGACCGGTCCGTCTCCGCCGTGGCGGAGGCGGTGGGCATCAGCGACTACAACTACTTTTCAAAGGTCTTCCGGGCGGCCACCGGATATACGCCCAGCGCTTTCCGGAAAAAGGGCCGTCAAAATGCCGAGCACTACGGCTGATTTAACGCGGTAAATTGTATATAATTTCAAATATTGTACGATTTTACTATAATCTGTACGATTTCTGCTATTATTTACAAATTGAACAAGTATAATGAAACATACAGAGCTGTGTTTGTAGATTTTTCCCACGATGCTGCGGACACGGCGGTATCCCGCGGCGGGTCCCCGCGGCGGGACGAAAAATGCATCACGGCGAAGGGGCCCCTTCGCCGTGCATACGTTCATCTGAGCGTATGATGAGGATTGGGCCACAAATAAAAGGAGGAATTTGAATGAAAAAACTGATCGCCCTGCTGCTGGCTCTCGTGATGGTATTCGCCCTGTGCGCCTGCGGCCCCGCCGGCACGACCGAAACCAATCCCCCGTCCAACGAGCCTCCGGCCTCTCAGCCCGCCGAACAGCCCAGCGATCCCCCCGCCGGCGGCAAGACCGCGCTGAACGTCATCATCTCCCAGTACGGCAACTACACCCAGCAGTGGTGGACCCAGTTCGAGCAGGACTTTGAGGCCGCCAACCAGGATATCGACCTGACCATCGAGATCGTCTCCTGGAACGATCTGTACACCGTGGTCGAGACCCGCATCGGCAACAACAACGCCCCCGACATCCTGAACATCGACACCTTCGCCGACTATGTGGCCGACGACCTGCTGATGCCCGCCGAGGAGTACACCTCCGCCGAGCTGAAGGCCAAGATCGTTCCCTCCTTCTGGAACGCCAACGAGATGGACGGCACCGTGTGGGCCCTGCCCATCCTGGCCTCTGTCCGCGGTCTGTTCTATAACAAGGACATCCTGGAGGCCGCCGGGGTCGCCAATCCCCCTGCCACCTGGGACGAGGTGAAGGACGCCTGCGCCAAGATCAAGGCCTACAACGCCGACATCATCCCCTGGAGCCTTGACATCTCCTCCGACGAGGGCCAGGCCGCGTTTGCCTACTACACCTGGAACAACGGCGGCGGCTTTGTGGACGATGCGGGCAACTGGGCTTTGAACAGCGAGGCCAACATCGAGTCTCTGGAGTTCATCAAGGAGCTGTACGACGCCGGGTATGTGTATCCCGACTGCGGCACCGCCCGCCGTTATGTCCAGCAGGACGCCTTCAACGCCGGTTCTCTGGCCATGATGCTGGGCCCCTGCAACATGATCGCCGGCGACTCCACCGTCAACTACGGCGTGGCCGCCATGCCCACCAACGGCGGCAATGAATCCGTGTACTTCGGCGTCTGTGACCGCCTGATGGCCTTCAAGAACGACGCCGCCCCCGATCAGGCCGCCCGTACCGCCGCCATCAGCAAGTTCTTCGACTTCTTCTATGATCAGGAGCGCTACTCCGACTACATGGTGTTCGAGGGCTTCCTGCCTGTCACCAGCGACGCTTCCGAGTATCTGCCTGAGCACGCCAGCGAACACAAGAAGCCCACTGAGGACGGCGAGGTTGACGGCGACAACGCCTACTTTGACACCTGGTGCGCCACTCTGGCCAACTGCGACTTCTATCCCGCCTCCCGCGCCGAGTGGATCGACGTGAAGCAGGGCGTCATCGACGCCGAGCAGAGCGTGGTCCTGAACGGTCAGGACGCCAAGACCGTTCTGGACGAACTCCAGACCAAGATCGTTCCGCTGCGTTCCCCAACATAAGACCATACTGCGCGGGGCCGGACTGGGTCCGGCCCCGCGCTCCATTTCTCCCGATTCCCACGGGAGACGCGCCTGAAAGAAATTGAGCGAGACAGGGGGGCGGATGATGAAGAAAAACTCCACGCAGACGGGGCGGACGCTGCAAAAGCACTCCGCGTTCAAAAAAACAGAACCGTACATCTGGATGCTGCCCAGCATCATTTTGATGGCGGTCTTTATCGTGATCCCGGTGTTTACCGTGTTCCGGGTAGCCCTGTCCGAGGTCTCCCGGGCGGGCGTCATCAAGGATTTCAACAATTTCGACAACTTCATGCAGATTTTTAAGGATTCCGACTTCCATAAGACGCTCTGGAACACGCTGGTGTGGACGGTGTCGGTGGTGGGCCTGTCCACGCTGGCCGGCTTTGTCATCGCCATGGTGCTCAATGTGAAGTTCCCGGGCCGGAAGATCGTCCGGGCCATCGTGGTGTTCCCCTGGGCCACCTCGCTGATCATCCAGTCGGTGATCTGGAAGTATATCATCGACCCGAATTACGGCTCGCTGAACGTCATTTTGCGAAAGCTGGGGATCATCAGCGAGAAGGTGAACTGGACGGGCAGCGCGGAGGCCTTTTTCACCTGGGAGTGCTGGATCGGCATTTTCGTCACCGTCCCCTTTGTGACGTTCTGCGTGCTGTCCGGCCTGCAGAGCATCGACGGAGAGCTCTACGAGGCGGCGGACATCGACGGAGCGTCCTTCTGGCAGCAGCTGATCCACATCACACTGCCGCTGCTGAAGCCCAGCCTGACGGTGTCCACCGTGCTGAACATCATCTATGTGTTCAACTCCTTCCCCATCGTCTGGACCATCTCCCAGGGCGACCCCGGAGATCAGACCCACACGCTGGCCACGTTCCTGTATAAGCTGCAGTTCCGGTACGGACGGGGCGGGCAGGCCGCCGCGGTTTCCGTGGTAGGTTTCGTGATCCTGTGCGTACTGGCCGGCGTCTATATGGTGATGACGCTGCGGGCGGAAAAGGAGGAGCAGTGATGGACAAAACACTGAGGAAAAAGCCGTGGAAGGCGGTGCTCCTGTATCTGTTCGTCTTTGTGCTGTGCATCGTCATCCTGTATCCTTACTTCGTGATGTTCACCACTGCCGCCAAGTCCCGCAACGAGATGTACGCGCTGGATATGACCATCTTGCCGAAAGAGTGGAAGTGGTCCAACTTTACACGCATTTGGACGGATGCGCCGGTCCTGAAATATTTCATCAACTCGCTGATCATTGCGTTTGGCTCCACCGCGCTGGCGATCCTGTGCGGGATCCCGGCGGCCTACGCGCTGGCCCGTATGCGGTTCCGCGCCAAGGGCTTTTTCCTGGGCGCCGTCATTATGAGCCAGATGTTCGCCCCCGTGGTGCTGCTGGTGGGTATCTACCGCCTGATGACCGACATGGGGCTGGTGGACAACATCGTGGCGCTGATCCTGCTGAACGCCGCCTTTAACCAGGCGTTTGCCATTTGGCTGCTGCGCGGTACTTTCGTGAGCATTTCGCCGGACATGGAGCAGGCCGCCAAAATCGACGGCTGCGGCACGGTGGGCGCCATGATCCGGGTGCTGCTGCCTATGGCGGCGCCGGGCATCGTGACCACGCTGATCTTCGTGTTCATCAACGCCTGGAACGAGTACACCATGGCCCTGACCCTCATCTCCACGGACATCCTGAAACCCATCACCGTGGGCATCAACGTGTTCTACGGCTATAACATGATCCAGTGGCAGAGCCTGTTTGCCACGTCGCTGTTCGCCACCGTCCCGGTGATCATTCTGTTCCTGTGCATTGAGAAGCACCTGGCTGCGGGGCTTACCTCCGGCGGCGTCAAGGGCTGAGCGGACCTGTACGATAGAGGGGGCGCCCGCGTTCTGCGGGCGCCCTCGTCTGCTTTTGCCGGGATCGCGGACGGCCGCCGCATCCGGCGCCCGCGGTTCTTCCTTGACCGCGGCCCGGCGGAGCGATATAATCTGTTCATGGCAGTAAATCCGACTGGGGAGGGAGAGCCATGCCCGATTCTAAAATACAGGTCCTGTGGGATTATTACGAGGCCGCGGCGGCCTGTCTGGGCGTAAAAAGACTTGACGGCGGCAGCGGCGCCGTTCTTGAGGAGCCCTACTCCGTGCGCTGGTACTTTAGCGAGCACAGCCCGGAGCGGAACGTGCTGACCCGGGCCTTTCTGGGCGGCGGGGAGGCCATGGCCCTGGTGCGGCGGGGCATCCTGGAGCCGGACGACCCCGGGGTACAGCGGGCCCTCTACGGCGGCCGGGGCAGCGCGGCCTTCCGCCCGGAGGACTTTCTGGAGGCCGATGCCCACAACCCGCCGCCGGACAAGGCCCAGACCAGGGCCATCGAAGCGGCCCTCGCCATGCCGGTCAGCTTCATCAAAGGACCGCCGGGGAGCGGCAAGACCTCCGCCATCCTGCACCTGCTGTCCTGCATCCTGCGGCAGGGCAAGACCGCGGCCATGGTGTCCTCCAACAACACCGCCATCGCCAGCGTGGAGGAGAAGCTGGCCGGGTTCACCGACCGGTCGCTGCCCAAACAGCAGGCCCTGAAGCGGAGCTTTGCCCGGCTGGGGAACAGCGTATGCCGGAAGGCCTTTGAACGGGCCCACGGGGACCTGTTCCAAGGGGCCCGCCGTACCTGCGCCGAGACGCCGTCGGAGGTCTTTCTGGCCTCTTTCCCCATCGTGGCCAGCACCATCAACTCCCTGCCCAAGTGCTTCAGCGACTGGCGGAGCGGCGCGGACGGAGAGCGGTGGGAGCCGGTCTACGACTACGTCATCGTGGACGAATCCAGCCAGGTGAACCCCCTCCTGGGGCTGATCGCCATGGGCGCCGCCCGGCACCTGGTGCTGGTGGGGGACGACGACCAGCTGCCGCCTGTGACCAACGAAGAACTGGTAAAACAGGGGACAGAAAAACGGACCGCCGCCGCGAAGGACCTGCTGGGCGGGGCGTTCGACCGGATCTACGCCCTGTCGGAGGAGCGCAGCTTCCTGTCCGCCTGCCGGAAGGTGTTCCTGGACGGCGATCCCGCCCTGTCCGTCCGGTGCGACCGGATGCTGAACTTCCACTACCGCTGCCATCCGGGCATCATCGGCTTCTGCCGGGACGCGGTGTACACCAACGAGCGGAGCGAGTGGACCATGCAGATTTCCACCCGGCAGTATGACAGGACCCACCCCATGCCCATCCGGGTACTGTGGTTCGAGGGAAACTACTGCGAGGATTACGTCCCGGAGGACCGCGACCCGCCCAAAACGACTCAAAACGACAGCCGGACAGAGAAAAAATCCAAGCGCAACCGCCGCCAGGCGGAGCTCTTTATGCGGGAGGAGTGGCCTGAACTGCTGGACCGGCTGTGCGCCGACCCGAGTACCGTGCTGGGGCTGGAGGACCCGAAGCCGCTGAGCTTCTGCGTCCTCTCCCCCTTCCGGGGCCAGCTGTGGACGCTCCGGAGGCTGCTCAGCGAATGGCTGGCGGACGAGGACAACCGGCGGGCCGTCCGGGAGAAGGCCGCCGCCCGGCGGGAGGACTTCCTGCATGTTCTGAAGGCGGTGGGCGTGGACGCCTATCTGGCCCGGCGGAAGAAGCTGTCCAAAACGCCGGTCCGGGGCGGGGAGGACCTGGCCGGGCGGATCGTGGACCATCTCATCGAGACGCTGCCCGACCGGCTGCGGCCCTACCTCCCCGGGGAGGGCAGGCGCGCCGACCCCATGGAGGTCCAGCTGCCCGAACTCACCATCCACAAGGTCCAGGGGCAGGAGTACGACATCGTGTACTTCCTCCCGGTGGAGGACAAACACTGGGAGTGGCCCTGGTCCCAGAAAAAGCGGCTCATCAACGTGGCGGTGTCACGGGCGAAAAAGGAGCTGCGGATCATCGCCTCCACCGCCCTGATGGACGAGGACATCCAGCGGGCGCTGACCGGCGGGCGGTGCGCGGGACCCGGAGGCCGCCCCTCCGGCGATGCGGACGGGGAGAAGGACAACGCCTTCCTCCGGAAGCTCGTCCGGTATGTCTGGGAGAAGGGGCCCCGCCCCGGCCCCTGGACCGACGGTCCCTTCGGGTTCCACCGGGCCGCGGCCGGCTCTCTGTTCGATCGGGTCGTCTACCTGGCCCGGAGGCGGGACCGGATCGACCGGGCCAGCGGGAGGCGGACCTATCCCTCCGGCCCGGAGGTCTGCTTTCAGGACTGGCTGAGAGCGCTTCCCCTGGCGGTGGAGAACGGGCTCAGCGTCTATACCGACGCGCCCATCTCCGCCATCGTTCCGCCTCCCGCCGGCATCGACAAAAAGCAGGAGGCCTTCATCAGGAACGGCGCCCACTTCGACTGCGTGGTCTGCCGGGGAAAGCGCATCCTGCTGGCCGTGGAGGTGGACGGCGAATACCACCGGACGGAGGAGAGAAACAGGGACAACGACGGCAGGAAAGACGCCATCGTCGGCGCGGGGTTCCGCGCCGCCGCGTACCGCGCCGCCGGGGGAGGACTCCAGGCCCTGGAAGGCAGCGCGCCCCCGGCGGAGAGCAGCTTCGACTTTCTGCGCCTGCCCACCGACGGCAGCGCCTGGAACGAGGAGGCGCTGATCGGGGGCCTTCTGCGGGAGCGGCTGGCCGCGAAAGGCGGGCCCGTCTGTGAGCTGCCCGTCCGCAGACTGGGGGATTTGCCTGTCATCCGGCTGTGGAAGGTGCTCGATGACCTGGCCCAGCCCCAGGACTGGCGCACCGGCAGACCTCTGGGGAAGAGCGGGATCGGGGAGAACGCGCGCTGGGTCCCCACGGAGAAGGGCACCAGGGAGGGCCTCATGATGGCCTATCTCCCCGGCGGCGGGGACCGGCTTTCTCCCGATCTGGTGTGTCAGGAGAGCAAGTGGGAAGAACTGGAGCGCTGGGACGGCCCCGCAAAAGACCATGCATAAGAAAAAGAGACCTGCCGCGGCGCGGCAGGTCTTTTCTCTTGGGAAACCTTATTCCATGCCCCGGAGGCGGCGGTACAGGTCCCGGGCGTAGGCGTCGGTCATGCTGCTGATGTGGTCGGTGACCATGAGCAGGCGCAGGTAGAGATCGTATCTCTCGTCTTTTTCCCCGTCTTTCGTCCGGGACAGCTCATAGTCCCGCTTATAGGCGGAGGAGAGCAGGCCAAGATATTTGTTGTCCTCCTGGCTGGGGGAATATTTTTTCACTTTCGCGTTGCCGTGCTCGTCCAGGATCGGATTGCCGTCTTCGTCCAGCACCGGCTCCTTCTGGTAGCGCTCGTCCCAGTACAGCGCCGCCGTCACAAAGCCGTCCAGCAGGAAGGAGAGGATGGTCCGGCCGGAGAGCTCCGTGGGGGCCAGGTCCTCTTTGTCGTAGACAAACTCCCGCATGGCGCCCTTCTTGATGATCTTCAGGAAGAACTCGAGGAAAGTGCCTTTGAAAAGCTCCTGGTGGTACGTACCGTCCATGATCTTCCCGTACTCGTGGAAGAATTTCCAGACCACCACGTACATGAGCCAGCGCCGGACGTAATACAGCCACCGGCTGAACGCGGCGGCGTCATGAGACGGATCCCCGTCCCGCTCGGCCTTCAGCCGCTCCAGAAGTTCCCTGGCCTTTTTGAGCTGCTGGCCCTCATCGGGATGCCTGCCCAGCTCCCGTTCATAGTAGCGGATGAAGCTGTCCAGATTGAAGAACTTCTTCCTGTAGGCATCCTCCAGGTCAGAGGTGGCGTAGGCGATGTCGTCGGAGGCCTCCATGAGATAGGTCAGAGGATGGCGGCAGTATGTGCCGTCCTCCAGGATGGTCCCCACCTCGGCTGCCACCTTGCGGAATGTCTCCTCCTCCGCCGCGTAGATGCCCGGCTTGTGGAGCCTGATATCGTCGCTTTCATTGTCAAAGCGGAGGGAGGTAGTGGGATATTTGACCAGGGAGCTGATAACGGCAAAGGAGACGTTGATGTCCCCGCCGTACTGGGCCTTGCTCAGCAGCCGCAGGGCCTGGGCGTTGCCCTCGAAGTGCTCCAGGTCGGCGGCCATCTGGGGCGTCAGCCATTCCCGGAGGGGCTTATCCTTATACCGCACCTTGTCCAGATTCTCCCGGAACCAGTTCCCGATGGTCTCCTCGCCGAAGTGGCCGAAGGGGGGATTGCCCAGGTCGTGGATCAGCCCGGCGCACCGGAGGACGGAGGGGATGTCCGGATACTGCTTCAGCTCCTTCCGGGCCTGCTCGGTCTTCTTGTCCTCTTTGACGTTTTCGGTGAGCATTTGGCCCAGTTGATAGGCCACGGTCGACACCTCGATGGAGTGGGTCAGCCGGGTGCGGACAAAGTCGCTCTTGGACAGGGGAAAGATCTGGGTCTTGTCCTGGAGGCGGCGGAAGGCCGCGCTGGAGACGATCCTGTTGTAGTCCTGCTCAAAGGGGTTGATGGGATAGAAGTCCCATTCGCTTGGCGCCGGATCTGTATCTGCGAGCTTTTTCGTGGATAAAAGGTCCTTCCAGTTCATAGCAAAAGCGGCTCCTTTCGTGTGCGGCTGATCGGTCACAGTATAACACGCCGCCCTGTGGAAATCAAGGGAGGGGCTGGAAAAAGGGCCGGGGGCCGCCCTGACGCGCAGGGCGGCCCCCGGCCGGTTTGGTCATGATCTTTCGGCGGCGCCCGGAATGTTTACCGCGTAGCCGTCGCGGGACGGGTCGTCGAACATCAGGTCGTCCAGGGCGTTCTGCACCTGGGAGCGCATCCATCTCACCCCCAGGCCGGTGGAGGCGGCCCGCTCAGCCAGGTAGTCCACGGTGGCGTCGTCGATCTCGATCGTGCTCTTGATGGCGGCCTGCAGATCCTTCAGCACCGTGCCGGTGAGGATGGCCCTGTAGTCGGCGGCGTTCAGGGGGCGCAGCGGGACGATGCGGTTGATCCGGCCCGCGATCTCACGGCGCATACCGGCGCTGATCAGATCGTCGTAGGTGATCTCCGTATTGGTGTAGTCGCACTCCACGCGGGGGGCCGCGCCGAAGCCGATCCCGCCGCCGCTTTTCCCGCTCTTGCCCCGCAGGAGGGTCTCAAACGCGCCCAGCAGCACGAAGGACACCTTTGAGCAGTCCACGGAGAACGCCCTTTTTCCGTCTTCCCTGCCGAACTCGATCACGTCCCCGTCCAGCATTTTCAGCAGGCTGTTCTGGGTCAGGGCGTTGTAATTCGTCCCGCCGGAGCCGACCGCCGTCTCACAGCAGATCTTGTCGGCCTCGTCCAGCACGACGATGATTCCGTTCTGCAGGTCTTCGCAGGAGACGCCTTCGAATATGTCCCGCACGTGCACGCTGCCCTTCCAGCCGTCGGCGGACAGGCGGCTGGCGTCGATCATGCGGATAAAGGGGAATGTTTTCGCCATGCACCGCCAGATCTCGGACTTGCCGCAGCCGGACGGGCCGCAGAATATGGTGTTGGAGCGGCGGCCCTCCACGTGGTTGTAGACGATCATGGCGGCGGCCTTTTTCGCCTCTTCCTGTCCCTGGATCTGGTCGCTGATGCAGGTGTCATAGATCTCGCGGGGCGTCCAGAGGCCGCCAAGTTCGTCGGGTTCGAAGTCTTCGCCGTCGTCTTCCGCGCCGCCCGGGGCGTTCTGGAGGTGTGCTTTGCGGATGCTGTCGGAATCGGCCTGGCGCTGGGCCGGGCGGTAGTCGGACTGCGCGGAGCTCTCGGCCAGCAGTTCCACGATGTTATCCATCCGGCTGCCGCTGACCGCGGTGCGCCTCAGGGCGTCAAGCAGTATTTCGCCGGCTGGGCGGTGCGGCTGTCCGTCCCACATCGGCGTGATCTGCTCCACATCGTCAAGGAAGCTCTTGTATTCCTCGTCCGTCAGATCGTCGTAATCGCCGGATCTTGCCCGCATGGTAAAATCGAAGGCCGGATTCTCAACGGAGGTCGTCGCGTTGCCGCCGCACACGAGGCGGAGACAGCGCCGCCAGAAATCACGGGCATAGTTTTTCGTCATGACAGGTCTCCTTTCCGTTCGGTCAAACGATGATGTATTTGGCGTTTTTCGGACTGCCGCCGTTGTGGGGGATCAGCCTGCCGCAGAACCCTTTCCGGCCGTCCGGCCCCACCTCCTCGAAGCGGAAGCCGAGGGGGTCCCGGTCCGGGTAGAACCGGACTGTCCGCGTGCCGCACCGCTGGAAGCCGTCGCGGAGCGCGCAGAGCAGCCTGCGCTTCAGGACCGGCATGGTCATAACGCGGCGCAGGACCTCCCGGGCCTCCGGGTCGGAGAAGTCCAGCACAGGCAGAAAGTCAGGTTCCAGGGACAGCAGGGACGCCGTTTCCACCTGGTAGTTCCTGCTGTCCAGCACGAAGTCGCGGAACTTCCTCCAGTCCAGGATCACGGTCTCCGCGCGTCCGGACAGGGACCCGTCCGCCGCCTCGGACAGCCAGTCAAAACGGATCTCAAGGGTGTTCAGGTCCGAGCGGTAGTAAAGCGTGGCGTAGGAACCGAGATCCCGCACCGTGATGCAGCGCCAGGATTCAAGCCGTTCCAGTTCGTCCCGCGGGATGAAGAACCGGGCGGGGGATCTCCCCGTCCGGCTGATCGTCCGCAGGTATATGCAGCTCTCGGTGCTGCCCAGGGTCACTAAAGTGCGGTCCATGGCGTATCGCTCCTTTCCAGATGAGAGGCGGCCTGGCCGGCGCCGCCCCGATGCCGTATCCTTTTTCTCAAATCCAACGTTACACCCGAACCGCGTCAGCGGTTTTTTGCCCTTTGCCCTTTTCCAAAACCACAGACAACAAAACGGCCCGCCGCTGACGGACAGCGGCAGGCCAAATAAACAACAAACATATTGTGCTTCTGTGTTCACGAGATCCCAAGGATTTCAAGGGCCGCCCGGCGTCACGGCCGCAAAAACTCTTATGGATTTTCACGATCCGCGCTTCGGACGGTCGCCACCGTGATGTTGCCCCGCTCCTCGTCTACGGTAAAGCCCCGGATGTGGCCCAGGGCGCGGAGATGCTCCAGGACCGTCCGCACCTTCCCGTTCAGCGCCGTCAGCTTTCTCTTTCTCTCGCCGGGCTCCTCCGGCAGGCGGATGTCCAGCGTCTTCAGCAGGGTGTCCATGCGGATGAAACGGCTGGTCACCGCCCGGGACTTCCGCCCGTGGGACCCGCGCCCCATGGAGCCGATGCGGAGCAGCAGATACCACGCGATGGCGAGGTTTTCTCCGCTGGCATGCAGGCCGGGGACCCGCAGCCGCTCGGCGGGCAGCACATAGAACTGCCCGTTGAGGATCTCCGCGTATTCATAGAGGGGCGGCAGCGTCTGCGGATCGTATCCGAAGCCGGAGTTTTTTTCGGCGAGCGGCAGGAAAGGCCCCGAGAGGACCGTGCGGTCCCCCTGTCCGCCGTATACGAAGCCGTAATGGGCGGAGCCCCGCCGGTCGATCTCGATGCGGCAGCCCATCATCTTCCGAAGGCTCTCCTCCACCGCCGCTTTGCGCTCTGGCCGCAGGGTCAGCTTCGGGTTCCCGGAGAGGAGATCCATGATCCCCTTCGCGGTGACCGTTTTGACGCGGTTTTTCATCAGCGTATACACCGCGTCCGCGATCATCATGTCAAAATAGGTGAGAGCGGGGCCGTCCAGACGGTAGGAGACCGTGGGCACGGATCCCCCCGGCCGCGCCCTGCCCACTGGGAGGTCAGCGGCGGATACGCGCCCCTTTCGCAGTTCCCCGGCCACCTTGGTCCGGTTGGCGTACACGGCGTCGATCTCCCTGATGCGCTCCGCCATGGCCCGGCGCATGGCCCGGGCTTCCGCCTCGTCCGCCGCGGGGACGGGGCCCTCGAAATATTGTTTGAGATAGGCGCCGAGGGCCGCGCCGCTTTTCTGGCCGCAGTATTCCTGCATGGCGCGAAGCTTGTCCTCCGCAACGCGCCGCCGCGCCGCTCTCATCTCCGGCTCCAGCGCGCTCTCCTGGAGAGACCGCTCGATGAGGCCGCGGCAGATCCGGTCGTCTCCCGGCAGACAGCAGAGGACGCACGCTCCGCCCCTCCCGTCGCGCCCGGCGCGGCCGGCCTCCTGGAAATAATCCTCCGGGGAGAGGGGCAGCTCATAGTGGATCACAAACCGCAGGTTGCTTTTGTCGATCCCCATGCCCAGCGCGGAGGTGGAGACCATCACCCGCGCCTCCCCCCGCTGGAACCGGTCCAGGTTCGCTTTTTTGCTCTCGCCGGGCCCCAGGGGGACCTGACCTCCGCCCTCGTCCAGCTTCGCGTAGTACCGCAGCGCGTCCGCGCCGGAGCCGTTCAGATGGACGTAGACCTCGTCCACGCTGGGCGCGGTGCTGCAGTAGACGATGCCGCTTTGCCCGGGATGGTCCCGGATAAAACGGGTGAGGAAGGAGAGCCTTTCGGCCTTTGACGAGAACCGGCGAACGGAAAAGGACAGATCATCCCTGACGGCGGGGAAGATGTACTCCCTGGGCATCCGCATGGCGAGGAAGCACTTGATGTCCTCGCGGACCGGCCTTGTGGCGGTGGCGGTGAAGGCGGCCACGGTGGGGCGGTATCCCATCCGCCTGATCAGCCGGCTGATCTCAAGATACCGGGGCCGGAACTCATAGCCCCAAAGGGACACACAGTGGGCCTCGTCCACGGCGATCAGCGAGATCCTCGCGTTCTGAACGAAACGGATGAACGCCCCGGTCCGCAGCCGCTCCGGCGTCACGTAGAGGATCTTGTATCCGCCCTCGGCGGCTTCAGAGAAGATCCTGTCCCGGCGGGAGCGGAAGCCGGCGCTCTGTTCGCCGGGATAGAGGTGGGGGCCGTCCCGATCCAGCAGAAATCCCCCCGCGAGACAGGCCGCGGGAACGCCGTTTCGGTGCAGCGTCTCGCCCTGGTCCTGGATCAGGGCGACGAGCGGGGAAACCACCAGCGTGACCCCGGGCAGGCAGAGGGCGGGGACCTGGTAACAGACGGATTTGCCGCCGCCGGTGGGCATCACGGTCAGCACGTCCTTCCCGTCCACGATATCCCGGACGATGGCGCGCTGATCGGGGTCGGCGCGAAAGGACGCCTCCGCCTCCGGGACGCCCAACACCCTGGCCAGCGCGGCGCGCAGTTCGGCCTCGGACGCTCTCCCTTTCATATGCGCACCCCCTCCCGGCAGACGGCCGGCGGGAGACCGCCGGCCTGTACAGCTCAGTTTAGCGGACTTTCGCGCATCTGTCAACAGACGGGAGGGGTTTCCCCCTTGGCGGGCGCCGCAGCCCCGGCAGTCGGGTTTTAGTACGGCCTGCGCGTCAGTTCCCTCGTCCCGATGACCAGCAGGAATACCCCAAAGCATTTCCGAAGGATGCCCACATCCAGCGCGGTGGCCAGCCACGCGGCCAGGGCCGTCCCGGCGAGGCCCGCCAGAACGGCAGGCCAGAGGGCCCCTTTCTCGATATACCCGTTTCTGATGTGGGCGGGCAGGGCGGTGCCGGCGGCGGGCAGAAAGTAGAGCAGATTGACCCCCTGGGCCAGATTCTGGGGTACCCCGGCGAAGCTCGTCATATAGATCAGCAGAAGGGATCCTCCCCCGACGCCGAACCCGGACAGCACCCCGGTCGCCGCCCCGGCCAGCAGGGGGACGAGCCAGTCCGTCATAACAGCGCCCTCACCCCGCCGTAGAGGATCAGCAGGGCGAAGGCCCGGCGCAGCAGCTTCATGGACATCTGCCGATACACTTTCCCGCCGATGAGGCCCCCGATGAGGCCCCCCGCCAGATAGGGCAGCGCCAGGGCGATGTCCATGCTCCCCCGGTACCAGTAGATCCCCGCCGACAGGGCGCACAGCGGGGCGATGACCGCCACCGATGTGGCGAAGGCCTTCCGCTGGTCCAGGCCGCACTTGCCCGCCAGCATGGGGACCAGGACCATGCCGCCGCCTCCGCCGAAAAATCCATTCACCAGCCCGGCGGCGCTTCCCGCCGCGGCATACCAGAGCTTTTTGGCGCTTTCCGTGTTCATGTACGCGCTCCCGCCCTTCCCGTTTTTGAGATAGTATCCCACGGCGGCGGGAGAGTATACGCAAAGGCCCCGGTCGTCGCGGCCGGGGCCCTGTCAGGCCTGTTCGATTCAAATGCGCTCCAGAATGGCGTCCAGCAGGGCGTTGGCGGCGTCATACTTGCTGAGCAGGGGCAGTTCCCGCTCCCCGTCCGGCGTGATGAGGGTGAGTACGTTGGTGTCCACGCCGAAGCCGGCACCCTCCTGCTTCACGCTGTTGGCGGCGATCATGTCCAGATGCTTCCGCTCCAGCTTGTCCCGGCTGTTCTCAATGACGTGCTCTGTCTCCATGGAGAAGCCGCACAGGAACTGGCCGGGCCTTTTCCCCTCGCCCAGGGCGGCCAGGATGTCCCGGGTCCGCTCCAGCGGGAGGGACAGCTCCCCGCCGGACTTCTTGATCTTGTTCTCCGCCACCTGGGCGGGCCGGTAGTCGGCCACGGCGGCGGCCTTGATGATGATGTCCATATCGCCCGCCCGGGCGGTCACCGCGTCGTACATCTCCCCGGCGGTGGTCACGTCCACCACCTCCATGTAGCCGGGGCGGGGCAGGTCCACCGGGCCGGACACCAGGGTGACCTGAGCCCCCCGCCAGCAGGCGGCTTTGGCCACGGCGTAGCCCATCTTGCCGGTGGAGCGGTTGGTGAGATACCGCACCGGGTCCAGCGGCTCCCGGGTGGGG
>CANRFU010000036.1 GCA_947629975.1 uncultured Oscillospiraceae bacterium | reverse complement strand
GTTCGACTTGCATGTGTTAAGCACGCCGCCAGCGTTCATCCTGAGCCAGGATCAAACTCTCAATAAAATCGTATCTAAACGGCTTTCACCGCTTAAACCTACTTTATTGAAGCCAGTTTCCTGTCTTCATTTAGAATCAACGAGAACCTTCCGCACTGTTTACCAGTACAGAAGGAACTCTCTTCCTTCTGGTGCTTCTGTCTTCGTTGTTTAATTTACAAGGTGCAAACCTGCTCCGCTTTTCACAGCGGGGATTTTTATTATACATCCCCGACGCCGCGTTGTCAAGAACAAATTTTGCCGTTCCCCGGCTTATCTCTATTCCCGACGCCGCCTTCCGCAGAGCGCTCCGCTAATATACCACGCTTTTGCGCCATTTGTCAACACCCAATTTTCATTTTTTTAAAGTTTTTTTCTTCCAGCCCGTCGGCCATTCCGATTGCCTTTTGGCCGCCGCTGTGATATGCTGTATCTGTAAAACGACCGAGGGGGGCTGTCCCGTGCTACTGATCCAAAATCTGAACCTGCCCGTGGGCGCGGGGCCGGACGAGCTGCGCACAGCCGCCGCCAGGGCCCTCTCCCTCTCCCCGGAGCAAATCGAAACGCTGACCCTTCGCCGGCAGTCCATTGACGCCCGGAAAAAGTCCTCCGTCCACCTGGTCTGCGCCGCCGCCGTCACCTTATATAATATTGAGGAAGCCGCGGTCCTCCGCCGCGCCCCCAAAAATGTCTCCCGGCTGGAGGAGACGCCCTACGCCCCGCCCGCGTCTGGCCGCGCTCTCCCCCATCCGCCCGTAGTGGTGGGGATGGGCCCCGCGGGGCTGTTCGCCGCGATCACGCTGGCCCGGGCCGGGCTGCCCCCCGTCATCCTGGAGCGGGGCCGGGATGTGGATACCCGCGCCCGCGACGTGGAGCGGTTCTGGGCGGCCGGCACCCTCTCCCCCGTGTCCAACGTCCAGTTCGGCGAGGGGGGCGCCGGCGCCTTTTCCGACGGCAAGCTGACCACCGGCGTCAACGACCCCCGGATCGCCCACGTCTTCGACGTGCTCGTCTCCCACGGCGCCCCAGAGGATATCAAGTGGTCTCACCGGCCCCACATCGGCACCGACGTGCTCCGGGACGTGGTGAAGTCCGTCCGCCGGGAGCTGACCGTCCTGGGGGCCGACGTCCGCTTTGAGCACCGGCTCACCGGCCTGGAGCGGCAGGACAGCCGCCTGACCGCCGTCACGGTGGACGCCCCGGCGGGCCCGTACCGTCTCCCCTGTGAGGCGCTGGTGCTGGCCCCCGGCCACTCCGCCCGGGACACCTTTCAGATGTTATATGAGGCCGGCCTGCCCATGGAGCGCAAGCCCTTTGCCATCGGGGTGCGCATCGAGCACAGCCAGGAGGCGGTGAGCCGCGCCCAGTACGGGGACTTCTGGGACAGGCTGCCCGCCGCCGATTACAAGCTGGCCTGCCATCTGCCCTCGGGCCGGTCGGCCTTCTCCTTTTGCGTCTGCCCCGGCGGGCAGGTGGTGGCCGCCGCCTCCGCCCCCGGCCAGGTGGTCACCAACGGCATGTCCTGCCGCGCCCGGGACGGCGCCAACATCAACGGCGGCCTGCTGGTGGGGGTCTCCCCCGACGACTTCGGCGGGACGGACCCCCTGGCCGGCGTACGCTTCCAGGAGAGATGGGAGCGGGCCGCCTACGAGGCGGGTGGCCGGAACTTCCACGCCCCCGCCCAGCTCACCGGGGACTTCCTGGCGGGACGGGCCTCCACCGGCCCCCGGTCCGTCCGCCCCACCTACCGCCCCGGCGTGACCTGGGGCAGCCTGGAGGGCGTCCTGCCCCCCTGCGTCCTGGAGACCATCAAAGACGCCATCCCCCTCTTTGACCGGAAGCTCCACGGCTTCGCCCACCCGGACGGGGTCCTCACCGGCGTGGAGACCCGCTCATCCTCCCCGGTGCGGCTGCTCCGGGATGACACGTTCCAGTCCCCCGCCCTCCGGGGCCTCTACCCCTGCGGGGAGGGGGCCGGCTACGCCGGCGGCATCACCTCCGCCGCCGTGGACGGCATCAAGGCCGCCGAGGCGGTGCTGAAGGGCTGATTTCCCCCGCGCAACTGAAATTTTACGCCCCGCAGTTCAAACGCAACCCCCGCTCGCTGGACGTTTCCCCGCCGCCCGGGCAAAATGAAGGCACTTCAAAAGGAGGTGCTCACAATGAGCTTCGGTGAAAATCTGCAATTTCTGCGCAAGCGGGCTGGCATGACCCAGGAGGAGCTGGCCGAGCGGCTGGAGGTCACCCGGCAGTCGGTGTCCAAGTGGGAGGGCAATTCCGCCTACCCGGAGATGACCGCGCTGCTCCGGCTGTGCGAGCTGTTCGGCGTGGACCTGGACACCCTGGTCCGGGGGGACGCCCAGGCCGCCCTGGCGGAGGACTCCGCCGGATACGATGCCCACATGAACGCCTTTTCCAAGGCCGTGGCGGGCGCTGTGGGGCTCATCCTGCTGGGGGTAGCCGTCATGGTGCTGATGGCGGCCGTCTTTCCTTCGGACGCCGTCGCCATTCTCGGCGTCTGCGTTCTGTTGGCCTGTATCGCCGTGGCCGTCGCCGTCCTCATCGCCTTCGGCATGGGCCATGACCGCTTCAAAAAGGCCCACCCGGTGGTCCGGCCCTTTTACGCCCGGGAGGAGATCGCCCGCTTTGAGCGCCGCTTCCCCCTGCTGATCGCCCTGCCGGTGGCCCTGATCTTCATCGGGATCGTCCTCATGTTCGCCCTGCTCTCCGTCCATTACCTGTTCCGGATGGGCAGCCCGGAGGAGTGGGGCGGTCTGGGCGCCGGGATCATGCTGCTGTGTATCGCCGCGGCGGTGACGGCGCTGGTATGGGCGTGTCTGCAAAAGTCCAAATACGATGTGGAGGGATATAACCGCGCCTGCCGCCGGGAGCTCTCCCCCACCCCGGAGGAAAAGCGGCTGGATCAGACCGTGGGCGCGGTCTGGGGCTGCGGCATGGTGCTGGCCACGGCGATCTATGTTGGCCTGGGCCTTGCCGCCGGCCTGTGGGACTGGGCGGCGATGATCTACCCCGTGGCGGCGCTGGTCCTGGTGGCCGTCACCATCTTCCTCCGCCGCCGGGAGGAAGATTGAGCCGGCCTGTTGAAGTACATTCTGCCAATCGCCGTTTTTCCCTTGCGATTTTCCCTCCATGCGTGTACACTCATAGTATCCGCCCTGCTATCGGAGAAAGGAGCGCCTATGAAACGCGCACATTTTGACCGGTTCCTGTCCGTACTGCTGGCCCTGTGCCTGCTGGCCGCCGTATTCGTCACGGCCTTTGCCGCCGTCCCCACCGAGGCCCAGGCCTATGAGCGAATGATCGCCCTGAGGGAACAATACCCGGAGGGGACCCCCTGGACCGACGAAAACTACTACCCCTGGAAGGGCGGCATTTACACCGGCGGCTCCGGCTGTGCCGCCTTCGTCTTCCTGCTCAGCGACGCCGCCTTCGGCGACCTCCCCGCCCGCATGATCGACGCCGTGCGCTTTGACCGCGTCCGGGTGGGCGACATCCTGCGGGTCAACGGCAACACCCACTCGGTCATCGTACTTACCGTCGGGACGAAATCCGTCACCGTGGCGGAGGGCAACTACAACAGCGCCGTCCACTGGGGCCGGACCCTCACCGCCGCCCAGGTGGAGCAGGCGGACTATATGCTGACCCGCTATCCGGAGGACGAACCCGCACCCGCGCCCGTCCCCCCGGCGGACGCCATGACCGACGTCAGGCGCGACTGGACCTGGGAGGGGATCAACTACTGCCTGGAGCACGGGCTGATGACCGGCGTCAGCGCCCGCACATTCTCCCCCGACGGCCTCACCACCCGGGGGATGCTGATGACCATCCTGGCCCGGGCCAGCGGCCTGGATACCGAGGGCGGCCCCACCTGGTACCACAAGGGGATGGTCTGGGCCATGGCCAATAACGTGTCCGACGGCACCGACCCCGAGGGCGTCATCACCCGGGAGCAGCTGGTCACCATGCTCTACCGCCAGTCCGACTCCCCCGCCGCCGGCCTCTCCGCCCTGGACCGCTTCCCGGACAGTGCCTCCGTCAGTCCCTGGGCCAGAGATGCCGTGGCCTGGGCGGTGCGGATCGGCATCCTCAACGGCGCCGACGGCCGTCTCGATCCCCAGGGCGGCGCCACCCGCGCCCAGACCGCCGCGATGCTCATGCGCTGGCAGAACCTGACCGCCTGACAGGAGGGACCTCCATGGACAACATCACCCCCTTCCCCGCCCCCAACCCCTATAAAAAGATGTACGCCGCTCTGTTCAACGCCGTCACCGACGCGCTGAACATGATGGAGGACCGGGACTACGGCGCCGCCCAGCGCCGCCTCATGTCCGCCCAGCGGGAGGCCGAGGAGCTGTACCTGGACAGCGGGGAGACTGACGCTTGACAAACCCCTTCCCCAGTGATACACTATCCCCGAAATCGGCCATGACGGAGAAGGGCCGCCGGAACCGCTCAGAGAGGGACGCATATGGTGCGAGCGCCCCGCGGGGAACGCGAAGCCTACCGCTCCCGAGCCGCCCGGGATGACCGGGACGGGTCCGCCCGTTACAGCGGTCACAAAGCGGCGGGACAGGTCCCGCAAGCAGGGTGGAACCGTGGAGCGTGTTTTGCGCCTCACCCCTGAGACCAGGGGCGAGGCGTTTTTCGTTTCCCCCCGAAAGCCTCCTTTCGCAAAAGGAGGTGGCATTTGCGAAGCAAATGACGGAGGATTTTCTCTTAACTGAAAGAAAACATCCTCAGTCACGCTTCGCGTGACAGCTCCTTCTGAAGAAGGAGCCAAAGAGGAAGGAGATCAAATATGTCCGACGAAAACCTGTACACCTTTGAGAACGAGACCTACCGCAAGACCTACTGGCACACCTGCTCCCATGTGCTGGCCCAGGCCATGAAGCGCCTCCACCCGGAGGTCAAGCTGGCCATCGGCCCCGCCATCGACAACGGCTTCTACTACGACTTCGACGCCCCCAAGCCCTTCACCGAGGACCAGCTCGGCGAGCTGGAGGCGGAGATGCGCAAAATCTGCAAGGAGAAGCTGAAGCTGGAGCGGTTCGAGCTGCCCCGGGCCGAGGCGGTCAAATTCATGGAGGAGAAGGGCGAGCCCTACAAGGTGGAGCTCATCAACGACCTGCCCGAGGACGCGGTCATCTCCTTCTACCGGCAGGGCGAGTTCACCGACCTGTGCGCCGGCCCCCACCTGGACTCCACCGGGCGGATCAAGGGCAACGCCATCAAGCTCACCGCCTGCAACGCCGCCTACTGGCGGGGGGACTCCAATCGGGAGACCCTCCAGCGGATCTACGGCGTGGCCTTCCCCAAGAAGGACGAGCTGGACGAGTACCTGGCCAAGCGCGCCGAAGCCCTCAAGCGGGACCACAACAAGCTGGGCCGGGAGCTGGAGTACTTCACCACCGTGGACGTGATCGGCCAGGGCCTGCCGGTGCTGCTGCCCAAGGGCGCCCGGGTGGTCCAGCTCATGCAGCGCTGGATCGAGGACCTGGAGCAGTCCAAGGGCTATCTGCTGACCAAGACCCCCCTCATGGCCAAGAGCGACCTGTACAAGATCTCCGGCCACTGGGACCACTACCTGGACGGCATGTTCGTTCTGGGCGACCCCCACGATGAGAGCACGGAGTGCTTCGCCCTGCGGCCCATGACCTGCCCCTTCCAGTACCAGGTCTTCCTGAACCGGCAGCGCTCCTACCGGGATCTCCCCATGCGCCTGGGCGAGACCTCCACCCTGTTCCGCAACGAGGACTCCGGCGAAATGCACGGCCTCATCCGGGTCCGCCAGTTCACCATCTCCGAAGGCCACCTGATCCTCCGTCCGGACCAGCTGGAGGAGGAGTTCAAGGGCTGCCTGGAGCTGGCCAAGTACTGCCTGGGCACCCTGGGCCTGCTGGAGGACTGCACCTTCCGCTTCTCCCAGTGGGACCCCGCCAACCCCGGCAACAAGTACGAGGGCACGGCCGAGCAGTGGGAGGAGGCCCAGCGGGTCATGGGCCAGATCCTGGACGACCTGGGGGTGGAGTACACCGTGGGCATCGACGAGGCCGCCTTCTACGGCCCCAAGCTGGACATCCAGTACCACAACGTGTTCGGCAAGGAGGACACCCTGGTCACCATCCAGATCGACATGCTGCTGGCCCAGCGCTTCGGCATGTACTATATCGACGAGAACGGCGAGAAGGCCCTGCCCTATATCATCCACCGCACCTCCATGGGCTGCTATGAGCGGACCCTGGCCTACCTGATCGAGAAGTACGCCGGCGCTCTCCCCTGCTGGATGAGCCCGGAGCAGGTCCGGGTCCTGCCCGTCACCGACCGGGCCCTGGACTACGCCAAGGACATCGCCGCCAGGCTCGCCGCCCAGGGCTTCCGGGCGGAGACCGACAGCCGGGGCGAGAAGATCGGCAAGAAGATCCGGGAGGCCACCCTGGAGAAGGTCCCCTATATGCTGGTGGTGGGCGACCGGGACATGGAGAACGCCACCGTCTCGGTCCGGCACCGCTCCGGCGAGGACCTGGGGGCCATGGGCCCGGACGCCTTCGCCGCCCTGCTGAAAGAGGAAGTGGACGGCAAGGTCATCAAGTGATCTGCCCATAAAAATTTCCCCGTCTTTGAAAGGCGGGGAAATTTTTTGTCTCGCTCACTGGATCCGCTCGAAGTCCGCCGCGCCGTGCTTGCACAGCGGGCAGACGAAGTCGTCGGGCAACTCGTCGCCCTCGTACACGTAGCCGCACACCTTGCAGACCCAGCCCTTCTTGCCCTCGGTCTCTGGCTTGGGCTTCACGTTCTTCTGGTAGTAGGTATAGGTCATGGTCTCCCTGTCGGAGATCACCCGCGCCTCGGTCACCGAGCAGATGAACATCCCGTGGCTGTCCATGTCCACGTACTGCTCCACCTTCAGGGACAGGACCGCGTTGACATACCGGGGCAGGAACACCAGCCCGTTCCCGGTGCGGGGCGGCTCCCCCTCGCAGCCGGCGAACTTGTCCACCGCGCGGCCGCTCTGGAAGCCGAAGGTCTCGAACACCTTGAAGGGGGCCTCCACCGACAGGCAGTTCACGTTCATCACGCCCGTCTGTTTGATGACGTGGTGGGAATAGTTGGCCTTGTTGATGTTCACCGCCACCCGGCAGGGGTTGTCGGTGAGCTGGACCACGGTGTTGACGATGAGGCCGTTGTCCTTCTGCCCGTCGTTGGAGGTGACCACATAGAGGCCGTAGCCGATCTTGAACAGGGCGGTCCTGTCGTTCCCGCCGGCGGCGGCCAGGGCGGCGTAGTCCTTGCACAGCTCGTCGGACAGGGCCTCGATCTGGGCGCGGCTGTCTTCGCTCAGGGCGGAGGTCACGTGCACCGCCGTGTTTGTAAAGGTCAGCCCCTTGCAGCCCTCCAGCATGGAGCGCATCACCTTCACCGCCTGGGGCGCCCAGGAGCCGTTCTCCATCAGGGCCACGGTGCGGTTCTGGTAGGCCCGCTCGGTCAGGTGGTCGATGAAGGTGTGCATGAAGGGGAAGATGTCGGCGTTGTAGGTGGTGGTGGCCAGCACCAGCTTGCTGTAGCGGAAGGCGTCCTCCACCGCCTCGGCCATGTCGTCCCTGGCCAGGTCGGTGACCACCACCTTGGGGCAGCCCTTGGCCCGGAGCTTGTCGGCCAGCAGGTTCACCGCGGCCTTGGTGTGGCCGTACACGGAGGTGTAGGCGATGAGGATCCCCTCCGACTCGGGCCGGTAGGAGGACCAGGTGTCGTACAGGCCGATATAGTGGGCCAGATTCTCTTTGAGGACGGGGCCGTGGAGGGGGCAGATGATCCGGATGTCCAGTCCGGCGGCCTTTTTCAGCAGCCGCTGGACCTGGGTGCCGTACTTGCCCACGATGCCGAAGTAATACCGGCGGGCCTCGCAGTCCCACTCCTCGTCCGCGTCCAGGGCGCCGAACTTGCCGAAGCCGTCGGCGGAGAAGAGAATCTTGTCGGCGGCGTCATAGGTGACGATGACCTCCGGCCAGTGGACCATGGGGGCGGTGACGAAGGTCAGGCTGTGACCGCCCAGGTCCAGGGTATCCCCCTCCCCCACCACCAGACGGCGGTCGGAGTAGTCGGTGCCGAAGAACTGGCCCATCATGGTGAACGCCTTGGCGGAGGAGACGATGACGGCGGCGGGATAGGCCTTCATGAAGGCGGCAATGCTGCCCGCGTGGTCCGGCTCCATGTGCTGGACCACGAGATAGTCCGGCCGGCGGCCGGCCAGGGCGCTCTGGACGTTGTCCAGCCACTCGTGGGTGAAGCGCCGGTCCACCGTGTCCATCACGGCGGTCCTGCTCCCCAGGAGCACATAGGAGTTGTAGGCCATGCCGTTGGGGACCGTATACTGTCCCTCGAACAGGTCGATCTGGCGGTCGTTGACCCCCACGTACTTGACGGTGTTTGTGATCGTGCGATCCATTTCAAATCCCCCTTATGATAAAACTATTTGACAGTGTCTCTGGGAAGGGCCTCCGGCCCCTGAGGCTCCGCCTGTTCGAACATCTCGAACAGGTCCTCCGCCTCCAGCGTCGGACGGCGGTGCTTCACCAGCGCCACGATGACCGGGTACAGCACGATGGCCACGAGGCCGCCGGAGAAGCCGTTGTTGTAGAGGTTCATCCCCTCCAGCGGCAGGCCCGCCTGGAGCACTACCGAGGAGTGGAGCAGCCCGGCCAGCACCCCGAAGGGCCAGCCGAAGGTCCCCGCGAAGGGGGCCAGGGTGGTCCCGAACAGGGCGGCCAGCTGGAGGGCCGGGGCGTTGAACTCCACGTGGTTGGTCAGGCTCCCCAGCATGACCCCCGCCATCACCGGCAGGATGTTGAAGGCGTGCTTGCCGTAGGCGGAGAAGCCGACGACGGTGAAGATGGCCCCGATGGTGGCGCCGTTCAGGTCGCCGCCGGTGAGCAGGATGTACCCTGTGGCGATGAGGCCGTTGACCCCCATGTTCACCAGCACCACCCCCGGCGGGAAGGTGCGGATGTAGTCGCTGGGCACCCGGCCGGAGGTGCGCAGCAGGATCCAGTAATTCTTCAGCACCCTGCGGGGCCCCCGGGCCAGCCCGCCCGCCAAAAAGATCAGGCACAGGACCGCCAGAGCGATCCCCAGCTTCACATTGCCGCCAGTGGACCAGTAGAGTGCGGCTTTCGGCTCCATGCCGAAGGCCTTGAAGGCGGGCACCAGCATCATGGCCACCAGCCCGCAGGCAAAGCCCAGGCTGTACAGGTTCATGCCGTTTTGCAGCCGGTGGGCGTGCTCCGCCACCGGCGGGATGACGCAGCCGATGAGCAGGCCCATCAGGATGCCCGCCGCATGGCCCACCTCGGCGGACAGGAAGCTGACCACCGGTGCCAGGGCGGTGGCCCGCAGGGCCACATGGACGTGGCGGGCCAGGGGTTCCCTCCGGTACAGGGCGTAAAGAGCCGTGCCGAAGATGATGGGCCAGATGTTGGCGATGTTCTTGCCGAACAGGGAGAAGCCCGCCATCAGCCCGATGGTGACGACGGTGGCGCCGTTGAGGGGGTCGTCCACCAGCTTCAGGATGGCCAGGGAGATCAGCGTGACCAGCCCCGCGTTCACAAAGGCGGGGCCCGCGCCGGCGACGGCGATGTAGTCGGTGATGAGCACATCCTCATAGCGGATGATGGCGGCCAGTCCCCGGAAGATCTCCATGGGGGCGGCCTGGGTCAGGCCGAACGCCACCAGCAGCAGGCCAAAGGCCACGCCGCAGGGCATGATGGCCCAGTTGTAGCGGGGGACCTTCACCTTGGTCATGGGATCCGCTCCTTTCCGGTCTCTGTCCTTCCAGTATACCGGAAATCGGGATATTTGTAAATAGGAAAGGCGCGCGGCGGCGGTTTTTTCAGCATTCTCCCGGCAGACGGTTCAATAACTCCGCAGCGGGGCCTCGCCGGTGTCCTCCCCCGGCTCCACCGCCCGGATGACCGCGTCGTAGCTGTAGGAGTCGTTCACCTGGATGGTGACTCTCTCCCCCACCCTCCGGCCCAGCACCGCCTTCCCCACCGGGGACTCTTTGCTGATGAGGCCCTTGAGCGCGTCCTGCCGCACGGTGGTGACGATCTGGACAGTGATCTCCTCGTCGTCGTCCTCCACGTACAGGGTGACCTTGTCGTAGAGGGACACCGCCCCCGCGGGGGCCGGCCTGTCGGGGATGATCCGGGCGTTTTTGATGAGGTTCTCCAGATAGCGGCACCGGCTGTCGTTGCGGTTCTTCTCCTGCTTGGCGGATTTGTACTCGAAGTTCTCGCTGAGGTCCCCGAAGGCCCTCGCCTCCTTCACCGCCTCGATGAGCTTGGGCCGCAGCTCCAGGCGGCGGTAGTCCAGTTCCCGGCGCATAAGTTCGATATCCTTTTCGGTCAGTTCTGCTGCCATGACGTTCCCTCCTCTTTCGGCCTTTAGTTTGGCACGTTCCCGCCCCGCCGTCAAGGGGGGCGGCGTCAAAAAAAGGCGAAATGTTCTTCCGGCTGGGGCTTGACAGCGCCGCCGGAACGTGTTATTATAACAGAGTGCCAATAAGCCGGAGTGGCGGAATTGGCAGACGCCCGGGACTTAAAATCCCGTGGGAGAGATCCCGTGCCGGTTCGACCCCGGTCTCCGGCACCACATATCGCGGCGTAGAGCAGTTGGTAGCTCGTCGGGCTCATAACCCGGAGGTCGCAGGTTCAAGTCCTGCCGCCGCAACCAAAAGTGGCTGTTTTCGTGAGAAAACAGCCACTTTTCTTTACTTTTTTGTTGGAAAACGATTTGGGTCAGCGTTTGGGTCAGGTGCTGACCCATACGCTGACCCAGACGGCCCGCGGAGCATTTCACATCAGAAAGTGATGGAGAGTACCCCGGACATAGTTGCAGCGGCGGCTTTCTGTGCCGCTGTGGTGACATGAGCATAGGTATCCAGGGTGAAGCCGGCGCTGTAGTGTCCCAGCATCCCGGACACAGTCTTGACGTCCACCCCGTTTTGCAGCGCCAGGGTAGCGAATGTGTGGCGAAGATCGTGAAACCTCAACTTCGGCAGCCCCGCCCGCTTCAATACCCGGTGTAACATGTTATTGACGCTGTCTGGTGAAATCGGCCCGCCGGCAGGCGACGGAAACACATATTCGTCGTGGGAACTTTCCTTTTGCCTTTTCAGTATCTCCACCGCGTCCGCCCCTACCGAGACGGTGCGGTAGGAGTTTTTTGTTTTCAGCGGCGCCTCTACGATCACCCCTTTGATCCGAGCCACCTGCCGGCGGACATGGATGGTGCCGGCCCCGAGGTCGATATCCTCCCATTTCAAGCCAAGCAGTTCACCCCGGCGCAGGCCCGTCGCCAGCTCGATGTAATACATCTCATAGACGCCGGTCTCTTTTGCCTCCCGGAGAAAGGCGGCCAGCTGGTCTGCCGTAAGGGTGTGCATCTCCTTATGCTCCATCTTCGGCAAAGCACAGCCAGCGGTAGGATCAGCCGCCAGGAGCCTCTGCTGAATGGCAAATGTCATGGCCGATGAGATGACCTGGTTGATATTTCGCACGGTTTTTGCGCTCAGACCCTTTGGCTGCTTCTTGGATTCGATGCGTTCTACCCTGCCGTTCCCCAGCAGGCTGAGGTACATTTTCTGCAGATCCAGCGTGGTCAGCTTCGTCAGGGGGATATCTCCGATGTAGGGCTTGATGTGATGGTCGATGTAGCCGCGGTAGGTTTGGTGAGAGGACGGGCGAACCTTGACTGCGGCGTAATTTGTGAACCACACCTCCATCCACTGACCGACCGTGTACTGCCTCGCCTTCCATATATCGACCTTTTCGCATTCCTCCATGGCGCTTTTGAGCTTGACCTTTACCTCGGCCTGTGTTTTTCCTAAGACATTTTTGTAAATCGGCTTTCCGGTGTTGGGATCATGTCCGGCGGTATACCGTCCCTCCCAGCGGCCATCCTTGCGTTTACGGATGCTGCCCTCACCGTTGGCGCGTTTTCTCGCCATCGTCAACCACCTCCGTTTCGTTTTCTTGCTTGTTCTTCGTTCTCTCCGTCGAAGGAGTAGGGCGGCAGTTCGCCCAACTCCTGCTCGATCCCTCTGGCCAGCCGGATGCCGGTGATGAAGCTGTCCAGTGAGGTCTGCTCCCGCAGGTCGTCCTCCAGATCCAGCAGGTGGAGCAGCAGGACCCGCTGGCTCTTACCCAGCTGTCCCCGCAGGCGGGCGAGGATCCTGTCCCGCTCACGCTGTACCCTCATCGCTTCGGGTGACGCTTTGCTGAACCGTTCGTGCAGGGCTTTCAGATATTCGGGCATGGCGGTCGCCTCCTTTTCCAGCGACACACAATACCAGCAATCTGAGGAAATAGCCAGGGCTTTTGAACACAGTTATCAAACTGTTATCATTTGTTTGCGGATGGTATGTTTCCTGCATTCTACGCATTTCGGGGCTTCGCAGCCCTTGATTCTCTAAGGCCCAAAACCGCGAAACAGAAGGGGCCTGTGTACCTGCTCTTGAAAGCGGTTTCTATATGCGTAGAAAACCTTTTCCCAAAAGGCGGGGCCGCTCCATTTGTGGAGCGGCCCCCGAATCCTTGTGCGATCAGGTCACATAGACCCGGTATTCTGTGTGGTTATACACCCCGTCCTTGTAGAGATCCCATGCCTCCACACTGTACGTCCCCGGCGGGCAGGAGTTAAACAGCTTGGTCAGTTCGCTGTCCCGCCAGGGCCAGAAGGACCAGGCTCCGGCGTTGTCCGGGATGGTGAGATTGATACGGACATAGGGCGTTCCTTTGGAGCCATAGCGCAGTTTGCCCCCGCTGCTGGTTTCAGGGTTTGTCCCGGCAAGATTCATCAGCGTGTACTGCATCCGGCGGGTCTCATAGAGATTGCGGACGTAGAGGTAGTCTCCGCTTGCTTTCTGATAGTGCCTTGCCTCCGGTGCGGGCAGTTCCACGGCGGGGAAGCTGCTCCAGTCGCAGGTCGGTGTTGGCAGAGGGGGGCAGCGGCCCCTCGGAGAACATGTTGGCGTCCCAGCGGCTCACATCCTTGATGGTGTAGAGGGTGCCGTCGTCGCATGGGATCACGTCGCCTACCTTGGGAACGTACTGGCTGCCGTCAGTCGGCAGGGTCACTGTGCCGCTGGGCCTCGGCTTCTCCGGTGCCACGCCGGTGTAGGGCTTGTCCGACTCGATCTGGACCGTGCCGTCCCAGTACACATTGAAGTCCACCTTGGCGCCGATGTCACGGAGCCTCACGTAGTTCTCATCATTGATCATGTACGCGGTGAGCTCCGTCCGCTGGCCGTCGATGTAGACGGCGCAGTTGCTCCGGGTGGCAGTGAGCCGGGCGGCTGCTGCCTGGGCTCCGCTGGTGAGCGTCACTCCGGCGAGGATGCCGGCGACTACGAGCAGCAGATTTCTGATGCAGTTTTTCATTGGATTGACTTCTGGTATTGTTTTGGTGCTTTCGCAAACCAAACATACCTAATAAAGCGAGGGAAGTCTATCAAAACCGTGTTGACAAAACGGAGAAAGAAGAGGCGGGAAACGCAGCAGATCACCGAGACCTTTTCTTTGATCAGGCGGGTCATTTTTTAACCCTCACATGGACATCGTCGGCCCTCGGTACTCCTCATGGTCGTCCGGCTTGTGGCCCATGGCGATCTTCTTCTCTCTGATCCTCTGCCGCAGCTTGCGGTCCACCTACGGCCCACCGGGTTGACGGGCGGGCGCTCCGGCACAGCGGCTGGCCCCGGTCCCTGCAAAAAATTACCCCAGTTGCTATTTTTGCGGGATTGCTGTATAATACCGCAAAGCTGGCCTGACGCGCCTCCCACAGGGGGACAGCGCCGAAAAAACGACAGGGGTGGCAGGTTTTGAGCGAACGACTTTTGAATATCCTTATCACGTCCTTTCCGCGCATCCTGGGGCAGGGGCTGCTGGTGACGCTGCCACTGACGGCGGCGGCGTTCAGCCTCGCCCTGGTCATCGCCGTCGTCTGCGCGATGATCCAGGTGGCGAACATCCGGGGACTCAAGCAGGTGGTGCGCTTCTACATCTGGGTGGTCCGCGGGACGCCGCTGCTGGTGCAGCTCTACCTGGTCTACTTCGGCCTGCCCAATCTGGGGATCGTCCTTCCGGCGCTGCCCTGCGCGTTGCTGGTGTTCGCCTTCAACGAGGGAGCCTACTGCGCCGAGACGGTGCGCGCGGCCATCGAGGCCGTCCCCCAGGGGCAGATGGAGGCGGGCTACTGCGTGGGCATGAGCTACCTTCAGATCATGCGGCGCATCGTCCTGCCCCAGGCCTTCCGCACGGCCTTCCCGCCCCTCTCCAATTCCCTCATCAGCATGGTCAAGGACACCTCGCTGGCCGCCGACATCACGGTGATGGAGATGTTTATGGCCACCCAGCGGGTGGTGGGGCGGACCTACGAGGCCCTGGCGCTCTACATGGAGGTGGCGGTGATCTACCTGTTCTTCTGCACGATCATCACCAAGCTGCAGGCCCTGGGTGAGAAGAAGCTCAGCCAGATGAACGGAGGTGTGGTGATCCGTGCTTGAGGTAAAAGGGCTGCGCAAAACCATCGATGGCCACGAGATCCTGGGCGGGATCGACCTGTCCATCTCCAAGGGGGATGTGCTGGCGGTGCTGGGGCCGTCGGGCTCCGGCAAGACCACCATGCTGCGCTGCCTCAACTTTCTGGAAACCGCTGACGAGGGGGAGATGACCTTCCTGGGCGAAACCTTTCCCATGGCGGGCCGCTCCCGCCGGGAGATTGCCGCCTTCCGCCGCCATACGGCGTTCGTATTCCAGAACTACAACCTCTTTTCCAACAAGACCGCCCTGCAAAATGTGACCGAAGGGCTGATCGTGGCCCGCAGGATGCCGAAGGACGAGGCCGAACGGCGGGGCCTGGCGGCACTGGAGCGGGTCGGGCTGGCGGAGAAGCGGGACGCCTATCCCGCCCAGCTCTCGGGCGGCCAGCAGCAGCGGGTGGCCATCGCCCGGGCGGTGGCGGGGGAGCCGGACATCATCTTCTTCGATGAGCCCACCTCCGCCCTGGACCCCGAGCTCATCAGCGGCGTGCTGGAGGTCATCGGCCAGCTGGCCGACGAGGGCATGACGATGGTCATCGTCACCCACGAGGTCAGCTTTGCCCGCCGCGTTTCCTCCCACGTCCTGTTTCTCGACGGGGGGCGGGCCCTGGCCGCCGGGCCCACGGAGGAATTTTTCGCCCATCAAACCTCGGAGAGGGTCCAGGCCTTCTTCAGTTCATTAAATCGAGAGGGGTAATATTATCATGAAACTGCAAAAACTGTTGTCCTTTGTCCTCAGCGCCGCGCTGGCGCTCTGTCTGCTCACGGCCTGCGGCGGCGCGCCGGCGGAGAGCGCCCCGCCTGCCGGGGATGCCGGCGGCGACCTCCTCGCCAAGATCCGGGAGGCCGGCGTCATCACCATCGCCATGGAGGGCACCTGGTCCCCCTGGACCTACCACGACGAGAGCGACACCCTGACCGGCTTTGACGTGGAGATTGGCCAGTATATCGCCGACTATCTCGGCGTGGAGGCCAAATTCGTGGAGGGCGCGTGGGACGGTCTTTTCGCCGGCATGGACTCCGGGCGCTATGACCTTGTGATCAACGGCGTGGACATCACGCCGGGGCGCAGCGAGAAGTACGACTTCTCCGACCCCTACGCCTATATCCACACCGTTCTGGTCGTCCGCGCCGACAACGAGGACATCACCTCCTTTGAGGACCTGAAGGGCAAGACTACCTCCAACAGCATCGGCAGCACCTACATGGAGCTGGCCGAGCAGTACGGCGCGACAGTGGAGGGCGTGGATTCCCTGGGCGAGACGATGGAGATGGTCCTCTCCGGCCGGGTGGACGCGACGCTGAACGCCGAGGTCTCCGTGGCCGACTACCTGGGCGAGCATCCGGACGCCGCGCTGAAGCAGGTGGCCGCCACCGAGGACGCCAGCGAGGTGGCCATCCCCATGCGCAAGGGCGAGGAGGCCGCCTCCCTCCGGGCCGCCGTCAACGAGGCCCTCCAGGCCATGCGGGACGACGGCACGCTGACGAAGCTGTCCGAAAAATACTTCGGCCACGACCTGTCCCAGAAATAAGCGAACACAGGCCGGCGGCCCGCTCAGTTTGAGCGGGCCGCCGTTTTGACAATGATGGTCATCTCCCCCCAGCGGGCCTCCATGTCAACCACCAGCTTGAACTGGGTTCGGGCCCGGTCCAGGTTTTGCCCGGGGCGGATCTCTTTCAGCGGTCGGGCCATTTACGGGAGGGACGTTTTTTACATCGACATCGTCGGCCCTTGATACTCCTCATGGTCATCTGCCTTGTGCCCCATGGCGATCTTCTTCTCTCTGATCCTCTGCCGCAGCTTGCGGTCCACCCGCAGCCCCACCGGATTGGCGGGCGGGGCGGAGTTCTGCTGAAAGATCCCGCCTAAGTGGTGGAGCAGACGGGTGGCGGACAGCAGGACGGCGGAGAGGAGGTTCGGGTGCGCTTGGCTTTGCTCCAGCAGGAACCGCGCGTACTGATTCCCCTGGTCGGCGGACCGCCCCAGCCAGTATCGAGCGGCTTCGTCATCCCGCGGGACGTCCTTGCCGTCCAAGTACAGCTTGCCCAGGAGGTACTGGGCGAATGGACTGCCCTGCTCCGCCGCGTCGGTGAGATACCCGACGGCCCTGTCCGCGTCTTTCGGGACGCCGCTGCCGAGGAGACAGAACTTGCCCAGCTGATACTGCGCGTACTGATTTCCCAGCGCCGCGCTCCGCTCCAGCCAGACCGCAGCCTCATCCATGCGCTGCTGGAAGGACATCAGCTTGGCCAGGGAGTACATGGCGGGAGCGTCGCCTGTCTCCGCCGCCCTGGTGAGCCACAGCTCCGCCTTCTCCCAGTCCTCATAGAGATGGATGCCGTCCCGGTACAGACAGCCCAGCAGTCTTGCGGCCTCCGGCATTTTGCGCTCCTCCCACAGCCGCTCCAGCATCCTCACCGCCATCCGCTTGTCCTCGGGCTGCGAGTCCCAGTTGAGAAGGATCTCTTTGCAGCTGAGGTAGTCCTGATTCCAGGTGTTGTCGGCGTCGGGCTCGTCCTCCATTCCCTCGTCCTCAAAAGTGTGCTCGCCCAGCCGGATGTTCTCCGCCTCCCGGATGACCATGTTCTTGATGGAGCGGAACTCTTTTTGCTGAGACAGCGGCAGGCGCTCCCGCGTCTTTTCGTGATAGCAGCTCTCCAGCTCGTCCCGGAGTTTGTTCCAGACCTCATAGCACTGAGCTACTTCCGGCACCTTCGCCAGCTCATCCACGATGGCGTCCACCTTTTCTTTCAGCGGCTTTTTGAGATAGCCGTACTGTTTCTTGCCCTTGACGGTCTCCAGTCTGGCGGCCAGCTCGCTCATCTTGAGGGCGACGTCCGGGCTGTCGCAGAGGCCGGAGCGCATCTCGTCGATGAGCTTTTTCATGGCGTCCTGGGCGGCATAGGTCAGGTCCTTGTAGGAGACGTCCTTGCGCTGATAGAGATTCAGCAGCTCGTCCCGGAAGATAGCGTTGGTCAGCTTGGAGCGCATGAGCTCGATGCCCCGCCTGGTGAGGAAGCCCCGCTTGGGATCGTCGGACCAGACCATCATGTGGATGTGAGGGTGCTCGCCCTCGTCGTGGAAGGCGGCGTACCAGTGGAGCAGGTCGGCGGGGATCTTCATGGCGTCGGCCAGGTCAGGCTGGTGGGCCATGAGGAGATCCCGCCACGCCGCCGCATTGTCGAAGCCCAGACGGGCGGCGTCCTCCCGGCGCAGAGAGTAGATGATCGTCCAGACGTTGCCCTCATGTTCGTTCAGTTCTTCCATCGCCGCGCCAAGATCGACGGACTCCGCGGAGCTGAACAGGCCGTGGTCCCCATGCCGCTCCGCTCTCGGCCGGGTGGCGATGTACCTCATGTAGACCTCCGGGTCTTGCTGGTCGTTGGCCTCCAGCTTCTCCACGCCCTCGCGGGTGGCGATGTACTTCATGTAGCCGCCTGCTTTGACCGCTCTGACGTAGCCACTCTTTTGGACCAGCTTCGGCATCACCACGCCTCCCGCTGGAAGTGGAGCGCATCCTTGAACGAGATGGCGCCGTTGCTCTCCCGCACCTCCCGGACGCTCTTGCCCCGGTAGTGCTGGTAGGTCGCGTCGTCCATATCGCAGTCGATGGCGAGGATATTGTTGGTCATGTTTTGCTCCACCGCCTGTTTGAACATGAGCCTGCCCATGCGGTCGGCCAGCGCGTTGAGGGTGCCGCCCACCACCTCGGACATGACTCGGGGCAGGTAGGCGCCGGCCCTCTCGCAGTTCAGATAGCCGGTGTAGAACCAGATGGCCTTCTCGATGAACTCGCTCTGGCTCTGGCAGTTGTCCGCGTGGAAGTTGGACTCCACCTGGGCCTTGGCCTCCGGCGTGAGCCAGAGGGCGAACTTTTGCTTGTTTTTGACCATATCGTGAAAACCTCCTTAGTTTTTGACAGGAACCCCTCCGCAACCCCCGCAATACAGGGATACAGCGGGGCCGATGACCCCAGGAGGGGCAAAAACGGGGTATCGGGAACCCCCTTGGGACTGCCCGCACTGCGGGCAGTTGTGGCCGCTCCGGGGCGCTTGCGACCCCGGAGCTTTCCCCTGCTTTGTCCTCACCGCCCTAAAAAACGCCCGTATCCTCGGGGAGAGGGGGCAGTTGCGCCATTGACTTACGGGCCTCATATCGGGCGGTATCCAGTTCGAGCTTGTCCAGGTCACGCCGGAGTTTGTCGTCGATGGCCCCCTGGATGGGGAGGACCCTGTAGTGGAGCTTGCCGTTGTACTTGCTGCCGTCGTGCATATAGATGTGGGTGCGCTCCACCTCGATGAGTCCGGCCTCCACCAGCTCGGTCACATATTTCGCCACCGTGTTCTTGGACATCCGCAGCGCCTTGCCGATCTCCTTGTAGCCCAGCACGATGGAGTAGTCCCTGCGGTTCTCCATCCGCATGAGGAAGGCGTAGAGCGCGATGGCGTTGGCGGATAGTCCCAGCCCGAACAGCTCGTTGGGCAGCGGGAAGTAGTTTTTGATGGGGTCGCGCTTGGGATAGGGATAGTACTTTCTCATTCGCCGCCTCCCGTGTGCTTCTCCACCCAGCGGATGAAATCTTCTTTGGGAACTACGATCCGATTCCCGATCCGCAGAGACGGGAAATCTTTTTCACGCAGCAATTCATAGCCGCTGGACGGAGAGATGCCCAGCACCTTCGCTACCATCTGCGCGTTGAGGAACAGCGGCAGTTCGTCGTAGGTCTTGTAGACAGATTCTTTCATGTTGATTTGCTCCTTTTCAGTTTTTGTTTTGGGTCGAGGTTTTTTGAGTCGGCGCTCAGTTATTCATAGGACATCACTCCTTTTGGAATTAAGGACACCGCTCCCACAAAAATGTGGGAGCGGTATCCTTGTTGCCATCTCAACAGTTTTGTGATATCCTATGATCACCTTCGGAGGTGATCCTGTGAGCTACCGAATTTACCAGCTGTCCGCCAGAGCGATGACCTGCTACGCCAGAGAGACGGACGGCGTCTACACATACCATCTGAGCCGAGCCGCCACCCAGTGGTGCCGGGTATTCGGCGCGCGCCATGAGCAGGACAGCAGCGCGCTGTTCTTCCAGACCATGTGCGTCCTCCGCGGCGATGACTATCAGGATGAGAGCGGCCGGATCATCGAGGACCTTTCGGATGTTATTTTCTACATGGACTTCGACCGTATCTTTGACCGTAATACCACACCGAAGCATCTGGAGCGCCAGAGGAAGGCGGAGGATATGTTTCGGCCGGAGGGCGTGTGGCTGGACTTCGGAGACGGGGAACGGCAGTACCTGGCCTTTGAGCGGTCCGGCAGCATGAGCCGTCAGGCGCAGCTGTCCTTCCTCCGGGCGGACGTGTACGACGCCGTGCGCCGCCGTATCCAGATGGACATGACCATCCGGGACTGCCAGCTCAGCAAGCTCTACGCCTACAACGGACTGATGCTGTCCAGCGG
>CANRFU010000035.1 GCA_947629975.1 uncultured Oscillospiraceae bacterium | reverse complement strand
TCTTCCCGTCCGTTGCGTCCTGCACCAGCCGGTTGAAGCTCGGTCTGTCGAACGTCGTCCCGGAAACGCCATCATCAGCGTGCGGATGCCGTTGCCCAAATCGCCGGCGGATCCATAGGGATAGTCCCTGCTGTCATAGCCGTCGTTCACCGAGATGAAGCGGATGCCAAAAAACGGGAAAACCTGCTCAATATAGTTGTCCACCTCCAGGGAATTGCGCCCAAACCGGGTGAAATCCTTAACCAGGATGCAGTCGATCTGCCGGTGTTTGGCGGCGTTCAGCAGGGCTTGTACCCCAGGGCGGTCAAAATTCGTTCCGCTTCGCCCGTCATCCAGAAATTCCAGGACGGTGCAGTCCTCAAATTCGGTGTGCTCGGCAATGTACCGATCCAGCAGCATCCGCTGGTGGGTGACGCTGCCGCTTTCCGCCTTTTCGCCATATCTGGCATCCTCATCCGCCGAGGACAGCCTGATGTATTTGGCAACCGTCATGCCACCACCTCCCCGGCATCTGCCGTTGTGAGCAGTTGTTCCTTCTCATCCCGGTAGCGGAGCTCCACATCAATTCGGTCATTTTCATGAATTGTAACCCGCCGGATTAGGCTGTGGGCCAGGCCGGAGGTCAGCCCCCCGCCGATGTCCAGGCCGCCGAACGCCTTCAGCCAGGGGTTGTCCCGGCCCAGGGTCTCGGCCTGCCTTTTTTGTTCCGCACGTCGGACAGATATCAGCTCCTTCAGCCGCTCTGTCTCCCCGGCACAGGCTCCCTTCAGCCGTTCGTACTCCTCTGAGGTGAGCAGGCCGCCGAGATAGTCCTCCATCGCCGCCTTTTTTGCGGCCTCCGCCCGGCACAGTTCGCCGTTCAGCCGCTTCAGCTCCGTTGTCAGGTTCTCCGCCTGTCCTTGGTTTGCTGCGGAGAGCCGTTCAGCCAGCGCCGCGGCGTCCACCGTCTGACGGATCTCCGCCGCAATAACCTCAGTCAGCGTGTCCATCAGGACTTCCTCCCGCAGAAATTTATAGCTGCATCCGCTCTTGTCCAGCAGCGCGGCATAGTTGGGGCACATATAGTGGTAGGAAACGGATTTCCCGTGGGACACCTGCTTGTAGCGCACCATGGGCTTCCCGCAGTCGCCGCAGAACACCAGCCCCCGCAGGATATTTTCGCTCTTGCCCAGATAGTCGTATTTTCCCAGGCGGGCGTGGTACCGCTCCCGGACACCATTCTGGATGGCCTGCACCGCTTCAAAATCCTCACGGCTGACAACGGGTTCATGGGTATTTTTTACTACGGTCCACTCCTCCTTAGGCAGCACACGGTCCGCTTTCCCGGCGTAAAACTCCGAGCGCCGCCGGCCTTGTACCAAATCGCCGGTATAGACCTGGCACCGCAAAATGCTCTTTACGGTGGTCGCCGTCCAAGGCCTGAGCGCTTCAAACCGCTTGTCCACCAAAATGCCCATCTGGTGCCGGTAGCAGCAGGGCGACGGGATTCCGCTCTCGTTGAGCCAGCGCACGATGGACAGGTCGCCGGCCCCCTCCAGTTTCCGCCGGTAGATTTCCCGCACCACTTGGGCCGCCTCTGGGTCGATAACAATGTGGTGGCGGTCCGCCGGGTCTTTGATATAGCCGTAGGCGGCATAAGCGCCGATGAACTCGCCCCGGCTGATTTTTTCCCGGAGAACGGAACCGGATTTTCGGGAGATGTCCATGGAGTAGATCTGATTTCCCAGGTTTTTCAGCGCCACCATCAGCCGATCCGCCGTGGTGGCGTCTTCGCTGTCATAGCCGTCCCCAATGGAAATAAACCGCACACCGATATAGGGGAATACGTTTTCCAGGTAATTGCCCGCCTCAATGTGATCCCGGCCAAACCGTGAGAGATCCTTGACCACAATACAGTTGGCTTTACCTGCGCGGATCAGCTCCATCATGCGCTCAAAGCCTGCCCGTTGGAAATTGGTGCCGGTCTCGCCGTTATCCTCACAAAGCTGCACCAGTTGCAGATCAGCCCTGCTCTGGATGAAGTCCCGGAGAAGGGCCTTCTGATTTTGCAGCGCCTCGCCATCCCTGCGATCACGTGTCTCCGCCACGGACAGGCGGGCGTAGCCAACAGTCTGATAAATCGGTTCCTCCACCGGGCGGGCAGGCCGGGGAGTTGGAGTCTCGAGAGGTCGCCCTGCGTTGGCAGCCCGGATGGTTTCTTTTCTGCTCTTGCGCGCCATGGTCACACCGCCTCCCGGAAGGATGCCTGCACCACGGCCATGGCCTGCTCGAACTGCTCTTGATAGCGGAACACGATTTCGGCCCGACCGCCCTCGTACACCAGTACCCGGTCCACCAGCCGCACCACATTGTCCCGGGTCAGACCGTCCAGGTGCCCAAACCGCCGGAAATGCTCGATCCACGGGCTGTCCGGGGCTGTATTGGCCAGCAATTCATCCATCTGGCGCTGGTGGGCCTCCACAGCCCGCTCCACGTCCTCACAGTCCTGGGTGAAAATGCGCTTGAACTCGTAGAAATCCTCCCTTGTGATCTCCCCGGCTGCGTAGCGCCGGTACAGGGAATCCCGGGTTGCCTGCTTTTTTGCCAGCTCACCCCGCAGGATGTTCAGCCGGCTTTCCATCTGGCCCGCCTTTACCTGACGCATGGGGCGGCGGTTAGCGGCCTCCAGCGCCCGGCTCAACTCCACCACCGTCTGAATATGGAGGTTAATCCCCTCCAGCACGGCGGCCTCCAGTTTTGTCTCGCTGACACTGTGGGGAGAGCATACAGATTTGTTTTCCCGGTGTGCGGCGCAGATATAGTAGGCGTAGGCCTTTTTGCCGTAGGTGCTGGTTTTGCGGGCCATCGGGCCCATGCAGTCTCCGCAGCACACCAGCCCTGCCAGGGGATAGACAGCCCTGGCCCCTGGGGCCATGCGGGTGTCCCGATCCATCAGCCGGGCGGCCAGCTCGAAATCCTCTCGGCTTACAATGGCCTCGTGGGAGTTTTCCACCCGCATCCAGTCCTCTGGCGGACGCTCCACCACGGTTTTAACCTTGTAATTGGGGGTGGTGCGCTTACCCTGCTCCAGCACCCCCAGGTAGAGCTCGTTGCGCAAAATCCGGCGCACGGTAACGGCGGCCCACAGGGCCTTGCCGTGGACACTGTAGCCGGATTTGTAGTTCATGCCCCTGGCCCGCTTGTACTCCATGGGGGAGAGCACCCCCATGGAGTTGAGCTCATCCGCAATGGCCTTACAGCTCTGTCCGGCAATGCGCCGGGCGAAGATCTCCCGCACCACCTGGGCGGCGTCCGGGTCGATGACAAGCCGGTTTTTGTCGTCCGCATCCTTGGCGTATCCAAAGGGGGCGAAGGAGCCAATAAAGTCCCCGTTGCGCCGCTTCACGTCCAGATGGCTGCGGATCTTCTCCGAGGTGTCCCGGCAGAAGGAATCGTTGAACAGGTTTTTCACCGGCATGATGAAGCTGCTGGCACTGTCCAGGTGAGCGGTGTCATAGCTGTCGTTGATAGCGATGAACCGCACGCCCAGAGAGGGGAACAGCTTCGCAATGTACCGGCCGCCGTCGATATGGTTGCGGCCAAAGCGCGAGAGGTCTTTGACAATCACGCAGTTGACCTTGCCCGCCTCGATGGCGGCCATCATCTCCTGGAAATGGGGACGGTCAAAATTCGTTCCGGTATAGCCGTCATCGTAGCCCTCCATCACCAGCTTGAGCTCCGGGTGCTTGGCCACGTAGTCGTGGATCAGGTCGCGCTGGTTTTTGATGCTGTCACTCTCCAACTTGCCGCCGTCCTCCCGGGACAGCCGCCCATATCCATAGCAATAAAAAAATTCCATGAGAAAACCTCCTGACTTTCTTCTGCGAACGCAGATGATTCAGTCAGAAAATGCTCATGGAACTGCTGTTCTGATTTGATCCACGTTCAGTATATCAGTTTTGTTCTCATATGTAAAGCGTTATTTTTTCCGGCGCTGTCAGATAGAATGTTCCAGACAATCCTCCAGCACTTCCTGGAGGGTTCGGGAACCGGAGAAAGAGGTCTTGACCAAGAGCCCGCCGCAGCGGTAGACGAAGGGATTGCCGTTCATCTGCCGCGCCACATCCCGGATGCGCTCGGCAGGCGGGAGCGTGGTGTCGATTTTGACGGTATGGATATCAGGCACCGTGTTCGGATCTACGGCACGGATGTCGATGGCCTTGAGACGCTGGTATTCCTCGGCTGTGATGGTTTGTGACATGATGCCGACCTCCTTTGCTGCTGGTAGGAAGATATGAAAAAGGCGGCCGGGCTATGCCCACCGCCGGAATAGGGAACGCCCACCGAAGTTACTTCCGGCGGGCGTCCTTCCTTTTTTGACATCCTAATGATAACACAGAATAAATTGAAATTGCAATGCTGAAAAAGTGTTTTTTTACTGAAAAATGAGGGAATAAAAAGGGAACAAAATCGGAACTCCTCAGCGCAGGCCATCCACATATTCGTACATCGACACAAGCTCGCCGATTGCTTTCGATTTGATTGCATGGGCGTATCTGACCGTCACTTGAAGGGTTTCCGCCACCTCATCCGGGGCCATTTCATCGAAATAAAACATTTGAATCACCTTTTTATGGCGTTCATTTAGAAGCGACACATAATATTCCAAGCGTTCCTGCTCTCGTTCCAGCGTCACGAGCTGCCCGACAACTTCTTCCGCAGTATCGCTATTCACGTGATTAGCCCGCGCCTGGTAGTTGAGTGTGATGTAAAGGGTTTTGTCGGAGGCATGACCTCCTGGGCGCCCCCCCTCACCATCTCCGTGCGCCAAGGCCAATGCTCCAATGATTTCATTTTCTGAAACGCGGGCCGGATGGGATAATTCATAGTGCAGAAGCTCAATTTGCTTGGATCGTTTTTGGTACGATTCCAACAGGTCAACCACATACATCCTGGTTTCTACGTTCATCTTCTCAGATCCTTTTCAGACAGTTTCCCTATAGGAGCAGTTGCCGTCAGACCAGCACGGATCCCGAGTCGGTCTAAAGCTGACTGTTATTACCGATTTGCATCTGCCAATGAGCATATTACTTTGGGCGGGCCCCGCAATGTGCGGAAGCAGATATTTATGCTCTGATAAGTGGGCACGATGACCACCTCCTACGCTGTGCCTTCCTTATCCTGTAACATTCTGTAATTTTATACCGAAAATGAGAATAAACTGTGAAAAAGTTTTCGGATTTTTTTGGAATCGATCGACAAATATTGACACAAATCGACTTGGCAGACGCATATGCACTATTCGTTTGTGGAAAAACGGTAGCCCACGCCGAACACAGTCTGAATATAAGTTTGATCCTTTTTGTCCAGCCCCAGCTTCCGGCGAAGCGTAAAAATATGATCTGATACTTGGGTACCCATGTAGTCCCGGCTCATATTCCATACCGCCTCATATATTTCCTCTTTGGTCAAAGCTGTTCCCGCTTTAGATGCCAAAAGAAGGAGAACATCAAATTCTTTGGCGGTCAAATGGATTGGCTCTTTTTGCATCACTACCGTTCTGCGCATCGGGTCAATGACTAATTCCTTATGTATAATGCGTGGTAACATCCTGCCCAGCTTCAACCGGGCGAGTCTCTGTTCTCGGCGGAGAACAGCGTTGACAATAGCCAGCACCTCATCGGCAATCAGTGGTGTTTCCACGCAGGCATCCGCGCCGTGATTGAGTACAGCGGCCCGTGCTGCGCCGTCGGGAAAGGTATCCGCGATAATGATGTATGGCAAAGGCCTCATAGCATTGATAAAAAGTTTTGATAAAAGGATTTTGTTTCCTTTATTACCAAAATCAAGCAATAAGAAGGCGGGGCTGTACGATGACAGCTCCGCCTTCAGATTTTCTATATTTTCTATTATAGCCGTATCAATGTGATGATCGCGCAAGAAGTCGCACACATGGATATTGTATTCGGTTTTGCGGCAAACAAGCACGAGATCCTGTTCCATGAAATCTGTTCCTATACGCAACTGCGAGGGGGTTGGATTGACCTACGCGGTTGTTATTCATCTACACGCCGGAATGGGCGGCGAAACCCTGCGTCAATGGGCAGGACGACCCCGGTTCTGACGTCGGTGACCTTGTCGTGGCACAGGAAGAACACGCCGCCCAGCAGCTTCTCGCTATCCACATAGAGGTGCGCAATGCTCCACCGCTGGGGGATGTTGAAGTCAAACAGTATGGTGAGCTCCGCCGCTGCTGGCTCAGGTGTAGTCGCCGAAGGAAATTGGCTTGAAACTGCTGCCGATGGTGACAGCCTTGATGCTGGCAGATCCAAATTCGATGCCGTGGCATATGTTTTTCATTGCCTCTGTCTCCTTACATCATTTCGGCTGGCAGAGCATAAGGAACCTCCAAATAAATCGACTGCGGCAGCTGGCGAATTTTTTTCACCGCAATTTTGTTGGGTTTCCTTGAAGTGAACACAATGATTCCTGGGTTACCCCGTCTCATTGCGGCAAAGACTTTCTTGCCATCCGCTTATGCCGACTTAATCGGTCCCTTAAAAAGAATCAGCATACTGACCCTGCTGAAATCGCAGATGTAAATGCCAAGGCGTCCAGCAGTTTCCCTTCTCATGCAGCAGCCACAGTTCTGGCCTTTTATTCGGCGAAACCTCTCGCCTGTCACCGCTGGATCCGTCCGGAGCCGTCGCCGCCGGCCAGCTTCTCTACCTCGGCCACGGTGACCATGTTGTAGTCCCCCTCGATGGAGTGCTTCAGCGCGGAGGCCGCCACCGCGAACTCCACCGCCGCCTGAGTGCTCTTGCCCGTCAGCAGGGAGTAGATCAGCCCGCCGCCGAAGGAATCGCCGCCGCCTACCCGGTCGATGATGTGCAGCTCGTACTTCTTGGAGAAAGGCGATGCGGTCGCAGTGCTTGCGCACGATGTCCGCCACGTTGTTGTGGGGGTCGGCGTTCAGGCTGCCGGAACACAGGGTCAGATAGTTATACGGGTCGTTCACCATCGCCAAGAACTTGTCGATGGCCTCCCCGCTGGTCAGCAGCCGGGGCAGCCCGAAGATGTCCCACGGGGGATCGTCCATGTGCACCGCCATCTTGATGTCGCAATCATGGCAGGTGGGCATGATCGCCTCCAGAAAGTACTTGATACTTGAAGTTGTCCCACAGCTTCTCCTTGGTCACCGGGCGGTACTTCTCAAACAGCTCGTCCAGCTTCGCCATCCGCTCAGGCTCCCAGCCGGGGAAGGTCATGTGGTACTTCTCGGTGAAGGACATGACGTAGTCCGCCATCTCACGGGGATCCTGCTTGATCTTCGCCGCCTCGTAGTACAAAGCGGTGGAGCCGTCCCCCACCGGGTGGAACAGGTCGGTGCGGGTCCAGTCGAACACGGGCATGAAGTTGTAGCAGATCACCTTCACCCCGAAGGGGGCAGGTTGCGGATGGTCTGCTTGTAGTTCTCGATGTACTGATCCCGGGTGGGCAGGCCGATCTTGATGTCGTCGTGGACGTTCACGCTCTCCACCACGTCCATGTTGAAGCCGTACTCGTCCAGCTGCTTCTTCACCACCGCGATCTCGTCGGGCTGCCACACCTCGCCGGGCATTTTGTCGTGGAGCGCCCACACGATGCCCTCCACCCCCGGAATCTGCTTGATGTCGTTCAGCTTGATCTGGTCGTTGCCCTCGCCGTACCAGCGCCAGGTCATTTTCATTGGAGTTTTCCCCCTATGTGATTTTATAAATGGGTTGGCGGAATAAATGAAGCACTGTCTCCAAAATATGCCCCGCACACAACCCGAACTGCCGGAGCAGCTCCCCGGCGGATCCGGAGTGGCCAAATTCGTCGTTGACCCCCACCCGCTCCACGGAACAGGGCAGACCGTGCTTTGCGATGACCGCGCACACCGCCTCGCCCAGACCGCCGATGATGGAGTGCTCCTCGCAGGTGACGATCTTTCCGCATTCCCTGGCCGCTTTCAGCACCAGCTCCTCGTCCAGCGGCTTGATGGTAGCCATGTTAATGACACGGGCGGAGATGCCCTGTTGGGCTAAAATATCAGCGGCCTCCAACGTCTCCGCCACCAGCAGACCGTTGGCAATAAGGGCTACGTCCGTGCCCTCCCAAAGCACCTCGCCCTTGCCGATCTCGAAAGCAAAACTGTCCGCGTCGTGGATGACCGGCGCGCCATAACGGCTGAACCGCATATACACCGGCCCGTCGTGCTCGTAGGCTGCATTTACCATGGCTTTGGCCTCCACATCGTCCGCCGGGGACATCACCACCATGCCGGGGATGGAGCGCATTAGGGCGAAGTCCTCGCAGCACTGGTGAGATGCGCCATCCTCGCCCACGGAGATGCCCCCGTGGGTGGCGCCTATCTTCACGTTGAGGTGGGGATAACCGATGGAGTTGCGCACCTGCTCGAAGGCGCGGCCCGCCGCGAACATAGCGAAGCTGCTGGCAAAGGGCACATACCCCGTGGTGGCCAGCCCCGCCGCCACGCACATCATGTCGCTCTCTGCGATGCCGCAGTCAAAGTGGCGGTCAGGGAACGCCTTTTTGAAGATCTCCGTCTTGGTGGCGTTGGCCAGGTCGGCGTCCAGCACCACGATGTCGTTGTGGAGCGCCCCCAGTTCCTTCAACGCCTCGCCGTAGCTCTGCCGGGTAGCGACTTTTTTCACATCTGCCATTTCAAACCGCCTCCAGTTCCGCCAGCTGAGCGCTCAGCTCCGCCATGCCCCGGGTGTACTCCTCGTCGTTGGGAGCCTTGCCGTGCCAGCCCACCTGACCCTCCATGTAGCTCACGCCTTTGCCCTTGGTCGTCTCCAGCACGATGGCGGAGGGCTTGCTCTTGACCTGTCGGGCAGCACCAAAGGCCTTTTCCATAGCCTGGAAATCGTGTCCGTCGATCTGGAACACATTCAGCCCAAAGGCCTGCAGTTTATCCGGGATGGAGCCCAGCCCCATCACCTTTTCATTGGGGCCGTCGATCTGGAGGCCGTTGTGGTCTATGATGACGCACAGGTTGTCCAGCCTGTAGTGGGCGGCAAACATCAGCGCCTCCCACACCTGCCCCTCCTGCAGCTCGCCATCTCCCAGCAGGGTATACACCCGGGCGGCGCTGCCCTGCTTTTTCAGGCCTAAAGCCATTCCACAGGCACAGGAAACGCCCTGCCCCAGGGAACCGGTGGACATATCCACACCGGGGACGGTGTCCATGTTGGGGTGGCCTTGCAAGTAGCTGTCAATGTGCCGCAGGGTGGGCAAATCATCCACAGGAAAGAAACCCCGGTAGGCCAGGGCCGCATACAGCCCCGGCGCAGTGTGGCCTTTGGACAGCACAAAACGGTCTCGGCCCTCCCACTTGGGATTCTGGGGGTCGATGTTCAGCTCCTTGAAGTACAGGTAGGTGAACACGTCCGCGGCGGACAGGCTGCCACCGGGGTGCCCCGCTTTGGCCCCGTGGGTGGCGGTGAGCACGCCTATCCGGACCTTGCAGGCCGTCTTTCGAAGTGTGATTTCTTCCTCTTTGGTCATGATAGATTCTCCTTTTCAGCCCTGGCCATAGTAGGCCCCGGGGCCGTGCTTGCGGAAGTAGTGCTTGTCCTGGACGCGCTGGGGGGCGGGGGCGGCGGACGGCCGCACCTGCCGGGTGAGCAGGGCCATCCTGGCCACCTCCTCCAGCACCACCGCGTGGTACACCGCCTCCGCCGGGTCTTTCCCCCAGGCGAAGGGGCCATGGCTGGCGCAGATCACGCCGGGGACGGCGGTGGGCTCGATGCACCGCTCCTGGAAAGTCTCGATGATAACTACGCCCGTGTTTTTCTCGTAATCCTCCTCCAGCTCCCCCTGGGTCAGGTGGCGGGCGCAGGGGATGGAGCCGTAGAAGTAGTCAGCGTGGGTGGTGCCGAAGCAGGGGATGTCCTCCCCCGCCTGGGCCCAGGCCACCGCGTGGGGGCTGTGGGTGTGGACAATGCCGCCGATGCCGGGGAACGCCTTGTAAAGTTCGATGTGGGTCTTGGTGTCGCTGGAGGGCTTCCATCTGCCCTCCACCCGTTCCCCGGTCTCCAGGCTTACCACCACCATGTCGTCGGCGGTCATGCCGCCGTACTCCACCCCTGATGGCTTGATGACCATCAGGCCCTTTTCGCGATCCACTCCGGACACATTGCCCCAGGTGAAGGTGGCGAGACCGTGTTTGGGAAGCAATAGATTGGCCTCACAGACCGCTTTTTTCAGTTCTTCCTGCATTTACAGCACCTCCACCGCTTTACACTCCACGTGGAGCAAAGCCTGATACCGCTCCATGTAGGCGTTGAAGCCGTCCACCGTCTCTCCGTCCGGCTCGACGGTGGAGCCGGACACGCCCGCGAATACGTGCTTGTTCAAGTAGTCCTCCAACGTCTCGCCGTCCGATTTCCACACCCGATAGGCGGCCAGCAGCGCCATACCGTAGGGGCCGCCCTCCCCGGCGGTGTCCATGCAGGTCACCGGGGCGCTGCAGGCGGCGGCCAGATACTTCTGGCCCACCAGCGGGGTTTTGAACAGCCCACCGTGGCCGGTCAGCGAGTCGATAGCAACCCCCTCCGCCGCCAGGATGTCCATACCGATTTTCAGCGTGGCCAGGGTGGAGTAGAGCTGGGCGCGGAAGAAGTTGGCCAGGGTGAATCTGCTCTCCGGCATCCGCACTACCAGGGGCCGCCCCGCATCCATGTGGGTGACGCCCTCCCCCGCCAGATAGTTGCAGACGGTAACGCCGCCGCAGTCCGGATCGCCGTCCAGGCTCTTTTGGTACAGCCGGGTGAACAGCTCGCCGGCGGGGGGCGCGGCCCCGAACAGCTCCGCCGTCTCCCGCAGCACCCCAGCCCAGGCATTGGTATCGTTGGTACAGTTGTTGCAGTGCACCATGGCCACCGGAGCCCCGGTGGGGGTGGTGACCAGGTCGATCTCCTCATAGACCTTGGACAGCGGCCGTTCCAGCACCACCATGGAGAAGATGGAGGTGCCCGCCGACACGTTGCCCGTCCGGGGGGCCACGGCGTTGGTGGCGGCCATGCCGGTGCCCGCGTCGCCCTCGGCGGGGGCAAAGGGGATGCCAGGAGTAAGCAGGTTGTCCAGCAGGGCCGCGCCCCGTTCGGTGAGCGCGCCCGCGTCCGCGCCGGCGGGGAGAACCCGGGGCAGTACATTTGCCAGCGTCCAGGGCAAATCGCGGGACTTCACCAACCCGTTAAACTTCTCCATCATTTCCCTGTCGTAGTCCAGGGCCTCGCTGTTGATGGGGAACATACCGCTGGCTTCGCCCACACCCACGGCGTTGACGCCGGTGAGCATATAATGGACGTACCCCGCCAGGGTGGTGATGTGGGCAATCTGGGGAACGTGGGGTTCCTCGTTCAGAATGGCCTGGTAGAGGTGGGCGATGGACCACCTCTGGGGAATGTTGAAGCCGAACAGGGCCGTCAATTCCGCCGCCGCTTGCCCCGTGATGGTGTTCTGCCAGGTGCGGAAGGGCGTCAGCAGGTTCCAGTCCACGTCAAAAGCCAGGTAGCCGTGCATCATGCCGGATATGCCCATGGCGCAGACGGTCTCCCGGTGCTCTACCCCGGACAGGGTGGCCTTCAGGCCCTTCCACACCTCGTCCAGGGAGTAGGTCCACACGCCATTTTCGTAGCTGGACGCCCAGATGTAGTCCCCGGAGGACACAGGGGTATGCTGTCCATCGACGGCCACCGCCTTGATGCGGGTGGAACCCAATTCGATGCCAAGACAAAGTTTTTCCATGGCGCTCAACCCCAGGGGTTCTCGGTGGGATAGGGCAGGGATTTGGGCTGATTATAGGCGATATCCTGAACGCCCAGGAACTTGAACACCTCGAACAGCGCCTTGCCGTAGTGGCCAAAGGCCACCGCCCCGTGGTGGGGGTAGCGCTTCTGGATCAGCACATGGCGGTAGAACCGGCCCATCTCGTGGATGGCAAACACGCCGATTCCGCCGAAGCTGCCGGTCTTGACGGGCAGCACCTCGCCCTGGGCGATGTAGGAGCGGAGATTTCCCTCGCTGTCGCACTGGAGGCGGTAGAAGGTGATGTCAGAGGGCGCAATGTCCGCCTCCAGGGTGCCGCGGGTGAAGTCGGGGTCGCTGTCCTGGGGCTCCAGCAGGCGGTGCTGGATGAGCTGGTACTTCACCGCCCGGTCTGCGCACAGCTTGCAGGCGGGGGTGTTGCCGCAGTGGAAGCCCATGAAGGTGTCGGTGAGCTGGTAGTCGTGTCTGCCCTTGATCTGCTCCTCCCACATCTGGGCCGGGACGGAGTTGTTGATGTCCAGCAGGGTCACGGCGTCGCCGGACACACAAGCCCCGATGTACTCGCTGAGTGCGCCGTAGATGTCAACCTCGCAGGCCACGGGAATGCCACGGGCCGCCAGCCGGGAGTTGACGTAGCAGGGTTCGAACCCGAACTGACTGGGGAACGCGGGCCAGCACTTGTCGGCGAAGGCCACGTACTTGCGGGAACCCTTGTGGTTTTCCGCCCAATCCAGCAGGGTGAGTTCGAACTGCGCCATGCGCTCGCCCAGGTCGGGGTAGAAGCGACCCTCTCCCATCTCCTCGGCCATCTCGGCGCACACCGCGGGAATGCGGGGATCGCCCGCGTGCTCCTGGTAGCTAACCAGGAGGTCCAACTCGGAGTTCTCCTCGATCTCCACGCCGATCTCGTACAGGCCCTTGATGGGGGCGTTGCAGGCGAAAAAGTCCTGGGGACGGGGGCCGAAGGTGATGATCTTCAGGTTTTTCACACCGATGACCGCCCTTGCGATGGGCACGAAGTCCGCAATCATTTTGGTGATGTCCTCCGCCGTGCCCACGGGGTACTCCGGGATGTAGCCCTTCAGATGGCGCATCCCCAGGTTGTAGGAGCAGTTGAGCATACCGCAGTAGGCGTCGCCGCGCCCATTGATGAGGTCGCCGTCCCCCTCGGCGGCGGCCACGAACATACAGGGGCCGTCAAAGTTTTTGGCAATGAGGGTCTCGGGGGTCTCGGGGCCGAAATTGCCCAGGAACACCACCAGGGCGTTGCAGCCGTGCTCGTTCACATCGGCCAAGGCTTTCAGCATATCCAGCTCGTTCTCAACGGTGACAGGGCACTCGTAGAGGTCGCCCGCATAGGCGGCTTTGATGGCGGCGCGGCGCTTCTCGCTCAGGGCGATGGGGAAGCAGTCCCGGGAGACAGCGATGAGGCCAAGTTTTACGTCAGGGATGTTTTTCATGATGTTTTCCTCCTATATCAAATATCGTTGGCAATATCGTTGTTGTCGCCGGACAGCCGGACGGCGGCGCCTTGTCCGGCCTCGGCGCTGTCCTCATGGGCCAGCAGCCACTTGTTCCGGGCCCAGAGCAGTTGATCCTCCTCTGTTATGGCCTTGATGGCGGGTTTTGCCTCGTTGGTGCCCCGGGGCAGCGCCACCGCCACCCGGAAGCCCTCGGCCTCGTCGGTGTGGCAGGGGGCATAGTGCAAAGTGGTGGCGTACACCTCCACCAACACCCCGGCGGGGACGCGAAACGTCCGGACTTTTGCGGTGTCCAGCATACCGTCCACGATTTCGTCCTGCTTGGCCAGCAGGAGGATGAAGTCATGGGTGCCCACGTTAAACTCGCTGTCCCGGTGGTACTCCAGGCAGTTCAATTTGGTGTTGCGGCCCCAGCACATCCCCAGCTGGACGGGCATCCCGCCGTAGGCGTTGGCGCCAAACAGTTCAAAGATGGGCAGGGCCTCCAGCTCAGGAATGGCGGGCTGGTAGGTGGTGCCACTTTCCGGCAAGGGGATGGCTTTCATGGCCGCCAGCAGGCCATCCAGCTTATAGCCCTTATGCACCTGCCCATAGGGGGAAAATTCTGCGTCAAATATGCTTTTGATCTCCATGCTTGACCTCCTCATTTCAACGCTGGAAACACATTTTTTAGGGCCGGGTAGATTTGTTGGAACTTTCGATATCGCTCCTCGTACCGGGCGGTGAGTTCTGCGTCCGGCTCCACGGTCTGGGCCACGTGGATCAGCGTGTCACAGGCGGCCTGGACGCTTTCAAACGCCCCGCAGCCCACCATGGCCAGCACCGCGCCGCCGTAGCCGGGGCCCTGCTCGGTCTGTGGCAGGGTCAGCGGAATGCCCAGCACGTTGGCGAAGATGGTCCGCCACAGGGGCGATTTGGCTCCGCCGCCGCAGATCATGCTCTTGGGGATGGACACGCCCAGGGACTTGGCCACCTCGAAGCTGTCCCGGATGGCAAAAGCCACACCCTCCAGCACCGCCTGGGTGAGGTCGGCGCGGGTGGTGTCCATGCTCATGCCGATGAACGTGCCCCGGGCATTGGTATCGTTGATGGGGGAGCGCTCGCCCATGAGGTAGGGCAGGAAGAACACCCGGTTTCGGCCCAACTTATCCTTGCCGATGGGCTTTTGCTCGGTTTGGTAATCGCTGATACCCAAAATGTCCCCGCACCACCACTTGTTGCAGGAGGCAGCGGACAGCATACAGCCCATCAGGTGCCAGCCGCCGTCCGCGTGGGCGAAGGCATGGAGGGCGTTGTTTGGGTCAACCCCAAACTTGTCCGAGCTGATGAAGATGGTGCCGGACGTGCCCAGCGAAATATTGCACCCGCCCGCGCCCACGACGCCCGTTCCAACAGCGGCGGCGGCGTTGTCCCCCGCCCCGGCGCAGACCTTGACGCTCTCGGGCAACCCCAGCTCTTTCGCCACATCGGCTTTCAGGGTTCCCACCGTCTCCCAGCTCTGGTACAGCTTGGGGAGCTGTTCCTCCGTGACGCCGCAGATACCGCGCATCTCAGCGCTCCAGCGTTTGTGCTCCACGTCCAGCAGCAGCGTCCCGGAGGCGTCCGAACAGTCCGTGCAGTGGACGCCCGTCAGCTTGTAGTTGATGTAGTCCTTGGGGAGCATGATCTTGCGGATTTTCGCAAAGTTTTCCGGCTCGTGCTCCCGCATCCACAGCAGCTTGGGGGCGGTGAAGCCCGCGAAGGCGATGTTGGCGGTGTACCGGCTCAGCTTGTCGCGGCCAACGGTCTCGTTGAGGTAGTCCACCTCTTTGGCCGTCCGCCCGTCGTTCCACAGGATGGCGGGGCGGATGACGTTGTCGTCCTCATCCAGCGCCACCAGGCCGTGCATCTGCCCGCCCGCGCCGATTCCTGCCACTTGAGAAGCGTCAAAACCGTGGAGCAGTTCTGGCACCCCGTCCGTCACAGCCCGCCACCAGTCCTCCGGGTTCTGCTCCGACCAGCCGGGGTGGGGGAAGGACAGGGGGTATTCCTTTGTGACCTCGCTGAGCACCGCGCCGCTCCCGTCCACCAGCAGCAGCTTGCAGGCGGAGGTGCCAAGATCAATGCCAATATAGAGCATATTGTCATCCTCCTTCAGCGGATCACAGGGATGGTAACACTCCCTGCGTATCTGCCGTCTGTAACAGCCAGGGTGAGTTCCGCACCTTCTCCCGCTTGTACGACAGCCAGAGCCTCACCGTAATAGGTGTCGGTACGGTCTGTGATGTAGCCGGTCTCATTGTAAGGGCACGCGCTGCCCAGGCCCAGCAGCCTGCCGCCTGTCACCTTCACGCTGAGGATACCCCGCTCCAGCGGCTTGACGACACCGCTTTCGTCGGTGTATTGCAGTCTGATATGGCACAGGCGGCCCGGCTCCACGTCGCCCTCCTCGGGTACGGCCCGCAGCTGTGTTTCCGGGGATGCGGTGCGCAGGGAGCAGTGCCCCAACTCGTGCCCATGGCTGTCATAGCTTACCGCTTCCACCGTGCCGTCCTCATAGGTGCAGCGGAATTTGGCGATGCAATCATTTTTCAGCTCTTTTTTGCCCACGCTTCTGCCGTTCACCAGCAGCTCCACGCTGTGGGCACGGGCGTAGACCTCCACGTTGGCGCGCTTGCCCGCGCAGCCCCGCCAGCTCCAGGAGGGGATGGCGTTGGACATTTTCCAGGCGGAGGGGGAGTGCTTGTCACCGGTGTGGTTCACCGGGCACACGGCGATGTATGGGCCCTTGTCCCGCTCCAGGGCCACCCGGGTGTACAGCGCCTCACCCAAGGGCAGACCCGTCAGGTCGATCCGGCCCGAGCCTGCGGACACCCAGCCCACGCCGTGGCCAAAGTCCGGCGCGTAGTCCTGGTACTCCCAGGAGCCGATGCCCACCTCGCCCAGGTAGTCCATACCTGCCCACACAAAGTCGCCCACGATGCGGGGCTCTTTTTTCGCCAGTTCCCGGAACCGGTAGGCATCGGAACAGAAGGTCTCGCTGCCCAGGATCAGCCGGTTCGGGTACTTTTTCAGGTCGCCCTCATAGCGGAAGATGCCATAGTTGTATCCCGCCACGTCCATATTGGCGAAGGCGTCCCGGGTTCGCCAGTCACAGGGGGGAGGGTGGCCCCCAGCTTCATGAAGTTGTCCCCAAACAGCCCCGCCATGTTGTTGAAAAACTCGCTGCCCACCGCCTTCTTTTTCTTGGGCGCCGCCCCGGCGGCTTTCAGCTTTTCCGCCTTTTCGGCCTCTTTTTTTGCCTTCTCGTCGCTGTAGACGCCAAAGCCGACAGAGGACAGGAAATTGAAAAAGATGTTCACGCCGCAGGTGACGGGCCTGGTATTGTCCAGCTGGTGAAGATAATTGGTCAAGTCGGCGGTGAGCTTGATGCCCTTTTTCTGTGCGGTCTCGGATACCTCGTTGCCGGTGGAATAGAGGATCACCGACGGGTGGTTGTAGTCCTTGTCCACCATGTCCTTCAAATCCTGCTTCCACCACTCCATGAAGTAATCCACATAATCATGTTCCGTCTTATGGATGTACCAATGGTCGATGTACTCGTCCATCACCAGCACACCCAGGTAGTCACAGGCATCCAGCAGAAACTTGGAACAGGGGTTGTGGGCAGAGCGGATGGCGTTGTAGCCGTTTTCCTTCAAAATGCGGATCTTGCGCCACTCCGCGTCCTCGTAGCAGCAGGCCCCCAGTACACCGTTGTCGTGGTGGATGCAGGCCCCTTGGACAATGACCCGCTCCCCGTTGAGCAGCAGACCGCGGCGGCCCCACTCCAGGGTGCGCAGACCGAAGGTTTCCACCACCTCATCCGTCCCAAACCTTACCCGGCACGCATAGAGCTGAGGATCGTCCAGGCTCCAGGGCTTAGCCCCTTCCAGGGTCATGGTAAATGTAACCTGCCCCTTGGTCTCCCCGGCGGCGGCGGCCAGCTCCCGTCCGTTGTCCAGGACGGCCACGGACACCGGCCCCGCACCCTCCGTCTCCACCCGCACCTCGATCTGGGCCGGATCCAGGGATAGCGTGCGGATCTTCACCCCGTTGAGCTTGATGTGCTCCCGATCCGCCGTCCACAAGACAACAGGCCGGTAAATGCCCGCGCCGGAGTACCAGCGGGAATTGGGCTGGTCGGCGTTGCGGGCGATGACCTCCAAGGTATTTTCCGCCTCCACCCGCAGTTTCCCCGTCAGCTCCACATAAAAGTTGGTGTAGCCGTAGGGCCGGAAGGCCAGCTTCTCCCCGTTGAGCCACACCTCGGCATTGTGGTACACCCCCTCGAACTCCAACACGGCGGTCTGTCCCGCCAGGGTATGATCGGGGGTGAAAGCCTTCGTGTAGAGGTAGTCCCGCCCCTCATACCAGCCGGTGTTCACGCCCCCAGCGGACAGCTCCGTGCGGGGCTCGGACAGCATGGTGTCGTGGGGAAGGGTCACGGGAACACCGGGGCCCTCATCTTCCAGATATCTCACTTGCCAGCAATCATTGAATTGATTTGCCTTCATGTTTCTCCTCCTCCAGTAAAAAGGAATGGAAATCAGCACTTCCCACTCCGCAGAATTTGAAATACAGCGCCCGTGCCCCATTATCTAAAGCACAGCCTGCTCGAAATTCTGCCCGTCCATCGATCAGCTTCAACGGGATACGCGCCGATATCGTCTGAAAGCCCGGCGTGTCGGAGAGTAAAAATTCTCCTTCCGCGGTGCCGCTCAGTTCCACCGCCACAGTTTTGACCCCCCGGATGTCAAAATACTTGAAGCCTGCCACAGCGCCGTCCCGCATATTGGCGATGTACTGGTCACCGTTCCCCTCCCGGTCCTTCCCCGTCTGGGTGAAATAGGGGTGGGCGGCAAATGCCCTTCGGGGACTGGGACAGTCGTAGCGCCCCACGCCGTCCCTGCTCCACAGGTTGCAGGCAATATAGGCCGGATAGCGCCCAATGCCCCGCAGCGGCCCGCCGTTCAACCCGCAGGAGGTCAGCTCCGCCTGCCGGAAGGAGCCGTCGGGGCTGCGAACCAGTTTTTCCGCGCAGGCCTGACGGGAATAGGAGTGGCGGTTGGTCTGCCGGTGGTAGAAGATATACCAGTCCTCCCCGATGTTCAGCAGCCCGCCGTGGGTATTGCCCAGGTAGTTCAGGCCCTTTCGCTCGTCCTCGTTGCCGTCCAGGAACAGGTCACCCTGGCTCACCAGCGTGCCTCCGAAGGTGAAGCCGCCGTCGGGCCGGTCGCTGACCGCATAGCACAGCTCGTGGTTGTGCCGAGAGGAGTAGACAAAGATGTACTTGTCCCCGTCCTTGCGGATGGAGCTGGCCTCAAAAAACTCGTGGTTGGGGAAGGAGCCGGGGCCCTCCTTGGGAAAAATCACCTGGGGCTCCCCCTTGATGGTGAGCATATCCCGCTCCAGCTCCACCACCGTGCCACCATCGTTTTTCAGCTTTTTGAAGCCGGTGACGGCGGCGGGGGTGGGGGTGTAAAACCCGGAGTACAGCCAGATCCGCCCGTCGTCGTCCGCCAGCACGCCGGGGTCGAAGGGGAACTGGTCGCCTTTTTTCCGGCCCCATACCGTGCCGTCTGGGTAGCGGACATGGCCCAGGAATTGATAATGCCCCGCCGGAGTGTCGCAGACGGCCACCCCCATGATCCCCATAAAATCGAAGGCGTAGTAGAGGTAATACTGCCCGTCCGCCCCCCGGCACACGTCAGGGGCGAACAGCAGCCGCAGGCCCAGCTTATTTTTCGGATCCTGGTTCTTGAGGTAGATCACGCCCTCATACCGCCAGTCGGACAGGTCGTCCACCGGGGCGGACCAGCACACGTAGTCGTTGACGCAGAAGATGGGCGCGTTGAACCTGTCGTGGGAGCCGTAGACGTAGACCCGGTCTCCGAACACATGAGGCTCGCCGTCCGGGATGTACTCCCAGCTGGGGAGATAGGGGTTGAGCGCCTGCTTTGTTTTCACGCCGCACCCCCTCACTTTTTGCGCTCCGCGATGGCCTTTTGCTCCTCGGGGAGGTTTTTCTCCACCGTCCACAGCAGCATCAGCACCGCGCACACGGCATAGGCGATGGTCTCGATCCAGATATAGCTCACTGTGATGGCCCCCTGGGCCGCGGCGGTCTGCCCCGCGGTGCCCAAGGCCACGTCGGCCCCCTGGGCATAGCCGCTGCCGTTCAGGATGGCGCTGAAAATCGCGTTGCAGATGGGGGTGGCGGCCACCATGATGGAGCTGTAGATGGACATGGTGAGCCCGTCTGTGCGGATGCCGCTCTTAAATTCGATGTGGTCGATCACGTCCGCCAGCATGGCCAAAATCAGGTAGCACGCCGGGGCGGAACCCAGGCACTTGATCGCCACGCCGATGGCCACCGGGACGATCTGGCCCTGCCCCATCCCGGCAATGACACCGCCGATGACGCCGACCACCATGCCGATGATGGTGACGGTGCGCTTGCCGAATTTGTTGGCCAGCGGCACCACCAGCGCCGCCGCCACCGCCATAGGGATGGCCCCCAGCACTGCCAGCAGGGATTGGGACGCGCCCCAGGCGTCGGCGGAGCCAAAGAAGGTGTTGTCCAGCACCCACTTGCAGAAGAAAGCCATGGAGCCGTTCTTCATGGCCCCGCTCCACTGGAAGCCCATGTAAAAGATCATGGTGATCCACCACCACTTCTCGCTGGTCACAGCCTTGAGCTGTTCCCCCAGGGTGGCCGTTTTGTCCTGGGCGTCGCCGCCGGCTGTGCCCATGCTCTCCTCCGTGACCCGCTCCCGGGTGAACTTGAACTGGAGGAAGATGGTCAGGGCGGTGAAGATGGCCACGGCCAGCATGGTCATGAACCAAAGCCCCTGGTTCTCCTTCAGGGCGAAGGACACCAGCATGGGGAACACCATGGAGCCCACACCCATGACCCCCAGGCCCGCCACGTTGGTGAAGGAAGCCAG
>CANRFU010000034.1 GCA_947629975.1 uncultured Oscillospiraceae bacterium | reverse complement strand
GACCATGGGGAAGGCCTTGATGATGTAGGAGGGGTTGTGGCAGGCCACGAAGTCGGCCTTGTTGATGTAGTAGGGGGCCCGGATGGGCTTGTCGCCGAAGCGCAGGTGGCTGATGGTCACGCCGCCGGTCTTCTTGGAGTCATACTGGAAGTAGGCCTGGACGTACTTGTCGGTGTGGTCGCCGATGATCTTGATGGAGTTCTTGTTGGCGCCCACGGTGCCGTCGCCGCCGAGGCCCCAGAACTTGCACTCGATGGTCCCCTCGGCCGCGGTGTTGGGGGAGGGCTTCTCCTCCAGGGACATATTGGTCACGTCGTCCACGATGCCGATGGTGAACTGGCGCTTGGGCTCGGCCTTGGTCAGTTCCTCATAGACGGCGAACACGCTGGCGGGCGGGGTGTCCTTGGAGCCCAGGCCGTAGCGGCCGCCGATGACGGTGACGTCGTTCCTGCCGGCGTTGGCCAGGGAGGTGACCACGTCCAGGTACAGAGGCTCGCCCTGGGCGCCGGGCTCCTTGGTGCGGTCCAGCACGGCGATCTTTTTGGCGGTGGCGGGGATGGCGGCCAGCAGCTTGTCGGCCCGCCAGGGGCGGTACAGCCGCACCTTGATGAGGCCCACCTTCTCGCCGTGGGCGTTCAGGTAGTCGATGACCTCCTCGGCCACGTCGCAGATGGAGCCCATGGCGATGATGACCCGGTCGGCGTCGGGCGCGCCGTAGTAGTTGAACAGCTGATAGTCGGTGCCCAGCTTGGCGTTGACCTTGGCCATGTACTCCTCCACGATCCCGGGGACCGCCTCATAGTACTGGTTGCAGGCCTCGCGGTGCTGGAAGAAGATATCGCCGTTCTCGTGGGAGCCGCGCATGACGGGGGCGTTGGGGTTGAGGGCCCGGGCGCGGAAAGCGTTCACTGCGTCCCAGTCCACCATCTCGGCCAGATCGTCATAGTCCCACACGGCCACCTTCTGGATCTCGTGAGAGGTGCGGAACCCGTCGAAGAAGTTCAGGAAGGGGACCCGGCCCTTGATGGCGGCCAGATGGGCCACGGCGCCCAGGTCCATGACCTCCTGCACGTTGCCCTCCGCCAGCATGGCGAAGCCGGTCTGACGGCAGGCCATCACGTCGGAGTGGTCGCCGAAGATGTTCAGGGCGTGGCTGGCCACGGTCCGGGCGGACACATGGAACACGCCGGGCAGCAGCTCGCCGGCGATCTTGTACATATTGGGTATCATCAGCAGCAGGCCCTGAGAGGCGGTATAGGTGGTAGTCAGGGCGCCGGCGGCCAGAGAGCCGTGGACCGTGCCGGCGGCGCCGGCCTCGGACTGCATCTCGATGACCTTCACCGTCTGACCGAAGATGTTCTTCCGGCCCTGGGCGGCCCACTGGTCCACGTTGTCCGCCATGGGGCTGGACGGGGTGATGGGGTAGATGCCCGCCACCTCGGTGAACGCGTAGGAGACGTGGGCGGCGGCGGTGTTGCCGTCCATGGATTTGAACTTGCGTGCCATAAGCGTTGCTTCCTCCTTTATTCGCCGGGCGTCCCCGGCGGACTTGTTTCGCATACGCAACTACTATACCATGTTCCGAGGGGATTTGCAATCGTCAGATTGTGATTTTTTCGGCAAAAGAATGCAGTTTTTTATCCGGCTTGCGAAGCGGGGAAACCTGTGGTAAAATAGGGGAAACGTGACTGAGGAGGGGAGTCCCCATGGTGCGCAATGTGATGTCGCTGGGCCTCCAGGGGGTGGCGGGCTATCCGGTCACCGCCGAGTGCGCCCTGTCCGGCGGCCTGCCCGCCTTCGACGTGGTGGGCCTGCCCGACGCCGCCGTGAAGGAGGCAAGAGAGCGGGTGCGCTCCGCCATCAAGTGCAGCGGGTTCGACTTCCCCGTGTCCCGCATCACCGTGAACCTGGCCCCCGCCGACCGGAAAAAGGCGGGCACCGTGTACGACCTGCCCATCCTGGTGGGCATTCTGGCCGCCGGAGGGCAGATTTCCCTGAAAAGGGAGCGGAAGTCCGCCTTTCTCGGGGAGCTGTCCCTGGACGGGCACCTGCGGCCGGTGTCCGGAGTGCTGCCCATGGCCCTGGCCGCCAAGCGGGAGGGGATGGAGCGGCTGTACGTTCCCGCCGACAACGCCCCCGAGGCCACCCTGGCCGGAGAGGGGCTGGAGGTCATCCCGGTGAGCACCGTAGAGGAACTGGCGGCGCACCTGTCTGGAAAACGGCCCATCGGCCCCGCCCCGGCGTGGACGCCGGAGAACGCCGACTACTACGGCCCGGACTTCAGCGAGGTCAAGGGCCAGGAGCAGGCCAAGCGGGCCCTGGAGGTGGCCGCCGCCGGGGGCCATCATGTGCTGATGACCGGCAGCCCCGGCGCGGGCAAGTCCATGATGGCCAAGCGCCTGCCCTCCATCCTGCCCGATATGACCCGGGAGGAGGCCTTGGCGTGCACCGAGATCTACTCGGTGATGGGCATGACCAGCCGGGAGGAGCCCATGATCCTGCGGCGGCCCTTCCGCTCCCCTCACCACACCATCTCGGCCGTAGCCATGGCGGGCGGCGGCGCCGCCCTGCGGCCCGGCGAGATCTCCCTCGCCCACAACGGCGTCCTGTTCCTGGACGAGCTGCCCGAGTTCCACGCCGACGTGCTGGAGGTCCTCCGCCAGCCCCTGGAGGACGGTCAGGCCAATTTGACGCGGGTGTCCGGCTCGGTGAGCTACCCCAGCCGGTTCATGCTGGTGTGCGCCATGAACCCCTGCAAGTGCGGCTGGTACGGCCACCCCTCCGGGCGGTGCACCTGCACCGAGCAGTCCGTCCGGCGGTATCTGTCAAGGCTGTCGGGGCCTATGCTGGACCGCATCGACATCTGCGTGGATGTGCCCTCCCTGGAGTACGACGAGCTGTCCGGCGAGTCCGGCCCGGCGGAGCCGTCCGCCGTCATCCGGGCCCGGGTCAACGCCGCCAGGGCCATCCAGACAGAGCGGTTCGGACCCGGCGGCCCCGCCTGCAACGCCCACATGGGGCCAAAGGAGCTGAAGGCCTGCTGCGCCCTGGACGGGGAGTGCCAGCAGCTCATCCGGGGGGCCTACGACCGGCTGGGCCTCACCGCCCGGAGCTATGACCGCATTTTGCGGGTGGCCCGGACCATCGCCGACCTGGACGGGGCGGAGGATATCGAAGTCCAGCATCTGGCCGAGGCATTACAGTACCGCCCGCCGGAGCATCTGCGGGTCTAAAGGGGTCCCCGCAAAGCGGCCTTCCGCTTTGTGGGGAGAGGAGCCGCAGCGAAATGAGCGAGCCTTCGCCGGCAGGCGGAGGCGAGGGATACGAAGCTTGCGGCGACGAGGCCGAGGCATTGCAGTACCGGCCTCCTGAGCCTCTGCGGGTATGAAAAAATCCCTCTCCGGATCGGAGAGGGATTTCCCTTTGCGCGCAGTGCCGGTCAGGCGGCCACCAGGCCGATGATCACGGTAAGGATCATGAAGCCGATGGCCACCCACTTGGTGAGGCGGGCCAGCTTGGCGTCGGCGGTCTTGGCCTTGTTCTTGGACAGGAAGGTGTCGGCCCCGCCGGCGATGGCGCCGGACAGGCCGGCGCTCTTGCCGGACTGGAGCATCACGATGGCGATGAGGACCAGGGCCACGATGAAGTAGACGATGGACAGCACGATTTGAACAGGAGTCATATCGGATCGTTTCCTTTCGGTTTTCAGTCTCAAATGGGCACAGTCCGCCCGCGCAGGTAAACTGTATGTTACCACACTTTTTCCCGGATTGCAAGGTTTTTTTCGGCGGATCTCTGACTTTTTTCCCGGGACGGGGCGGCGAAAAATTTTTCTGAAAATTTAGAACAAACGTTTGACAAAGCGGAACAAATGTTGTATACTGGGTTGCAGAGAGACAGGCAATCAAGGGAAGGAGCGTCCGCCATGAGTAAGCTGACCCCCAAACAGCAGCAGATCTACGATTATATCCTGGCGTTCACCGGCCGGCATGGCTATCCCCCTTCGGTGCGGGAGATCGCCGAGGCGGTGGATCTGAAATCCCCCTCTACCGTCCATTTCCACCTGAAGGGCCTCCGGGAGGCGGGGCTCATCTCCCAGGCGGAGGGCAAGACCCGCGCCATCACCGTCAACGACGGCGCCCATGGCCGGAGGGACCAGGTGCCCCTGGTGGGCTATGTGGCCGCCGGGTCCCCCATCCTGGCCCAGGAGAACATTGAGGAGTACCTGACCTTCGACACCGAGGGCCTTGTCGGGGAGCACTTCGCCCTGAAGGTCCGGGGCGAGTCCATGCTGGAGGCGGGCATCCTGCCCGGGGACCTGGTCGTCGTCCACCAGCAGACCGAGGTGCGCAACGGGGACATCGTGGTGGCCCTGTTCGAGGACGAGGCCACCGTCAAGACCTTCCGCCGGATCGACGGGCATGTCTGGCTCATGCCGGAGAACTCCAGCCCGGAGTACCAGCCCATCGACGGGGGGGGCTGCTCCATTCTGGGGAGAGTGGTGGCGGTCATCCGCCGGTACTGAGCTCATCAGAAAAGGGAAGGGCCGAAAATCGGCCTTCCCTTTTTTGTATTTCTGTGGTATGATGGAGGAAACTTTAGCGAGACAGAGAGGGAAAGCGCATGAAGATCGTCGTGAAGGTGGGCACCTCCACCCTGGCCCATTCTACCGGGCGGCTGAACATCCGCCGGGTGGAGGAGCTGGTGAAGGTGCTCTCCGACCTGAAAAATGCGGGACACCAGATCATCCTGGTGTCCTCCGGGGCCATCGGCATGGGGGTGGGCAAGCTGAACCTCCCCGGCCGTCCGGCGGATATGCCCACCAAGCAGGCGGCCGCCGCCGTGGGCCAGTGCGAGCTGATGTACACCTATGACCGGCTGTTCGGCCAGTACGGGCACAACGTGGCCCAGATCCTGCTGACCCGGGAGGACGTGGACTTCCCCGGGCGGCGGCGAAACTTTGAGAACGTGATGGGCCGCCTGCTGGAGCTGAACGTGCTGCCCATCGTCAACGAGAACGACGCCGTGGCCACCGACGAGGTGGGGGTGTCCACCACCATCGGGGAGAACGACACCCTCTCCGCCATCGTGGCCGGGTGCGTGGGGGCCGGGCTGCTGGTGATCCTCAGCGACATCGACGGGCTGTACACCGCCGACCCCCGGAGGGACGCGGACGCGCGGCTCATCCCGGAGGTGCGCGCCGTCACGCCGGAGGTGGAGGCCCTGGCCGGCGGGACCGGCTCGGCCCTGGGGTCCGGCGGCATGGCCACCAAACTGAAGGCGGCCAAACTGGTGATGGCCGGGGGCTGTGACATGGTCATCGCCAACGGGCGGGAGCCGGAGAAGCTGTATGACATCGCGGCGGGGCGGCCCGTGGGCACCCGCTTCATAGGGAGGAAGGACGCATGACTACGCTGGAACTGTTGCAGCGGGCCAGGGCCGCCAGGTCGGCCATGGCCCTGGCCGACACCGAAACCAAAAACGCCGCTCTGCGGGCCATGGCGGACGCTCTGGAGGCCTACACCGGGGCCATCCTGGCCGCCAACGGGCTGGACCTGGAGGCGGCGAAGGGCACCATCTCCGACGTGATGCTGGACCGGCTGGCCCTGTCAGAGGCGCGGATCCGGGGCATGGCCCAGGGGGTCCGGGAGGTGGCCGCCCTGCCCGACCCGGCGGGGGAGGTGCTGTCCCGGACGGAGCGGCCCAACGGCCTGGTCATTGAGAAGACCGCCGTCCCCATGGGGGTCATCGCCATCATCTATGAGAGCCGGCCCAACGTCACCTCCGACGCGGCGGCCCTGGCCCTGAAAGCCGGCTCCGCCTGCGTGCTGCGCTGCGGGAAGGAGGCCCACCGCTCCGCCGCCGCCATTGTGGAGGCGCTGAAGGAGGGGCTCACCTCCGCCGGTCTGCCCGCCGACGCCCTGGGGCTGGTGGAGGATACCTCCCGGGCCTCGGCAAACGAGCTGATGACCGCCTCCGGCTATGTGGACCTGCTCATCCCCAGGGGCGGGGCGGGGCTCATCCGGGCCTGCGTGGACAACGCCACCGTCCCCGTCATCGAGACGGGCACCGGCATCTGCCACATCTATGTGGACAGGGACGCGGATCAGGACACGGCTCTGGACATCCTGGAGAACGCCAAGTGTTCCCGGCCTTCCGTCTGCAACGCCGCCGAGGTCTGCCTGGTCCACCGGGACATCGCGGCGGAGTTCCTGCCCAGGTTCAAGAAACGCATGGCGGACGATCGGGCCGCCGCCGGCAAGCCCCCTGTGGAGCTGCGGCTGGACGGGGAGGCCGCGAAGCTCATCGACGGCACGCCGGCGGGGGCGAAGGACTTCGACACCGAGTTTTTGGACTATATCATGGCCGTGAAGGTGGTGGACGGGGTGGAGGAGGCCGTGGCCCACATCGCCGCCCACGGCACCGGCCACTCGGAGAGCATCGTCACGGCGGACGAGGGGGCCGCCCGGAGGTTCCTCCGGGGGGTGGACTCCGCCGCCGTGTACTGGAACGCCTCCACCCGGTTTACCGACGGGGGAGAGTTCGGCCTGGGCTGCGAGATGGGCATCTCCACCCAGCGGCTCCACGCCCGGGGGCCCATGGGGCTGCGGGAGCTGTGCTCCTACAAATACGTCATCACCGGAGCGGGACAGATCCGATAAGCGCGCCGGGGCGGGGCCGAAAGGCCCCGCCGATTTTTTGCGCAGATTTCCAAATTCCCTGTTGACAGGGCGGCAACACTGTGCTAACATATGAGCAGATGTTCAAATATTTATCCGAAAGGAGCGGGACCAATGGAGGAGAACCTGGAGATCGAGCGGTGCGGCTTCCTCTGCGTCCACGAGGACACGGTGCGGCAGGTGCTGGACGAGATGCCCGGCGACGAGACTCTGTACGACCTGGCGGAGCTGTTCAAGGTGTTCGGGGACTCCACCCGGATCAAGATCCTATACGCCCTGTTCGAGGCGGAGCTGTGCGTGTGCGACATCGCCCAGCTGCTGGGCCTCACCCAGTCCGCCGTATCCCACCAGCTGCGGGTGCTGAAGGGCTCAAGGCTGGTGAAGCCCCGGAAGGACGGCAAGACCGTGTTCTACTCCCTGGCCGACGACCACGTCCGCAAGATCATCGCCCAAGGCATGGACCACATCCAGGAGTAGCCCGTAGGGGCCGGCCTCCGCGCCGGCCCGCCAAATCAAACATGCAAGCCCGCCAAATCATACATTGAAGGAGTGCTTTCCCATGAAAAAGACCTATAAGCTCATCAACCTGGACTGCGCCAACTGCGCCCGCAAGATGCAGGACGCCATTCTGAAGCTGGACGGGGTGGAGGACTGCACCGTCAACTTCCTCACCCAGAAGATGACCATCACCGCCGCCGACGTGGAGGCTGTGATGCCCGCCGTGCTCAAGTGCGTCAAGCGGGTGGAGCCCGACTGCGAGATCGTGCTGAAATAAGTAGGGGCCGCCCCCTTGGGCGGCCTGCCGTTTTATCATGCCTGGGCGGGCTGCGGCCTTATCCTGCCCGCGGGGCCTGTCGGTTTAACCCGCCTATTGCGCGGCCCGTTCTTTCGGGCGGGGCGCCGAGGGCGGCGACCCCTACAGATTTGTTTTTATCCAGAGGAGGGAACTCCCATGACGAAAAAACAGAAGAAAATGCTGGCCCGCATCCTCATCGCGGGGGCCATGCTGATCGTCCTGGCTCTGATGAAGATGAAGGGCGACGGGAGGATCTGGCTGCCGGACTGGTTCCGCTTGCCCTTCGGCACGCGAGTGCCCGGCTATGACAGCGACGGGAATCTTGTCACTGGCGCTTATCTGCCGATTGGCTGGCTTTACCTGATCCCCTACTTCATCATCGGCTGGGACGTGCTGTGGAAAGCTGTCCGCAATATCGCCCACGGCCAGGTGTTCGACGAGAACTTCCTCATGTCCCTGGCCACCGTGGGGGCCCTGGTCCTGGGCGAGTACGCCGAGGCGGTAGGGGTCATGCTGTTCTACCAGGTGGGCGAGCTGTTCCAGAACTACGCCGTGGGCAAGTCCCGGCAGTCCATCGCCCAGCTCATGGACATCCGGCCCGACGTGGCCAACGTGGAGCGGGACGGCGAGATCGTTGAGGTGGACCCGGAGGAGGTGGCCGTCGGCGAGACCATCGTGGTCCGCCCCGGCGAGAAGGTCCCCCTGGACGGGGTGGTCATCGAGGGCAGCTCCGCCGTGGACACCGCCGCCCTCACCGGCGAGTCGGTGCCCCGGGACGTGGGCGAGGGCGGCGAGCTGCTGTCCGGTTGCGTGAACCTCACCGGCCTGCTGAAGGTCCGGGTCACCAAGGAGTTCGGCCAGTCCACCGTGGCGAAGATCCTGGATCTGGTGGAGAACGCCTCCTCCAAGAAGGCCAAGGCGGAGAACTTCATCACCAAGTTTGCCCGGTACTATACCCCCGCCGTGGTGTTCGGGGCGCTGGCCCTGGCCATCATCCCCTCTGTTTTTACCCATGACTGGAAGACCTGGGTGAGCCGCGCCCTCATCTTCCTGGTCATCTCCTGCCCCTGCGCCCTGGTGATCTCCATCCCCTTGTCCTTCTTCGGGGGGATCGGCGGGGCCTCCCGGAGGGGTATCCTGGTAAAGGGCGGCAACTATCTGGAGCTGCTGGCCGACGCCGGGATCGTGGTGTTCGACAAGACGGGCACTCTCACCAAGGGCACCTTCGCCGTCAGCGGGGTCCATCCCGTGGGGGTCAGCGAGGCGGAACTGCTGGAGCTGGCCGCCTTGGCGGAGCGGCACTCCGGCCACCCCATCGCCCAGTCTCTCCGGGCGGCCTGGGGGAAGGAGTGCGATCCCGAGCGGGTGACCGGCGTGACCGAGATCGCCGGCCGGGGGGTCAAGGCTCTGGTGGACGGCAAAGAGGTGCTGGCCGGCAACGCCAAACTGATGGCCGCCTCCCTCCCCGGCTGGACGGACGGGGCCGCCGACGGCGCGGTGGGCACCGTGGTTCATGTGGCGGCGGACGGGAAGTACGTCGGATATGTGACGGTGGCCGACCAGATCAAGGAGACCACCCCCCGGGCCCTGGCCGATCTGAAGGCCGCCGGGGTGCGGAAGACCGTCATGCTCACCGGCGACAGTGAGGCGGTGGGCCGCGCGGTGGCCGCCGAACTGGGGATCGACGAGGTCCACGCGGGGCTGCTGCCCGGCGACAAGGTGGATCAGGTGGAGGAACTGCTCTCCTCCAAGCGGGCGAAGGAGCAGCTGGTCTTTGTGGGGGACGGCATCAACGACGCGCCGGTGCTCTCCCGGGCCGACGTTGGGGTGGCCATGGGCGCCCTGGGGTCCGACGCCGCCATCGAGGCCGCCGACGTGGTCCTCATGGACGACGACCTGTCCAAACTGGCCGCGGCGGTTTCCATCGCCCGGAAGTGCCTGCGCATCGTGCGGCAGAACATCGTGTTCGCCCTGGCGGTCAAGGGACTGTTCCTGCTGCTGGGGGCCGTGGGCTGCGCCAACATGTGGGAGGCCGTCTTCGCCGACGTGGGCGTGGCGGTCATCGCCATCCTCAACGCCATGCGGGCGTTGCGGGTCAAATAAAATGAAAGTTTAAAAGAATATTATTGCAGTTATGTACAGAAGTTCTCCGGAAATGCCCGCGTTTTTGGGCGTTTCCGGAGAACTTTCCTGTTTCGATTGAAAACTTTATGAATTTACTTGCAAAAAGCGGGAAAGTGGCATATAATCGCCCCATGTTTGAGAGAAAGAGGGGAGCGCCATGCTCGCAAATCTGCCCGTTCTCGCCCTGGAGGCGGCGGAGCCCACCGGCCTGCTGAAAGTGATCACCGACGTCAACGACTTCATCAACAGCAAGATCGTCTGGGGCTGGCCCGCCATCATCCTGCTGACCTTCGTGGGCATCCTGATGACCTGCCTGACCAAGTGCTTCCAGGTCAGCCACTTCGGCCACTGGATGAAGCAGACCATCGGCAGCATCTTCAAAAAGGACGTGTCCGGTCACACCCAGGACAAGTCCATCTCCCAGTTCCAGTCCCTGTGTACCGCTCTGGCGGCCACGGTGGGCACCGGCAACATCGTGGGCGTGGCGGGGGCCATCATCACCGGCGGCCCCGGCGCGGTGTTCTGGATGTGGATCATCGCCTTCTTCGGCATGATGACCAATTACTCTGAGAACGTGCTGGGCATCTTCTACCGCCGCAGGAGCGAGAGCGGCGAGTGGCACGGCGGCGCCATGTACTAGCTGAGGGACGGCCTGGGCGCCAAGAAGGGCTGCAAGACCATCGGCGCGGTGCTGGCGGTGCTGTTCTCCATCTTCTGCTTCCTGGCCTCCTTCGGCATCGGCAACATGACCCAGGTGAACTCCATCTCCGGCAACATGGAGGCCGTGTTCGGCGTGCCCAAGTGGATCACCGGCGTGGTGATCCTGGCCCTGGTGGCCCTGGTCATCCTGGGCGGGCTGAAGCGCATCGCCTCCGTCACCGAGAAGATCGTGCCCTTCATGGTCATCCTGTACATCGTGGGCACCCTGGTGATCCTGGTCACCAACCTGCACCAGATCCCCGCCGTGTTCGGCGCCATCTTCAAGGGGGCCTTCGGCATGAAGGCCGCCGCCGGCGGCCTCGTGGGGTCCGGCATCAAGCTGGCCATCGAGCAGGGGGCCAAGCGGGGCGTGTTCTCCAATGAGGCGGGCCTGGGCTCCTCCGTCATGGTCCACTCCAGCTCCAACGTGAAGGAGCCGGTGCGCCAGGGCATGTGGGGCATCTTCGAGGTGTTCGCCGACACCATCATCGTCTGCACCCTCACCGCCTTCTCCATCCTGTCCTCCGATCTGGTGGACCTGTCCACCGGCGCGGTGGTCACCGAGTGGGAGGGCGTGGCCATCAACAACTCCAACCTGATGAGCACCATCTTCGGCGAGCAGTTCGGCTTCGCCGGCTCCGCCTTCGTGGCGGTGGCCGTCATGCTCTTCGCCTTCTCCACGGTGCTGGGCTGGTCCCACTACGGCTCCACCGCCTGCGGCTTTCTGTTCTCCGACAAGGCCGTGCTGGCCTATCGGATCATCTTCGTCGTCGCCATCTTCGGCGGCGCGGTGATGGGCGAGAACCTGGCCTGGGACATCGCCGACACCCTCAACGGCATGATGATGATCCCCAACCTGATCGGCGTGCTGGTGCTGTGCCCGGTGGTCTATAAGATCACCAAGAATTACGTGGACCGCCACATGCGCCGCCAGGACATCGAGCCCATGCTGTCCAACTTCAAGGACATCCAGGAGGAGAACGCCCCGCTGGTGCGCTCCGGCAAGGCGGAGTGAGCGGGGCCGGTACGGCAAAAAACATCCGCGGAGTTTTCTCTCCGCGGATGTTTCTTTTGCGCCGGGAGGGTTCTCAGTAGCCCACGGCCAGGCCGAAGAGCAGGATGCCGCAGGTGAGCAGCAGGTTCATCAGCTGGAACCGGCCGCTCCACCTGACCCACTTCCCGTAGTTCACATTGGCCAGGCCCAGGGAGATGAGCAGCACCGGGTTGGTGGGATAGAACACGTTGGAGAACCCGTCGCCAAAGGCGTAGGCCAGCACGCAGAGCTGCGGGGAGAGCCGGAACACCCGGGCGATGGGGACGATGAGGGGGATCAGCAGGAAGGCCTTGGCGGAGCCGGAGGGGATGAAGAAGTTCATCACCAGGGCCACCAGATAGATAAAGAGGATGACCACCCACTTGGGCAGGAAGCCGGCGATGTCCACGGCGCCGTGGAGGATGGAGTCCAGAATATGGGCCTCCTCCAGGGTGTACCGGATGGAGTTGGCCATGAGGATCATCAGCACGGCGGGGAGGACGCTGACCAGCCCGTCCCGGAAGGCGCGGGCCAGATCGGCCGGCCGCATGCCCGACACCAGGGCGGCGGTGACCCCGGCGGCCAGGAACATCACCGCCACGACGATCATAGTGTAGTCCCGGAGGGCGGTGACCACCACCGAGCTGAGCACCGTCACAATGCCCGCCCCCAGAATGACCGCGAAGCAGACGAGGCCCCGGTCCATGGCGGGATCCCGGAGGAAACTGCCGCCGGAGGCGGCGTCCAGGGGGCGCTCCACCCGCTTGGCGTACCGCCGGAGGAAGGCCGTCAGCAGCCCGTAAATGAGCGCGAAGCTCACCAGCCGCAGCCACAGCCCGGAGAACATGGGCAGCCCCGCCAGCTGCTGGGCCACCCCCACGGTGAAGGGATTGCACACGCCCGCGGCGAAGCCGCACCCCGCCGCCAACAGGCTCATCCCCACGCCGGTGAGGGCGTCCCACCCCAGTCCGGCCGCCAGGGCCACCACGATGGGCACCAGGGGCACGCACTCCTCAAAGGAGCCGATGAGGGACCCCATGGCCATGAAAAACAGGGGGACCGCCGCCAGAAGGGCGTAGCGCCGCGCCCCGAACCGGTGGGTGATCCGGTCCAGCATGTATTTCATCAGGCTGCGCTGTTCAAGGCTGTTGAACACCCCGCCCATCACCAGCAGAAAGACGATGACCGCGATCAGAGCGCCGTTTCCCGGGGCGCCCAGCACCAGGAGCGGGGAGAGCAGCCACTTCCAGAAGGGCAGCCCGCCCTCCACCGGCGTGAAGCCCCCGGCGGTGTCGATGACGGTGTTGCCGTCGGCGTCCACGGTCCGGGCGTACTGGCCGCCGGGGATGAGAAAGGTCAGAAGATAGGTCAGCACCATCAGGGCAAAGATGACCGCGATGGCGGTGAGGTACGATTTAACGCTGATGTTCAGCCCCTTTTTCTCTGCCGCCACGGTCAACCCTCCCGCAGAATGAATTTGTAGAAGTCCACCGCCGGGGCCAGGGTGGAGAGGTCCACGTTCTCGTCCACCCCGTGGATGCTGTCCAGCTGTTCCCCCGTGATGAGGAAGGGGGCGAAGCGGATGCAGTGGTCGGACACCCGGCTGAAGAAGCGGCTGTCGCTGGCCCCGGTCATCAGGTAGGGCACCGGGATGACGCCGGGGAACACCGCCTTCACCGCCCGCTCCACCAGACGGAAGGGCTCGCCGTTGTAGTCGGTGACGGGGGAGGGGAACCCGGCGTCCAGCACCTCCGTTTCGATGCCGTACCGGGCGGCAAGCTTCCGGATGGCGGCGATGCTGGCCTTGCGGCCCTGGTGGTGGGAGTACCGCATATTGCCGATGACCCACGCCTCCTGGGGGAGGACGTTGCGCCCCTCGGAGCCGCGGCACATGGTGAAGGCGATGGTGGTCCTGACCATGGCGCCGGCGGTGGCCGACACGGCGGGCAGCGCCCTGCACAGCGCGGGGGCCAGCCTGTCCGCATTGGCGAACAGGGCCTTCATGGGCCCCTTCATGGTGGGGGCCATGCGGGCGAACATCTCCCGGACCACCGGGGACAGCTCCGCCTTGAAGATCCCGGAGGACTCCGCCGCCGCCATGAACTTTCCCAGCCGCACCAGGGGGGTGTTTTTGCCGGGGGCGGAGGCGTGGCCCCCCTTGGAGCGGGCGATGAATTTCAGATCGGCGCAGCCCTTTTCCCCCACGCCGATCATGGCGAAGGTCCCATCCGCCCCGCCGATGGGGTCGTGGAGCATCATGCCCCCCTCGTCCAGAGTCATGGCGAAGCGGATCCCCCGTTTCTTCAGGGCCCTGGAGATGGCGTCCGCCCCGGCGCCGTTGATCTCCTCGGTGCGGGCGGACTCGAAGTACACGTCCCTGGCGGGGACGAACCCCTCCTCGATTAGCTCCTCGGCGGCCTGGAGCATGGCCCAGAGGCTGCCCTTGGTGTCCAGGGTCCCCCGGCCCCACACCTTCCCTTCGGCGATGTCGCCGGAGAAGGGAGGATGGGACCACGCTCCGGGGGCCTCCACCACGTCGTGGTGGCTCATGAGGAGGATGGGCGGCTTTTCCGGGTCCGCCCCCCTCCAGCGGAGGAGCAGGCTACCGTCGAAGTCCTCTGTCTCCACGGCGGCGAACAGGGCGGGAAAGGTCTCCCGCAGCAGACTGTGGAAGCGGCGGAATTTTTCGGGGTCGTCGTGGTCCAGGCTGGACACCGTCTCCGCCTGAATGAGCCGGGAGAGGGTCCGGGCATAGACCGGTGTGCGGGTATCGTCCATATCGGCGCCTTCTTTCGCGATCTGTGTGCGTACGGGAAAGGCCGCGACGGCACGTCGCGGCCTTTGCGGTGTCGTAAGGGGGCGGGCTATACCCGCCTGCCGTCGATCCAGACGGCTTTGACGTTCAGGGACCGGTCCAGCCACACCAGGTCGGCGGCCCGGCCGACGGCCAGCGCCCCCATATCGCCCTCCCGACGGATGGCCCGGGCGGGGGCGGCGGTGGCGGCGTACACGGCGGCTTCCAGGGGCACCCCGAAGGACACCGCCCGCCGGAGGGCCTCCATCAGGTGGACGGAGGAGCCGGCCAGGGTGTCGGTCCCGGTGAGGGTGGCCTTGCCGTCCTTCATGGTGATGGGCTGGCCGCCCAGCTCGTAGTCGCCGTCGGGCATACCGGCGCAGCGCAGGGAGTCGGAGATGAGCACCAGCCGGTCCCCGAAGAGCCGGTGGGTCAGGCGCACCACCGCCGGATGGACGTGGAGCCCGTCGGAGATGAGTTCCACGCTGGCCCCCGCGTCGCAGGCGGCGGCGATGGGGCCGGGCGCCCGGTGGAGCAGGGAGGGCATGGCGTTGAACAGGTGGGTGGCGTGGCTCGCCCCGGCCTCATAGGCGGCCATGGCCTGGTCGTAGCTGGCGGCGGTGTGGCCCACCGACACGGCGCAGACTTTGGAGACCTCCCGGATGAAGGGGATGGCGCCCGGCTCCTCCGGAGCCACGGTGACCAGGCGGATCATGCCGCCGGAGGCCTCGTTGAGGCGATGGAACATGGCGGCGTCCGGGGCGTGGAGGTTCTCCGCCGCCTGGGCCCCCCGCTTGGAATAGCAGAGGAAGGGACCCTCCAGGTTGATCCCGGCCACCCTGGCGCCGTTTTCCGGGCGGACATAGCCCCGGATGGCGCGCATGGCCTTTGTCAGCTCCGGCTCCTTGAGGGTCATGGTGGTGGGACACCAGGCGGTGACTCCGCCGGCGGCGTAGTACCGGGCCATGACGGGCAGCCCCTCCGGCCTGCCGTCGCTGGCGTCCTCTCCGACGGCGGCGTGGGTGTGGATGTCAATCAGGCCGGGGATGACGTAGCCGCCCTCGCCGTCCAGCCCGCCGGAGACCTCCCGCCCCAGGGCGGTCACCGTCCGGTCAAAAGCGACGCCGCCGTCCACAAAGGCGCCGTTTATGAATACCTTTACGTTCCCGATCACGGTCATGGGGGACACCTCGCTCTCTTGATGCTGGGGACCGGCGGGGCCGATCACATCCAGTATATATGGCAAAACAAAAAATGTCAATCAGTTTAAAAACCGCCGGCGGGCGGCCGAAAAAAGCGAAATTGGGGGATTGACCTGACCGGCCGACCCTGATAAGATAGCGTGGAACGGGTCCGCGCCCGCCGCCGGCGATGGCGGGACGGCGCCGGCCCGGACCGGCACGGGGAGGAGATCTCTTATGAACGCTGCGGAACACACGCTGGAGGAGGCCGTGGCCGCCTTCGACTTCGGCGCGCCGGTGGCCGAGGTCAAGCGCTACGGCTCCGGCCACGTGAACGACACCTTCCGCGTCCGCACCCGGCCGCCGCATGACAGGCGCTTCATCCTCCAGCGGATCAGCGCGGCTGCCTTCAAGCGCCCCGATCAGGTGATGGCCAACGTGATCGGCGTCACCGAATACCTGGGGGAAAAGATCAGGGCCGCCGGCGGAGACAGGACCCGGGAGACGCTGGAGGTCATCCGGCCCCGAAGCGGCGCGGGCTACTACACCGACAGCCTGGGCGGCGCGTGGCGGGTCTTCCCCTTCATCCGGAACGCCCACTGCTTCCAGTCCGCCCGGACGCCGGAGCTGTTCGCCGCCTCCGGGCGGGCCTTCGGCCGGTTCCAGCGGCTGCTGGACGGCTATCCCGCCGGGACCCTGTACGAGACCATCCCCCGCTTCCACGACACCGAGGACCGTCTGGCGAAGCTGAAGGAGGCCGTCGCCGCCGATCCGCTGGGCCGGGCAAAGGACTGCGGGCCGGAGATCGCCTTCGCCCTGGCCAGGGAGCGGGACTGCTCCGCCGCCCTGGACGCCCTGCGGGCGGGGAAGCTGCCCCTGCGGGTGACCCACAACGATACAAAACTGGACAACGTCCTCATCGACGAGATCACCGGCGAGGGGATCTGCGTCATCGATCTGGACACGGTGATGCCGGGGCTGTCCATCAACGACTTCGGCGACTCCATCCGCTTCGGAGCCAACCACTGCTCCGAGGACGAGACCGACCTGTCCAGGGTGGCTCTGGACCTGGACCTGTTCTCCGTGTACACCGGGGCCTTCCTGGAGGGGACGGGGGGCGCTCTCACCGACAACGAGGTGGCCTATCTGCCCTGGGGGGCCAGACTGATGACCCTGGAGTGCGGTATGCGCTTCCTCACCGACTATCTGACGGGGGATTCCTATTTCCGCATCGACCGGCCGGGGCAGAACCTGGACCGGACCCGCACCCAGTTCAAGCTGGCCCGGGATATGGAGGACCACTGGGACGAGATGGGCGCCATCGTGGCCCGGGCGGCGGGATAGACGCGCGGCAATTTCATATGAAATGCGAAAAACACCTGCTTGGACAGGTGTTTTTTGATGCAAGGCGGCGGTCAGAGCAGGCCGCCGTCCAGGTGGGCCTTCGTACCGGGCTTACGGATATAGGATTTGGCGAACTGCTCGATGTTCTTTTCCCGGTCCTGATTGGCGAAGGCTGTGTACAGGATATCCACCACGTTCAGCTGGGAGATCCGGGAGGCCATGGCGCCGCTGCGGAACAGGGTCTCGGTGGCGGCGGTATATAATCGGTAATCCGACAGGTTGGCCACGGTGGATGGGCTGTAACGGGTGATGGCGATGATGGGGGTACTGTTCTCCCGGAGGGCCTTCATGCAGGCTACCATCTCCTCGGTCTCGCCGGAGTAGCTGATGACGATGGCGCAGTCCTCCGTGGTGGCGTTGCGGGCCTGGAGCAGCTGGGAGTGCCAGTCGCTGTTGATGACGCACATCTTGTTGATCCGAAGGAATTTCAGATAGGCGTCATGGGCCACCAGCAGGGAGGCCCCAAGGCCGAACAGAAGCACCATGCGGCAGTTGCGCAAAAGCTCCACGCACTTCTGGAGCACGTCGGCGTCCAGCAGGTTTTTGGTGTCCTCCAGGGAGGTGATATTTTTATAGGTGATCTTCTCGATGATATCTTCGTTGCTGTCGCTCTGGGAGATATCGTCATACTTCTGCTCCCGGACCGATTTCCGCAGGGCCAGTTCATAGGTGATACTCCGGCGGAATTCCCGGTAGCCGCTGAATCCGATCCGGTCGCACATTCGAACGATAGTGGACGGGGAGGAGAAGGTCTTTTCCGCCAGCTTGTGAATGCTCAGATCCATCGCTGATTCCGGGTGCTCCAGCAGATAGTCCGCGATCTGGCGCTCCGCGCCGCTCATGGAGTCCCGCAGTTCCCGCAGTTTTAACAGCGCGTCGGCCATATGCTCGCCCCCTTCCTTCTTTTTGCACAAATTGAGATATTTTTACACTGTAAAATTACCATGAATTGAGAGGGCTGTCAAGGGGGGCGGGCCAATTTTTTACAAAAAATTTGTGCATGAAATATAAAATTAAGAGAATGTTCAGGGACAAGTCCGTTAGTTTGACAAAAAAGTTTCAGTGTTTTCCCGGATTTCTCCAAAAAGCAGTCAACATTTGGAAACAATGTACCGGAATTTGCCAGGAACCTTGACCGCGCCGGGGAAACTGGCTAAAATTGCTAATAGAAACTCGGAGAGACGGCCTGCATCCGGCAAATCGCCCAACACATGCCGGAGCGAATCAAAAAGGAACAGGGAAGGAGTGAGGACCCATGGGCGTAGATCTGAGCGGGATGACCACAGAGACGAGGAACCAGGCCACCATGGATCTGGACGTGATGACCCCGCTGGAGGTGGTCACGGCCATGAACCGGGAGGACGCCAAAGTGCCCCAGGCCATCCAGGCGGTGCTGCCCCAGATCGCCCGGGCGGCGGAGTGGGCCATCGCGTCCCTGGAGAAGGGCGGCCGTGTGTTCTACATGGGCGCCGGCACCAGCGGACGGCTGGGCGTGCTGGACGCGGCGGAGTGCCCCCCCACCTTCGGGGTGACGCCGGACCGCATCGTGGGGCTGATCGCCGGGGGCGAGGGGGCCCTGCTCCAGGCGGTAGAGGGCGCGGAGGACAGCGCGGAGCTGGGCCGGAGCGACCTGGAGCGCCGGGGCCTGACCGCCGACGACCTGGTGGTGGGGATCGCCGCCAGCGGGCGGACGCCCTACGTGCTGGGCGGGCTGAAGTACGCCGGAGAGGTGGGCTGCCGCCGGGTGGCCGTCTCCTGCAACCCGGGGTCCCCCATCGGGGCGGCCGCCGATCTCGCCATCGAGGCGGTGGTGGGGCCGGAGGTGCTCACCGGGTCCACCCGGCTGAAGGCGGGCACCGCCCAGAAGCTGATCCTGAACATGATCTCCACCACCGCCATGGTGGGCCTGGGCAAGGCCTATCAGAACCTGATGGTGGACGTGCAGCAGACCAATGAGAAGCTCCACGCCAGAGCGGAGCGGATCGTGATGGAGGCCACCGGCGCGGACCGGGAGACCGCCCGGGGCAGCATCGCCGCCGCGGGGGGCAGGGTCAAGACCGCCATCACCATGATCCTGGTTGGATGCGGCGCTGAGGAGGCCGACCTCCGCCTGGAGCGGGCCCGGGGACACGTCCGGGGCGCGATCCGGGGGGAATGAGGCCGCCGGGGCGCTTTCCATAACGGCCCGTAAAAACAAAAGAAGAAGAGAGGTAGAAAAAAATGTCGATCGAGGAACTGGTCCGAAAGATACTGGAAAACATGGGCGGCAGGGGCAACGTGCTCAGCGCGACCAACTGCATGACCCGGCTCCGTATCAACGTGAAGGACGACGGCTCCGTCAATGAGGCCGGCCTGAAGGCCATCGAAGGCGTCATGAGCGTGGTCCACGACCGCGGGAACTTCTGGGAGGTGGTGGTCGGCCCCGGCAAATGCCGCAAGTGCGCCGACGTGTGCCGGGACATGGGCATCCCCGCCGCCGCCGAGACCTCCACCGCCAACGACTGGCAGGCCAACAAGGCCGCCGTCAAGGCCGGGCAGAAGCACAGCAAGGTGAAGGATCTGCTCAAGACCTTCGGGGACATCTTCGTACCGCTGATCCCCGGCGTCATCGCCGCCGGCCTGTGCTCCGGCATCGCCACCCTGATCCAGCAGTCCGTAAAGGGCTACGCCGACATCGCGGTGCTCAACATCATCGTCAACATCCTGTTGATGGTCAACACCGCCTTCATGACCTACCTGACGGCCTGGGCCGGCTACCGCGCGGCCGAGAAGTTCGGCGGCACCCCCATCCTGGGCGGTATGCTGGGCATGATCACCACCCTGGCCAACATCAATACCATTTCCCAGACCCTGACCAACCTCGGCCTGCCCTTCTGGACGATCACCGAGACTGACCCGGACGGCCTGAACTCCATCCTTCGGGCCGGGCGCGGCGGCGTGCTGGCCGCCGTCATCGGCGTGTGGGTCATGTGCAAGATCGAGCGGGCCATCCGCAAGAAGATGCCCGACTCCGTTGACATCGTGTTCACCCCGCTGCTCACCCTCCTGATCACCATCATCCCCTATGTGCTCATCGTCATGCCCATCACCGGCCTGGTCTCCACCGCGCTGGTCAACCTGGTGGCTATGGTGGCCATGAGCACCTCGCCCATCGTCCGCGCCGTCGGCGGCTATCTGGGAGCGGCCCTGTTCCTGCCCCTGGTGGCCATGGGGATGCATCACGGCCTGGTGGCCCTGTACACCGTCCAGCTGCACACCTTCGGCTGCGTGTATCTGTATCCGGCCCTGGCGATGGCCGGCGCCGGCCAGGTGGGCGCCGCCCTGGCCATCTACCTCAAGTGCAAAAAGGTGGGCAACCACCGGCTCCAGGGCGTCATCACCGGCGCGCTGCCCGCGGGCATCCTGGGTGTGGGCGAGCCGCTGATCTACGGCGTCACCCTCCCCATGGGCAAGCCCTTCATCACCGCCGGCCTGGGCGCCGGCTTCGGCGGGGCCTTTGTCAACCTGATGCAGGTGGCTTCCACGGCGTGGGGCCCCTCCGGCCTGCTGGGCGTGTTCGTGATGACCGCCGGCCCCAACGGCGCGGCCATGTCCATCCTGTTCTTCGTCATCGGCCTGATCATCAGCTACATCATGGGCCTCCTCTTCACCAACCTTGCCATCAAGCCCGAGGAAGTGGCCAATGCCTGACCGGGTGGGCTTCTCCGTCTACCTATCCACCTTTGAGGACCAGCGGGCCACCCTTGCCCGCCGCCCCGGAGCCGCGGCGTTCCTCTCTCTCCACATGGAGGAGGAGTTCTCCCCGGACTACCGCCGGCGGGCGGAGGACGTGTGCCGCGGCCTGAACGAGTTTGGCCTCCGCGTCATAGCGGATATCTCCCCCAGTACCTCCATACAGCTTGGCGAGCCGGACTTAGTCCGGCTCGCCAGGCATCTGGGGCTGTGGGGCCTCCGGGTGGATTACGGGCTGGACGAAAACGCGGTGCTGGCCCTGGCCGGGGAACTGCCGGTGGCGGTGAACGCCTCCACCCTCTCTCCGGACAGCGCGGAGCGGATCGCCCGGGCGGGCCGCCGGGTCATCGCCATGCACAACTTCTATCCCCGGCCCGAGACCGGGCTGGACGGGGACGTTTTTCGGACCCGGACCCGCCTTCTCCAGGAGGCGGGCTGCAAGGTATACGCCTTTCTCCCGGGGGACGGGCCGCTCCGGGGACCTGTCCACGCGGGCCTGCCCACCCTGGAGGCCCATCGCGGCCTGCCGCCGTCGGTCTGTCTGGCCGATCTGACGGTGAATTACGGGGTGGACGGCGCGTTCGTGGGGGATCCGGGCGTCAGCGAGCGGGAGTTGGCCCGGATGGACCGCTTCCAGACCGAGGGGGTGCTGGAACTGCCCGCCCGGCTGTCAGAGGGCTGCCGGGACCTCTGCGGGAAGGTGTTCACCTGCCGGACGGACTCTCCCCGGCGGCTCATCCGCGTCCGGGAGTCCCGGGAGTACTCCCGGTCCGGCCGCCATGTGGAACCGCTCCCTCCGGCGCCCAGGCTCAGGGGGAGCGTCACGGTGGACAACGCCCTCTACGGCCGGTACTCCGGAGAGATCCAGATCGTTCGGGAGGACCTGCCCGCTGACCCGCGGGTCAATGTGGTGGGGCGGGTGGCGGAACGCTATTTGCCCGCCCTGGAGGCCATCCCCGGGGGCGGGAGGTTCGCCCTCACCGCGGAGTGACATCGGAAAGGACGAAAGCTATGGAGATCCGGCTCATCGCCATGGACCTGGACGGCACCGCGCTGTCGGCGGACCGAAAGCATTTTTCCCCCCGGCTGGACCGGTGCCTGCTGGAGGCGCACCGGCGGGGGATTGCCGTCCTGCCCGTCACCGGCCGGCAGTTCAGCCTGCTGCCCCCGGCCCTGCTGGGGGATCAGCCCTGGCGGGATCTGGTGGTGGTGTGCAACGGCGGGGAACTGCGCCGCCTCACCGACGGGACGGTGCTGGCGGGACACTACATCCCGGCGGAGAGCCTGCTGAGGCTGGTAACACTGGCGGACCGGCTGAGGCTCCCGCTGGAGTTCTCCTCCGGCGGGACGCTGTATCTCACCGAGGCGGACTGGGAACTGGAGCGGGCCATCGGGGGCCCGCTGACCTTCCATCTGGACGAGATCCTGAGCCGGCACGGCGCGGCGGCGGAGGATCTGGCGGCACTCTGCCGGACCCCCGGTATGCGCTTTGAGAAGGCCATGCTCTCCTTTATACCGGACGGCGGCAGGGAGGAGATCGCCGGAGCGCTGGACAGGCTGGAGATTTCCTGGGCGTGGAGCGGGCCGAACTGCGTGGAGCTGGCCGCGCCGGGGGCCAGCAAGGCCCGGGGCCTTTGGGACGCCTGCGGCCTGTTGGGGATCGACCCCGCTCAGGCGATGGCCATCGGGGACAGCGGCAACGACATCCCCATGCTCCGGACGGCAGGACTCGGGGTGGCCATGGGCAACGCGGCGGAGGAGGTCAAGGCCGCCGCGGACGAAATCACCGCGGCCAACCAGGACGACGGCGCCGCCATAGCCATCGAGCGCTGGGCGCTGGGAGAAAGGGCATAGGCCGGGCCGCGGCGCGAGCGCGCTCCGGCGAAAAAAGGGCCCCGCAAAGCGGGGCGGCGCGGGTGCGCCGTCACGAGCGTTTTGCGGAGCAAAACCTCGGCGGAGGCGGAATTGACCCGCACCCCGTCAAGAGGACAGAGAAAAGATTAAAATAAAGATTACAGATCAGACAGCGCCTGCGGCG
>CANRFU010000033.1 GCA_947629975.1 uncultured Oscillospiraceae bacterium | reverse complement strand
CCGTCGTCGGCGGGGTCGCCGGGCTTGATGCCGTGGAGGAAGGGCACGCCGCCGCCCAGGGCCACGATGAGCAGGTCGTCGGCCACCTGGACCTTGGGGGTGGACTGGGCGAAGTAGATCTTGGGGTCGCTGACGTAGACGCAGCCCACCACCGTGGGCTTGGTGGGGTCGGTGACGTCCACGATGTTGACCTCCGCGCCCTTGAAGGAGCCGCAGTACATCAGATACCGGCCGCCGGTCTTATAGAGGGCCATCTGGAAGGCGTTGATGCCGTTCAGGTCGCAGAAGCCCAGCACCTCCATGTTTTTGATATAGCCCTGGTTGGTCTCGCTTTTCGCGTAAAAGGGAACAGCCATATGAAAAACTCCTTTCTGATGAACCCCCGCCCTCACGGGGAGGGCGGGGGGCCGGACTCAGCGCATCTGGAGATAGCCGCGGTACTGGGTCAGGTTGTCCGAGGCGGCCATGTCGGACAGGAACATGCCCACGATGTAGTGGTTGGGCTTCAGGAAGGGGAACTGGGCCTGGGGGGCCTCCTTGGGGGCCTCCTTCGCCCAGTCGGGCTGGGCCATGTCCCTGGTGCCCTCCACAGCGGCGGCGTACCACTCGTCGGGACCGTCGAACCACATCTCCACCAGGCGGTGGAACTGGCAGCCCACCACGTCGTGATAGATCCTGCTGGACACGAAGCGGTTGACCTCGGGACGGCTCTGGAAGTAGGGCACGAAGACCTCCTCGAACCACTTTTCGCCGGTCTTCTCGCAGGGCCAGCGGAGGACGAACTGCCAGCGGTAGTTGGGGCCGTCGTCCAGGGTGCGGCCCTTGCCCTTGTAGTCATATTGCCAGTTGATGGGCACATGGGCGAACACGAAGGGGGGCATGCCGTTGTCGCCGCCGGAGGCGCGGTGGGTGTCGCCGTCCATATTGGCGCTCTGCTCGGGGGTCAGATCCACGTCGGGGATCATGCCCTGCCAGCGCAGGACGATGGGGGGCATCCGCTCGGTAAAGACGTTGACGCTCATCTCGGGGGTCATCTCGTTGACCATCCAGTAGTGCTCGGTCATCTGCATCCGGCGGGTGCCGAAGCGCTCTCCCTCGGGGGGGACGGGCAGGGCGTTGTAGAAGGTGTATTTGTTGCAGTAGGGGGCGAACTTGCTGATGCTGTCGGGCACATGGACGGAGTAGAGCCAGTGCTGAAGACGGTGACGGTATTCCTCGCGGACGCAGTCCACATAGATGACGCTGCGCATGGGGCGGTACTCAAATGCCATGGTGATTTCCTCCTGTCATAGTTTTGATGCGGGGATCTCAGACCGGACCCGCCGGCATCGGGGGTCAGTTCCGGGGGCGGTCCGGACTTGTGTAGACCTTGGCCTTTTCCTGGCCCCGCAGGACCCGCAGCCCGCCCAGCGCCAGGGATTTCATCTCGTCCTCGCCGGCGTAGACGACCACCGGGGCGATCCAGTCCACATAGCCGGACACCGCCTCGGTGAAATACTTGGAGTAGGCGATGCCTCCGGTGAGGATGATGGCGTCCACCTTGCCCTTGACCCCGGGGGCGCACTTGGCGATGTTCTTGGCCACGTTGAGGGCCATGGCGTCGTAGATGAGCTTGGCGTGCTCGTCGCCGGCGGCGATCATCTTCTCCACCTCGCGGCTGTCGGTGGTGCCCAGGTGGGCCATGAGGCCGCCCTGACGCTTCACCTGGTTCATCATGGTGTGCTGGGTATACTTGCCGGAGAAGCAGGCGGCGATCACGTCGAACATGGGCAGGCCGCCGGCCCGCTCGGGGGAGAAGGGGCCCTCCTCGTCGTTGATGAAATCCTCGATGCGGCCGTTGTGGTGGAGGTTCACCGAGATGCCGCCGCCCAGGTGGGCCACGATGACGGTGATGTCCTTGTAGTCTTTGCCCTGCTCCTTGGCGTACCGCATGGCGGCCGCCCGGGTGTTCAGGTTGTGGCCCATGCCCTTGCGCTGCATGAAGGGCACGCCGGTGATCTTGTTGATGGGCAGCAGTTCCTCCACGGTGACGCCGTCGTAGATAAAGGCGGGGATGCCGTACTCCTTGCTGAGGGCGCGGGCGATCATGGCGCCCACGTTGGAGGCGTGCTCGTTGCGGGGCTTGTTCTTCAGCTGCCACACCATGTCGTCGTTGACCTCGTAGGCGCCGGCCTCGATGGCGGTGAGCAGGCCGCCCCGGGACACGATGCCGCTGAGGGAATCCAGGGGGATCTCATGGGCGGCCAGGGCCTTGACCACCAGGTCCTTGCGGAACTCATACTGGTCGGCCACATGCTCGAAGGGGGCCAGTTCCTCGGGGGAGTGAACGATGGATTCGGTGAACAGGGGCTCCTCGTCCTCAAAAACGGCCAGTTTGGTGGAGGTGGAGCCGGGATTCAGAATGAGCAGTCTTTCCATGCGTGTCTCCCTCCCCTGTTACACGGCGGCGGAGGAGATGACGATGGACAGGTACTTCTCCTCTGGGGTGGAGCCGCGGCTGGTCATGACGATGGGGCACTTGGCGCCCACGATGAAGCCGGCCATTTTGGCCTTGCAGGTGACGGTGAGCATCTTGCCCATGATGTTGCCGGCGTGGATGTTGGGGGCCACCAGCACGTCGCAGTCGCCGGAGACCACGCTGTGGAAGCCCTTGAACTCGGCGATCTCCCTGCTCATGGCGCAGTCGTAGGAGATGGGGCCCTCCACCACGCAGCCGGTGATCTCGCCGTTCAGGTTCATCTGCTTCAGGGCGTCGGCCTCCACGGTCTCGGGCATCTTGGGGTTGACCTTCTCCACGCAGGCCAGCACGCCTACCTTGACCTCGTCGTAGCCCATGGCGCGGAAGGCGCCCACGGTGTTTTCGATGATGCACTTTTTCTGCTCCAGAGTGGGATAGGTGACCATGCCGCCGTCCACCACCGCGATGAGCTTGTGGTAGCCGGGGATCTCAAAGAGGGTGAAGTGGCTCATGACGCCGCCCTTGCCCAGGCCGGTCTCCTTGTTGACCACGGGGCGGAGCATGACGCTGGTGTCCAGCTTGCCCTTCATGAGGAAGTCCGCCTTGCCCTCCCGGACCAGGCCCACGGCGAACTTGGCGGCCTCGGCGATGTCGGGCACGTCGTAGATGTCCTCGGCGGGGACGCTCTCGCCAAAGTGGGCGAGGGCGGCGTCGATGGCGGCCTTGTCGCCCACCAGCACAGGGGTCACGATCCCCTCTTTGCGGGCGTTGAGGACGGCCTCGATGGTGTGCTCGTCCCCTGCGGCGGCCACCGCCATGCGGGCGGCGTGGGGAACGGCCTTCTGCCGGGCGATCAGCTCGTCAAAACTCTTGAAAACCATGGTGAACAGCTCCTTATCATGTATTTAGTGGATGCGCTTCCGGCGGGGAAATCCGCTTGCCGCGCCCTCTCGCACAAGAGGGCGCGGCAAGGCGTCGTTATCTCTGAGCCCTGCCCAGTTCCAGGCCCTTCTCGAAGGCCTGCTTGTTCAGGGGGAGCAGCTTGGGCTTGGAGGCCAGCTTGTGCTCGATGGTGCTCCAGACGATGGCGGGGTCGATGACTTCGGTATAGCCCACGTACACCCCCAGCATGATGACGTTCAGCACCTTGGCGTTGCCCATCTCCAGGGCCAGCTCGGTGACGGGGGCCTTGACCAGCTTCACGTCGTCCCGGTCCACCTTGGTCTCGTCCACGATGGAGCTGTTGATGAACAGGGTGCCGCCCTGCTTCAGAGTGGGCAGGAACTTGGTCAGGGAGGGGCCGTTCATGACGATCAGATCGTCCATCACGTCGCCCAGGGGGGCGCCGATGTAGCCGTCGGAGATGACCACGAAGCAGTTGGCGGTGCCGCCCCGCTGCTCCGCGCCGTAAGAGGGGAAGAAGGTGACGTTCTTGTCGGTGGCGTCACAGGTGGCGGACGCCAGGAATTTGCCCAGGGACATGACGCCCTGGCCGCCGAAGCCGGCTACGCACAGATTGGTTTCCATATCCTGCCCTCCTCACTTCTTGTCGCGGACCACGCCCAGGGGATACTCGGGCAGCATCTTCTGCTCGATGAAGTCCAGGGCGTCCAGCGGGTCCAGGCCCCAGTTGGTGGGGCAGCTGGTGACGATCTCCACCAGGGAGAAGCCCTTGCCCTCCATCTGGTATTTGAAGGCCTTCTTGATGGCGTTCTTGGTCTTGATGACGTTCTGCGGGGTGTTGCAGCTGGTGCGCTCCAGATAGTGGGGGGCGGTCAGCTGGTTGAGCAGCTCGCAGATGTGCATGGGATAGCCGTGCTCCTCGGCGATACGGCCCTTGGGGGCGGTGGTGGCCTTCATGCCCAGCAGGGTGGTGGGGGCCATCTGGCCGCCGGTCATGCCGTAGATGCCGTTGTTGATGAAGATGACGGTGAAGTTTTCGCCCCGGTTGGCGGCGGAGACCGACTCGGCCAGGCCGATGGAGGCGAAGTCGCCGTCGCCCTGGTAGGTGAACACCAGGGAGTCGGGGCTGGTGCGCTTGATGCCCGTGGCCACGGCGCAGGCGCGGCCGTGGGGGGCGGTGATGTCGTCATAGGCGATGTAATCCATGTGGAGGCCGCAGCAGCCGATGCCCTGCACGCAGACGGCCTTGTCCACCAGGCCCAGTTCGTCCAGCGCCTCGCCGATCAGCTTGATGACGGTGGAGTGCATACAGCCGGGGCAGAAGCCGGAGACCTTGTCCTCCTGGATGGTGGTGGTGCGGGAATAAATCTTTTCCATATCTCGTTCCCCCTTACTTGGCCAGGATGGCGTCCACGGCCTCGAGGACGGCCTCCCGGCTCATGATGTTGCCGCCGGAGCACAGGCAGGTCTCGATGGGGCAGCGGCCCTTGACGCCCAGGTCCACGTCCTGGACCAGCTGGGCGGGGATGGACATCTCCACGTCGAGGACGCCCTTGCACACGTCATAGTTGATGTGGTCGAAGGACTTGTAGGGGAAGGGATGTACGGTGATGGGGCGGATGAGGCCCACCTTCTTGCCCTGGGCGCGGCAGATGTCCACCACGGACTTGCCGATGCGGGCGCACACGCCGTAGGCGGCGATGACGACCTCCGCGTCCTCCACCTGATACTCCTCCACCTGGATGTCCTTCTCCCAGGAGGCGTACAGGGCGGCGGCCTTCTCGTTCTCCTGCTGCATGATGGCGGTGTTCCACTGGCCGGGCTGGATCCAGGCGCGGTTGGCGTAGTCCAGCTTGTGGCCGGTGCAGGCCCAGGCGGCCTTGGAGGCCTTGATGGCGGCCACTTCCTCGTCGGTCTTCATGGGGGGCAGCTCCACCGGCTCCATCATGGTGCCGATGACGCCGTCGGCCAGGATCAGCACGGGGTTGCGGTCACGGTCGGCGTAGTCGAAGGCGGCGTAGGTCAGGTCCACGGCCTCCTGCACGGTGGAGGGGGCCAGCACCAGCATCTCAAAGCCGCCGTTGCCGCTGGCCTTGGTGGCCTGGAAGTAGTCCTGCTGGGCGGGCTGGATGGCGCCCACGCCGGGGCCGCCGCGGCTGATGTTGGCGTACACGATGGGGATGCGGGCGGCGGCGCAGTAGGAGATGCCCTCGCTCTTCAGGGCGATGCCGGGGGAGGAGGAGGAGGTCATGCTGCGGGTGCCCGCGGCGGCGGCGCCGTACACCATGTTGACGGAGGCCACCTCGGACTCGCCCTGGACAAAGACGCCGCCCACTTCGGGCAGACGGCGGGCGAAATACTCGGGGATCTCGTTCTGCGGGGTGATGGGGTAGCCGGCGAAGAAACGACAGCCGGCACGGACGGCCGCTTCGGCGATGGCCTCGCAGCCCTTCATCAGTTTTCTTGCCATGTTCGTTTCTCTCCTTTTACTTATAGACTTCAATGGCGCCGTCCGGGCAGATCCGGGCGCACATGCAGCAGGCGATACACGCCTCCTGATTGACGGGCTCCGCGTATTCGTAGCCCTTGGAGTTGACGTTCTTGCCGATCGCCAGCACCTGCTTGGGGCAATACTTGACGCAGTACTTGCAGCTCTTGCAGCGCTCCGCGATGACTTTGATAAGTGCCATAAAAAGCCCTCCTTTCCTTAAATGATTCGGCCGCGCTTTGTATCGAAAAGCCTACTCTTCCGCAAGCCAGGGATACACCAGTTCCAGACGGATGGGCAGCACCGGCACATCCGCCGCCTTCGCCGCCTCCGCCGCGATCTCCTCCCGGGCGCAGGCGAACGCCACGGGGAGGTAGGGCCCCACCAGGTCCACGATCCTGCGGTGGCCCTCGGCAAACTCCTCCGCGGTGGTGGTGATCCCGTTATTCGGGTTGGACACGGCGGCCAGCTGATCCAGCCGCACATGGGACACGCCCAGGATCTTGCCCAGGGTCTCGTCGATGTGCTCGATGGTGTCCGACCAGGGGCGGAAGGAGTTGATGACGTAGAACACCGCCGCGTCGGGGCGGTTCAGCTGGGGGGCGAAGCCGCCGATGGACCGGGCGCCGATATAGTCGCCCCCCACGTCCATGACCGTCAGGCAGCCGGGATCCCGCAGCAGGGGGGACACGCCGCCCACCAGGGTGGGGGCGTCCATGAACTGCTCCTGGAAGTGGACGGTGACGCCCTCCGCTTCCAGCTTCGCCGCCGCATCCCTGGAGCGGAACAGGGGCTTGGTCATATCCAGATCGAAAAAGTGGACGGGGAGAGGGGAGCGCTCCGCCAGCTTCCGGGCGAAGGTCATGGCCACCTCACTCTTGCCGCTGCCCGCCTCGCCGACGAACACGAAGTTGCGCTCGCGGTCCGGGAGGCCCAAAAACCTGAACTCTTCTGCGGGCATACGACTCCCCCTTTGGTACATTTTTTCTCAATTCGGATCATCCGTGCTAACTACGTTTGATTATAGCCCATTGTGCACGAAAACGCAAGTTGATTTTGCGCCTGTGATATGTAGATTTTACTGAAATCCAGTTTTAACCATGGACACTGGCTCTGGAAAGTTTTATAATTAATTTCAAATCATTCCGGCGAAACAGGGAGGAACCTCACCATGAAGAACAAACAAGCTCTCTCCGTCAGATGGCTCTACCTGCTGCTGGGCGTGTTCGCGCTGCTGTTCGGCGGCGTCATCTACGCCTGGTCCATCCTCAAGGCCCCGTTGACCGACGCCTTCGGCTGGGGCGGGTCGCAGCTGGCGCTGAACTTCACGCTGACCATGTGCTTTTTCTGCCTGGGCGGCTTCATAGGGGGCATGATAAACCGGAAGCTGGGCTGCCGGATCACCCTCGTCATCGCCGCCGCGGTCAGCTGCGCGGGCTTCCTCCTGGCCTCCCGGCTCACGGGCGGCAGCCTGACCATGCTGTACATCAGCTACGGCGTCCTGGCCGGCCTCGGCATCGGCGTCGCCTATAACGTCATCATCGGCACGGTCAGCGCCTGGTTCCCCGATCAGAAGGGCCTGTGCTCCGGCGCGCTGCTCATGGGCTTCGGCGCCTCGGCCCTGGTGGTCGGCAAGGCGGCCTCCGCCATCATCGACGGGCCGGGCTGGCGCGCCGCCTATCTGGCGATCGGCATCGCCCTGAGCGTGGTGCTGGTGGTCACCGCCCTGGTCCTGCGCCTGCCCGGGGCGGACATCGTCTTTCCCGAGGCGAAAAAAAAGGCCTCCGGTGCCGGGGAGAGCTTTGAGGTCAAGGACCTGACCACCCCCCAGATGGTGGCCCGCCCCTCCTTCTGGCTGGCGTTTCTGTGCATCGTATGCCTCTCCGCCGTGGGCAATACCGTCATCTCCTTTGCCCGGGACCTGTCCCTGTCGGTGGGGGCGGGCGCGTCCCTGGCCACCACGCTGGTAGGCGTCCTGTCCGTCTGCAACGGCCTGGGCCGCATCGCCACCGGCGCCCTCTTTGACAAGCTGGGCCGCCGCAAGACCATGATCTTCGCCAACATCCTGACCATCTGCGCCGCCGGGGTCACGCTGATCTCGGTGCTGATAAGCTCGCTGCCGCTGTGCATCGTGGGACTCTGCGCCACCGGCTTCTCCTATGGCACCGGTCCCACCATCTCTTCGGCGTTCACCTCCGCCTTCTACGGGACAAAGTACTTCCCCCTGAACTTCTCCATCATGAACTTCAACCTGATGGGCGCGTCCTTTATGGCCACCGCGGCCAGCAGCCTGTTGGACGCCACCAGCGCGTATATCGCGCCCTTCGTCCTGCTGCTGTCGCTGGCTGTCGTCTCCTTCGTCCTGGACTTGTGCATCAAACGCCCCTGAGAGACGGACAGAGAAGGCCCCGGGAAACCGCGGTTTCCCGGGGCCTTTTTCCGTTCTGAGGACCGGATCACCAGCCGAGGCTCCCCAGCGCCAGTTCGCGGAGCAGGTTCAGCAGCAGTTTCTTTCCGGTCTCGTCGAACAGGGCCTTGAGTTCCTCCCTGCTATAACCGCTGATGTCCGTGGGGGACTGCACGGGCCAGGACACCGGGCTGCCGCCGCCGTCGGCGTTGATGCAGAGGGACATGTGGTCGAGCCAGCTGTCGCCGTCCGGCCGTTCTACGCTCAGGCGGTGATCCACGCCGCCGTCCGCTCCGGGGGCCACCTCCAGGCTGAAGCTGCCGTCGGGGGCGGAGAGGGTGTATGTGCCATAGGGGACCCCAAACAGGGATTTTTGGGAGGCGTCCAGATCGAATCCGAAGACCCTGTTCCCCTCTTTGCCGGAAAGGGTGATGCTGCCGCTTTGCCTGGCGCTTCCCTCGGTAAAGGCGCGCTGAGCGGTGACGGCCCGCTCCCCCTTGACCGCGGCGGAGAGCGCCTCCCTCCGCCCGCCGGAGGCATCTTCCTCCGCCTCGTAGATGAGGCCGCTGCCCTCGCCGTTGGAGAGGCGGATCGCCCGAACGGCGTCCTCCTCCACGCACAGGGTCCAGGTGAAGCCCGAGTCCTCCACCGCCTGCCCCACCCGGGCGGCGTTGTCCCGCATCACGTCCGCCAGATCCAGGAGCATCTCGTCCGGCGACCGCTCCGGGTCGTCCTCCCCGGCGCCGCTGACCCAGCGGTAGAGGATCCGGAGCGCGGCCTCCCCGTTGGGGATCTCCAGCACCAGCGCCCGGAGCGCCTCGCTGTCCTCCAGGTGGCCGGCCAGCTTGACCAGCATGGATTCGATGTCTTCCGCCCTGGGCTGAAAGGTGTAGATCTCCCCGGTAAAGCCGCTGCCCAGGGCGTCCAGAGCGACGGACTGATTGCGGGCCAGCTTCACGTTCCTGTCGTTGACGGTGGTGTAGACCACGTCCAGATAGGTCTGGAGCAGGTCGCGGACCTCGCTGCCCGAGAGCCGCGGCACCTGCTGGATGTTCTCCATCCGGCCGGCCCGCAGGCGGGCCGTGTCGAATACGTAATACGTGTCGTCTATTTCGGGCAGGAGAAGGCCGATCCGGCCGTCGTCATAGGTCGCGGTGACGCTGAGCACATCGCGCCCCAGCAGGACCAGATCTCCCGCGGCCACCAGCCTGCCGTCCTGACGGTTCACGTCCAGCCGGAGGGCGGCGTTTTCCAAAATGTTGTTGACGATGAGGTCGTCCGTCTGTCCGGTGACGGTCAGCGCGCCGGAGAAATTCCCGGATCCCTGTTCGTCCACGGTGGTCTCCGTCCAGGAGAGGATCTTTTCGATGACAAAATCCTGATGATAGGCGATGAATTTTTTGGCGGGGGAGTTGAGCCAGCCAAGCCCCAGCCAGACCGCCGCCGCGATGGCCGCCAGAGCGACCGCCGTGCCGATCAGGCCCCCCTTTTTCTTCACACAGATCACCCCCGCATTTTTCGGTTCCGATCCCATCATATCACCTTCTCGGGCAAGAATCAAGGCTGCCCCGGAGAGAGGGGCGGTTCCGGCGGGGGTTGAAAAAGGGCCCCGGAAACGGCCGTTTCCGGGGCCCTTCTGAAAGGCGATGTGAAGCTCAGCGCTTGCTGAACTGAGGCGCACGACGGGCTGCCTTGAGGCCGTACTTCTTGCGCTCCTTCATACGAGGGTCGCGGGTCAGGAAGCCGGCGGCCTTCAGGGCGGGACGGAACTCGGGATCCATCTCCAGCAGGGCGCGGGAGATGCCGTGGCGCAGGGCGCCGGCCTGGCCGGTGACGCCGCCGCCGGCTACCGTGGCGGTGATATCCACCTTGCCCAGGGTGTTGGTGGTGTTCAGAGGCTGACGGACCACCATCTTCAGAGTCTCCAGGCCGAAGTAATCCTCGATATCGCGGCCGTTGATGGTGATGGCGCCGGTGCCGTTGGGAAACAGATGGACGCGGGCCACGGAGGACTTCCGGCGGCCGGTGCCGTAATGATAAGGCTTTTTGCTCTTGTACATAGTCGGTTACCTCCTTATTCCACAGTCCAGGTCTCGGGCTTCTGGGCGGCGTGGGGATGTTCGGCGCCGCGGTAGATCTTCAGCCGGGTGAGGGAGTCCTTGGTGACGATGTTGCGGGGCATCATGCCGCGCACCGCCAGGCGCATGGCCAGCTCGGGCTTGTTCTGCATCAGGATGCGGTACTTGGTCTCTTTCAGGCCGCCCACATAGCCGGAGTGAGTGCGGTAGTACTTCTGCTCGGCCTTCTTGCCGGTGAGCACCGCTTTGTCGGCGTTGACCACGATGACAAAGTCGCCGCAGTCGGCGTGGGGGGTGTACTCTGGCTTGTGCTTGCCCCGCAGCAGCACGGCGGCGGCGGCAGCGGTCTTGCCCAGAGGCTTGCCGGCGGCATCGAGGACATACCATTTGCGCTCGATGTTGGCCTTGTTCGCCATAAAGGTAGACATATCGGTTTCCTCCATTTTTATGTTCAAAATGATTTCAAACACAGGAATATGCCGCCTTTCAAAGCGGCGCATGGTGTATTATAATTCCTGCCCGGCCCCGTGTCAACTGATTTTTTGACTTTTTCAAAAATAATCGAAGAATACCCGCTTAAACTCATGTTTTCTTTTCTAATCGCCTGATATCTCATTTTTGATTTTGCTTTTTCTCCGAAAAAGGGGACCCCGGCCACAGGCCGGGGTCCCTGGCGGGTTCAGGGCAGAGCGGGCGGGAACGGTCCGCCCCGCCTCACCCGGCCAGTTCGGGCAGGGAGGCGGCGGCCACCGACTGGCCCACCCGGCGGGATTTCTCGTCGGGCAGGGTGGGGGAGATGGCGGCGGCGATCTCAGGGTACTCGTCGGCCAGGACGGCCTTGGCGGTGTCCAGGATGATGTCGCCCCCCCGGCCGGACATGACCCGGCCCAGCAGCAGCACGTAATGGAAGCGGTAATAGCCGTAATACAGAGCCAGGGCGTGGCCCAGGTACACGCCGATGGAGCGGTAAATGGCCTCGGCGGGGCTGCCCGGGTGCTCCATCAGCTTTTGGACTTCCTTGAGTTTTTCAGCGGGGGAGAGGGAGTCCGCCAGGGCGATGCCGGCGGCGGGGGCCAGCTTGATCACCCCGTCCTGGGAGAAATACTTCACCCCGCAGCCGATGTCCCCGGACCACTCGTCCCGCATGGCGGCAGGGGAGGCGTCCACCGGAACAAAGGCCAGCTCGTTCAGCCAGCCGGTGATCTTGCCGTCGGCGTCCACGAAGCCCACTGCCTCGCTGGTGCCCATGGCGATGCCCAGCACGTTGTTCTCCCCCAGGCTCATGGCGCCGGCCAGGGCGGACACGTCCCCGTCGTTGGCCACGGCGTAGGGCACGTTCCCGAAGGTGTCGGTGATGGCCCGGATATAGATGTCCTTGACCTTGGCGTTGAACTGATCCTTTGGTACCTTTAAAAACAGGGACGCGCTCATGGTCCGGTCGTCGATATAGATGCCGGCCGAGGACACCCCCACGGCGTCCACCCGGGGCATATGGGCGGCGGCGGATCTCAGGGCGGAGACGATGCCGTCGTAGTGGTAGTCCGGGTCGGAGTTGAGCTTGGGGAACCAGACCACCTCCTCGGAGAACACCGGCTCCCCGTCGATGACGGCGGACACCTTTCGGTCGGAGCCGCCGGCGTCGAACCCGATGCGGCAGCCGTCCAGGTGCCGGCCGATGGCCTTGGCGCCCCCCTTCTCCTCCGGCGCTTTTTCGCAGGCTACGATCTCAAAGGGGTGCTCGAACACATTGGCCATGTAGTCCCAGTCGAACGCCTGTTGTCCGCCGGCGCGGTACAGGTCCCTCATCTTCTCCGCCAGACCCGCATCCGTGAGGTAGACGCGAAAACCGCCGTACATCCACAGCATGGTCTTGATGACCCGCTCCACATAGTAGGCGTCGGCCTCGGCAAACTCGGGCGTGCCGCGGAACCTGGTGTGCCACACGGCCACCTGCCCGTTGGCGCGCTCCACCGCCACGTCCAGCGGTTTTTCCGCCCCGGCCAGATAGGCCCGGTTGAACTGGCTCAAGGGGATGAACCCCGGGTCCAGCTCGGGTACATGTTTCACATGGACCTCGATCCCAAAACGCTTCATTCCAAGCCCTCCTTGCTCTTGGGGCCGGCGCTCTCCGCCGGCCGTTTGACGAAAAAATTTCGGAAAATTTGTGCAAAAATCCAAAAAGAATCCAACTCTCCTTTTATAGATTAGCATATTTTTCTAATGTGTCAAGGGATTTTCAGAAAATATGAAAAATATTTTCTGTTTTGGCCTTGACGGAAAGGAAACAGTCAGGTATCATGTAACGGGGAGATCCTGTCCAAAGTGACGGGAGGATCTCTCCGCCGGGACGGACTGCCACCCGGCCCCGCGGGGGGTTACGGGTCCCTTCCATCCGCCCCGGTTTCCGACCCTCTGCGGCACATTCATTGGCGAACTCCTGGCGGGCGGGCGCCCGATCCGATCACTTGCGGCGGTGGACCGAGGAGGTATGCTATCATGACACAGGAGGATGTCTTTATCAGGATCAACCGCGAATATTATCAGCTCACCAGTTCGGAAAAGAAGATCGCGGACTATCTGATGCTCCACCAGCAGAAATCCCAGTATCTCTCCATCTCCGAGATGGCGGAGGAGACCGGGGTGGCCGAGGCCACCGTGTCCCGGTTCTGCCGGCGGCTGGGATATCAGGGCTACAACGCCTTCAAGCTGGCGGTGGCCGGCTCCAAGGTGGGGTGGGTCTCCAGCAACCCCCTGTCCGGGGAGGTGCTGCCCGAGGATACCGTGCCCGCCATGTGCGAGAAGCTCTGCTCCAACCATGTGGAGGCCATCACCCAGACCCTGGCCCTGGTCCGGCCCGAGGCGGTCACCGCCGCTGCGGACCGGCTGCTCCAGGCGGACAAGGTGCTGTGCATGGGCCTGGGCGGCTCCATGCTGCTGGCCCAGGAGGCGGCCCACCTGTTCTCCACCGTGCTGCCCAACTTCTTCGCGGTCCAGGACTCCCACATCCAGTCGATCCGGGCGGCCACCCTCGGCCCCGGGGACGTGGTGTTCTACTTCTCCTATTCCGGCTCCACCCGGGACATGGTGGACGTTTTGAAGATCGCCCGGAACAGGGGGGCGTGCTCCATCCTCATCACCCGGTTCCCCAACTCCCGCGGCGCCGCCTACGCGGACATCGTGCTGGAGTGCGGGTCCCGGGAGAACCCCCTTCAGCTGGGGTCAATCGCCGCGCGAATGGCCCAGCTCTACCTGGTGGACGTGCTGTTCAGCGAGGTGTGCCGCCGGAATATCGTCAAGGCCCAGTCTACCCGCAAGCAGGTGGCGGACGCCCTGGCGGATAAGCATATGTGATATGTGACCGGCCGGCATCCCTCCCGCGGAGCGCCGCCGGTACTTTTTTCGCGCCTTTATCAGGAGAAAATTTGAGATTATTACCAAATAGGACTTGACAGAGACGGCGGATGATTGTATAATTTTTACAATGGGACAAGGGGCAGCCGCGGGAAATGATCCGCTGGAGGCCGGCGCCGCGATTGCCCGATACCGCTGAGAAAATGAGGTGCGAATCATGCAGATCTATCGGACTGAAAACTATGAGGCCATGAGCGAAAAGGTGGCCGCTCTGATCGCCGCCCAGATCATCGCCAGGCCGGACTGCGTCCTGGGCCTCGCCACCGGCTCCACCCCCATCGGCGCCTACGCCCGGCTGGTGGAGTGGCATCGGGAGGGTGGGCTGTCCTTTGCCGGGGTGCGCACGGTGAACCTGGACGAGTACCGCGGCCTGACTCCGAATCACGACCAGAGCTACCGCTATTTCATGCAGACCAATCTGTTCGACCACGTGGATGTGGACCGCGCCAACACCAATGTGCCCGACGGACTGGCCGCCGACCCCGCCGCCGAGTGCGCCCGGTATGACCGGGTGCTCCGGGATCTGGGCTACGCCGACCTGCAGCTGCTGGGCCTGGGCCACAACGGGCACATCGGCTTCAACGAGCCGGGTCCTGCCTTCGTGCTCCCCACCCACATGGTGGATCTGACCGAGAGCACCATCAATGCCAACGCCCGGCTGTTTTCCTCCCGGGACGAGGTGCCCCGTCAGGCCCTGACCATGGGGATCGGGGGCATCATGCGGGCGAAGCGGGTCGTGGTGGCCGTCAGCGGGGCCGACAAGGCGGAGGCCGTGGCCAGGGCGTTTGCCGGCCCGGTGACCCCCGAGGTGCCCGCCTCCGTTCTCCAGCTCCACCCGGACGTGGTGCTGGTGGCCGACGCGGCGGCCCTCTCCAAACTGAACTGATACATGATTGGGAAATAGAAAGACTCCCCGGTCCGCCGCAAGGCGACCGGGGAGTTTTCACGTCTGCGCGGGGCTCCAGGCGTCCGCCAGCAGAGCGGCGGCCTGGGCCAGCTCTTCTTCGCTGAGGCCCGCGTAGCCCAGCACCACGGTGGAGGGGGTGGCGGCGGCGCCGTGGCAGTACCGGCTCAGGGGGTACACCCGGACGGACACCGCCGCCGCCCGCTCCACCAGTTCCGCCTCCGTGAGCCGGGGCAGGGTGAGCAGAAAGTGGAGGCCCGCGTCCTGGCCGGACAGGACCGCGCCGGGGATCTCCCCCAGTTTTTGGGTGAACAGGGCGTTCTTTTTGCGGTAGAGGTTCCCCGTCCGGCGGAGATGCCGCCCGTAGAGGCCCAGCACCAGAAACCGCCGGAGGCTCTCCTGCTCGAACCGGGAGACGGTGCAGGCGGCGTGGGGGAAGATCTGCCGATACCGCTCCAGCAGGGCGGGCGGCAGGATCAGATAGGCCACGCGGATGGCCGGGGCGATGGACCGGGAGAAGGTGCCCATGTACACCACCTTTCCCGTCCGGTCCAGCCCCTGGAGGGCCGGGATGGGCCGGGAGGCGTAGCGGAACTCGCTGTCGTAGTCGTCCTCGATGAGGAAGCGCCCCTCCTCCGCCCCGGCCCAGTGGAGCAGGCGGCTCCGCCGTCCGGCGGGCATGGCGGCGCCCATGGGGAACTGGTGGGAGGGGGTCACATAGGCCAGCCGCGCCCCCGAGGCCGCCAGGGCCTCCGGGTCCATCCCCTCGCCGTCCACCGGGATGGGGATCGCCGTTCTGCCGTGGTGGAGGGCGGCGGCGTAGGCGGAGGGATAACCGGGGTCCTCCAGGGCGATCTCCCGGTAGTCCGGCAGCAGCTGGAGCAGCAGGGACAGCAGATAGTCCGCGCCCGCCCCCACCACGATCTGTTCAGGGGAGCATTTCACCCCCCGGTACTGGGCCAGCAGGTCGGCCAGGGCCGCCCGGAGGGGCAGGTCCCCCTGGGGATGCCCCCGCTGGAGCAGCTGGGGGTTCTCGTACACCGCCTCCTTGGTGATCCGGGCCCAGGAGGAGAAGGGGAAGGCGGACACGTCCACCGCAGAGGTGGAGCAGTCGTACCTCCAGCGGGAAGGCTCCGGGGGCGGCTGGGCCACATCGGGGGCGGGGGGAGGGGCCAGAGGCAGCAGATCGGCCACGACATAGCCGCTGCGGGGCCGGCTGAGCACATAGCCCTCCGCCGCCAGCAGGGAATAGGCGGTCTCCACAGTGCTCATGCTCACCCCCGCCAGGGCGCACAGCCGCCGCTTGGAGGGCAGCTTCGTCCCCGGCGGGACCTCTCCGGAGCGGACGGCGGCGGCGATGTGCCGGTAGAGCTGGCCGTACAGGGGCTCGCCGCCGTGAAATACGGGGAGCGGAAAGGATGCGGACATTTGGTCTCCCTCCCATCTGACCACATAAAAAAGATGAAAACTGGGCATGGAAATGATGTCAGTCAGGGGTATAATAACACCAACGTCGGCCAACGTCAAGTTTTCATCGAAGGAAGCGTGATCCCCGTGAACGAATCCAAACAGAAAAAACTGGTATTAAAGCTGTGTGTGACGGCCCTGATGGCCGCCCTGGTGGTGGTGACCTCCTGGGCCCAGGTCAAGGTCCCGGCGGGGCCCCTGGGCGACCAGCGGTTCCACTTGGGCAACGTCATGTGCGCCCTGTCCGGCATCCTGCTGGGGCCGGGGTGGGGCGGACTGGCCTCCGGCCTGGGCTCCCTCCTGTACGACCTGACCGATCCCGGACGGATCGCCGAGCTGGTCATCACCTTCGTGACCAAGGGGCTGTACGGCGTGGTGTCCGGCCTGGTGTTCTGGAAGGGCTTCAAAGGCAGATACACCTACCCCGCCCTGACGGTGTCCACCCTGTGCGCCGCCGTGGCCTATATCGCCATCTATCTGGGCAAGAACGTGGTCTACAACGGCCTGCTGATGCAGGGGCTGACCCTGCCGGCGGCGGTGACGGCCATGACGCTGAAGATCCCCTCCTCTCTGTTCAACGGGGTGGTGGCGGTGGTGTTCGCCCCTATCATCGGCCTGGCCCTGTACAAGGCCCTCAAGGCCGCCCATCTGGACCGGCTCCTGGCGTGATTTTGCAAGAAGAAAGATGGAAAAATGCAAAAACTTCCTGCCCCCGAAAAAGCGGGACAGGGAGTTTTTGTATTTTCGGCATATCTCTCAAACCGGACAGGCCGCGGCCTGTTTCTTTTTTGAAAGAGCGCACAAATCGAAATTCTTATTTACAAATAGTTCACAAATCGTTCACCCTTTGTTCATGAAATACCCCGGCGGCAGGCTATAATGCGCCATGGTCGGTGGAACACTGCCGGCTGGAAGAACCAACCAGGGCCGGTCCCTCGCCGCGGAGGGAGACGGGCCCGCGCGTAAATGGAGGATCATCGTACCATGTATATGCTTGCTTATAAGAACACCTGCCAGCGGAAGGAGAGCCTTCTGCACAAGATCGGCAGGATCTTGAAGAAGATCATCAGTTTTCCTGCCGAGGCGTAAAGGAGGCCGAAGCGCCCATGAGTCTCAGTGAATTCAAGAACATCCACTTCCGCAGGTTCCGGGTCTGGCTGCTGAGGGCCCTGAGCCGCAGGAGCCGCAGAGCCGCATGAGCCTGCCTTCACCGCCCCTCGGGGCGGTGTTTTTTTGCCCGGAGGCCCGACAGACAAACGAAAACCCCTCCGGTTTCCCGGAGGGGTTCGCGTTTGAGAAAAGAGAGAGGGAGGATAGAAGGTGTCTGGTTTGCTTCCTGACGATGTCATCATAGCAGACTTCAGACGGCTAATGTTGGACAATTTAAAAACCTTTTGTGAAGGTTTTGTGAATAACCCGGGAAGTTTTCCCTGCTTCTCCCAAAAAGCGCGTTTTTTCAGCCCCGCAGGAACATCCCTGACAAAAACTGCCTGAAGATGCCGAACAGGGACAGCCGCTCCACGCCCTCGGCGGCCACCAGGTCGATAGAGTCCACTTTTTCGCCGTCCACCAGCACCTCCAGCCGGCCCAGGATCTGCCCTGGCTCCACCGGGGCCTCCACGCTGTCCGCCAGGGAGAGCTCCGTGGTCACCGCCCCGGCCTTGGCCTTCTCCAGCAGCACGGAGCAGTCCCTTGCCGCCACCGGCTGGACGGTGTCCGCCTGGCCCAGCTCCACCTTCACCGGCGGGAGGGGCTGTTCCGGGTACACCGGCGTCAGGGCGTAATTGGCGAAGCCGTAGCTCAGCAGGGCCTTGGCGCTCTCGAACCGGTCGTTGGAGGTGGGGGCGTGCATGACGGCGGCGATGAGTTCCATGCCGTCCCGCTCGGCGGTGGCGGACAGGCAGTACAGGGCCGAGTCGGTAAAGCCGGTCTTGAGGCCGGTGGCCCCCTGGTAGTAGAAGATGAGCTTGTTGGTGTTGGCCAGCTGGAAGGCGCCGTTTCGCAGGGTGTCCATCCAGATGGTGGTGAACTCCCGGATGGACGGGTGGTTCAAAATCAGCTCCCGGCTCATGAGTGCGATGTCGTAGGCGCAGGTGAGATGCCCCTCGGTGGGCAGGCCGGTGCAGTTTTTGAAGGTGGTGTCGTTCATGCCCAGCTCTTTGGCGCGGGCGTTCATCCGCTCCACAAAGGCGGTCTCGCTGCCGGCCAGGTGCTCGGCCAGGGCCACGGCGCAGTCGTTGGCGGAGGCCACCGTCACCGCCTTCACCATGTCCCGGACGGACATCTGCTCATTCTCTTTCAGCCAGATCTGGGACCCGCCCATGGAACAGGCGTAGGCGGAGGCGGTCACCGTGTCGTCCCACTTCAGGGAGCCGGAGTCGATGGCCTCCATCACCAGCAGCAGGGTCATCACCTTGGTCACCGAGGCGGGCTCATACTTCGTGTGGGCGTCCTGCTCGTAGAGCACCCGGCCGGTGGTCTTCTCCATCAGGATGGCGGAGGGGGCGGTGATGGCCACCGGGGCGGCGGCCTCCGCCGTCTCCGCCCGGACGCTCTGGGCGGAGATGGGGCATAATAGGGCAAGCGCCAGCAGACAGGCGGCGTATTTTTTCATGGGAGTACCTCCGATCTTGGAAATCATTCTCGGTTCAAGGATGTGGAGGTTTGTCCGTTTTATGCGCGGCGGTGGCCGGAGGGTTTGTCCAGAGGAGGAAGGAGTTGGGCGGTCCGCCCGGAAAAATGTTGCGTCCGCCCGGTTTTTTTCGTAATATGGAGGTGAAAAATCCGTCTTTCTGGGTGAAGGGCCTTCACAGCACGTAAAGAAAGGAGGAGCGCCCATGGAGGACAGCGCCATCGTGGAACTGTTCTGGTCGCGGGATTCCCAGGCCATCTCGGAGCTGCAGGACAAATACGGCGCGGCCTGCCAGTCCGTCGCCGCCCGTCTGCTGGGCAGCGTGGAGGACGGCCAGGAGTGCCTGAACGACGCCCTGCACCGGGTGTGGGACACCGTGCCGCCCCAGCGGCCCCGCTCCCTGCGGGCCTATCTGGGGAAGATCGTGCGGAACCTGGCCATCGACCGCTGGCGGGAGCGCGCCGCCCAGCGCCGGGACGGGGAGGTATCTTCCCTCACCGCCGAGCTGGAGGACTGCCTGCCCGCCGCCCCCAGCGCGGAGGCGGTGGCCCAGGGCCGGGAGACCGCCGCCGTCATCGACAGGTGGCTGGGGACCCTGCCCAAGGAGGACCGGGTGCTGTTCGTCCGCCGGTACTGGTACGGGGACCGGGTGGACGAGCTGGCCAAGCGCCGGGGCGTCTCCCCCAACAATCTGGCCCAGCGGCTGTTCCGATTGCGGAGCGGCCTGAAGCGGGCCCTGGAACAGGAGGGCGTCATCCTATGAGCGAACGGAGTTTGAACTTGCTGGCCCAGTTGGGCGGCATCGACGAGCAATACATCGACGAGGCCGGGGAGGACATTCCGGCCAAGAAGAAGATCCACTGGCTGCGGTGGACCGCCCTGGCGGCCTGCCTGGCGGTGGTCATCGTGGGCGGGGGGATCCTCACCGGCGTGATCCCCGGCCTGCCCATCGGCGGCAACACCGGCGGCTCCGGCGTGGACCCGGCGGCGGAAGGCCCCAGCACCTTTATGAGCTACGCCGGGCCGGTGTTCCCCCTGACCCTGCGGGAGGAGAACGACGCCGTCACGGCGGAGCGGAACGTCACCCTGGACTTCGCCCCCTGGGAGAAGGTGTGGGACGACCGGCTGGAGCTCTGGCGGTCCTCCAGCGACATCCTGGTGACGGACGCCTACACCCTGACCAATACCGGCGATGAGAACCAGACCCTGACCGTCCTCTACCCCTTCGCCGGCGGGCTGATCTCCCTGGACACGTACCGGCCCGCCCTCACAGTGGACGGCGAGGCGCTGGAGACCACCCTGTACGGCGGAGGGTACGTCGGCGGCTACATGGGGGCCGTGGGCGGCGACCTGGTCACCCCGGCGAAGGAGGGCAGCGTCAACCTGCGCTACCCCGACAGCTGGGAGGACTACCGGGACGCCCTGGCCGGCGGGACCTATCTGCAAAACGCCCTGGGGGATTACCCCGATCTCAGCGGGATGAAGGCCACCGTCTACGAGTTCACCGACCCCTGGGGGGAGCCGGAGGATGACGAGGCGGGCGTCCCCAACCCCACCATCCGGGCGTGGTTCACCCTGGATTACAGCAGGACCGCCGTCCTGTCCACCGGCTTCAACGGCGGCAAATATGACCGGGACAACGGCATGATGGGGCGGGAGTTCTCCATCCTCCAGCCCGGAGAAACGGGCTTCGGCGAGGATTGCCGCCGCCTGATCGTGGTGGGGGACGACATCCGGGACCTGACCACCCGGGGCTATGTCACCGGCGGCTGGGACGACGACCCCACCATCGAGGCCGGGGTGACTGTCACCCGGCGCGAGACCGACCTGGAGGACGCGCTGCGCCAGACGGCTCAGGAGTTGTTCGCGGATCGGGCGGACGACGAGCGCATGGCGGGCGTGGACTTTGAGATGTTCTTCGGCCTGTTCAAGGTGTGGCTCATCACCGACGGCCCCCTGTCGGAGCGCAGCGTGGAGCGGTATGACTCCGGCCAGCTGGAGGAGAACGAGGTGCTGGACCAGAACCGGGTGTTCTGGCTGGAGGCGGAGGTCACTATCCCCGCCGGGGGCAGCGTGGAACTGGCCGCGTCCATGCGGAAGGCGGCCAGCTGCGACTTCTACTGCGCCCACACCGAAAATCAGGGGGTCCGCGGCTACGACCTGACCACCCGCCTGGGCTCTAACCTGAACTGCGCCGCCCAGACGGCCACCCTGGAGGACCGGGGGCAGATCGTCATCGTCCGGCAGAACTACGGATTCGATCTCGCGGGCGGCATCAGGACCGTGCCCTTGACGGAGGAGGAATACTATCTGGAGGTCAAGCGGCCGCCGGAAGGTTGACAGCGGGGCCCATGCCGGGTATAATGATCGTATTCTGACACAGGAGGTCCTCAGCATGGATAAATATGTCTGCCCCTGCGGCTATGAGTACGACCCGGCGGTGGGCGATCCCGACAACGGCGTCGCCCCTGGCACCCCCTTCGACCAGCTGCCCGACGACTGGGTCTGCCCCGTCTGCGGCCTGGGCAAGGACGCCTTCGAAAAGGCCTGAGCCCCTGCGGCGCGAAAAAAGGACCCGTGGATCGCTCCACGGGTCCTCTTTTTGCGCTGGAAGGGGGATCACTTCAGCTCCACCTTGCCGCCGGCCTCTTCGATCTTCTTCTTCAGTTCCTCGGCCTCGTCCTTGGAGACGGCCTCCTTCAGGGTCTTGGGAGCGCCCTCGACCGTGGCCTTGGCCTCGGCCAGGCCCTGGCCGGTGATCTCGCGGACGACCTTGATGACCTTGATCTTGGAAGCGGCGTCGAAGCCGGCCAGGACCACGTCGAACTCGGTCTTCTCCTCCTCGGCGGGAGCGGCGGCGGCGCCGGCGGCGGGGGCGGCCATAGCGGCGGCGGACACGCCGAACTCTTCCTCCAGGGCCTTGACGAGCTCGCTGAGCTCCAGAACGGTAAGGCTCTTATACTCTTCGACCAGAGCGTTGATCTTTTCGCTTGCCATAATAATTTGACCTCCTGTTTGTCGTTATGTTTGTGGGTGTGGCGCCGCTCATTCGGCGGCGGGGGCCTCCTCGGCGGGGGCGGTCTGTTTGTCGACGATGGCCTGGGTGACGGCGGCCAGACTGGTGATGGGCATGAGCAGCATGCCCAGGACCTGGCCCAGCAACGCCTCCTTGGAGGGCAGCTCGGACAGGGCCAGCACGTCGTCCAGGGGCAGGACCTTGCCGTCCATAAAGCCGGCCTTGATGTTGAACCGGTCGCCCATCTGCTTGGCGTACTTGTTGACGATGCGCATGGGGGCGATGGGGTCGCCCTTGGAGACGGCCAGGGAAGTGCTGCCGTTCAGCACGCCGTCCAGCTCGGCCATATCCAGGCTGTCCAGGGCCCGGCGGAGCAGGGTGTTCTTCACCACGGAGTACTGCACGCCGGCCTCCCGAAGCTCCTTGCGCAGGGCGGTGTCCTCGGCCACGGTGATGCCCCGGTAATCCACCAGCACGCCGGAAGAGGCGGCCTTCAGATCGTCGGTCAGAGCGGCCACGATGGCCTGCTTCTCACTGAGAACCTTTGCGTTAGGCATTGTTTGGATTCACCTCCGGAATAATAAAGTGCCGCGTCTCAAGAAAAGAGCGCGGCACAGCAACTCGTATCTAAGCCGCGGTCTCGGCAGGATTTACGCACGTATGCACCTGCTGTCTTTGAACGCATAGGGGATTATATCAGCCTCCGGGGAGATTGTCAACCCCTCCCCGGAGGCAAATATACGGTTCAGGCGAACTTGGCGGTGTTGACCTTCACGCCGGGGCCCATGGTGGCGGCGGCCACGCAGGAGCGGACGTACTGGCCCTTGGCGGCGGCGGGCTTGGCCTTGACGATGGCGCCCATGAGGGCGTTCAGGTTCTCGCTCAGCTTCTCGGGGCCGAAGGACACCTTGCCGATGGGGCAGTGGATGATGTTGGTCTTGTCCAGACGGTACTCCACTTTACCGGCTTTGATCTCCTTGACGGCCTGGGTCACGTTGGGGGTGACGGTGCCGGCCTTGGGGGAGGGCATCAGGCCCTTGGGGCCCAGCAGCTTACCGAGGCGGCCCACGGTGCCCATCATATCGGGGGTGGCGACCACCACGTCGAAGTCGAACCAGTTCTCCTTCTGGATCTTCTCCACCAGCTCCATGCCGCCGGCATAGTCGGCGCCGGCGTCCAGCGCCTCCTGGACCTTGGCGTCCTTGGCGAAGACCAGCACCTTGCGGGTCTTGCCGGTGCCGTGGGGAAGGACGATGGCGCCGCGGACCTGCTGGTCGGCGTGACGGGAGTCGACGCCCAGCTTCACGTGGAGCTCCACGGTCTCGTCGAACTTGGCGGTAGCGGTCTTGATGACCAGGGCCATGGCGTCGGCCACGTCATACTGCATGGAGCGGTCGATCTGCTTGGCGCTGTCCACATACTTTTTACCCTTGAAAGCCATATCTCGTTCCTCCTTCCCTTACTCTTCCACCACAACGCCCATGGAGCGGGCGGTGCCGGCGATCATGCTCATGGCGGCCTCCAGGCTGCCGGCGTTCAGGTCGGGCATCTTGGTCTCGGCGATCTTCTGCACATCGGCCTTGCTGATCTTGGCCACCTTGGTCTTGTTGGGGACGCCGGAGCCGGACTCGATGCTGCAGGCCTTCTTGATGAGGACGGCGGCGGGGGGCGTCTTGGTGATGAAGGTGAAGGAGCGGTCGGAGTACACGGTGATGACCACGGGGATGATGAGGCCCATGTCCTTCTTGGTGCGCTCGTTGAACTCCTTGGTGAACATGG
>CANRFU010000032.1 GCA_947629975.1 uncultured Oscillospiraceae bacterium | reverse complement strand
CCATGGGGGTTTTATTTGCCAAGGCTTTTTTCCCACCCCTGGTAGAACCAGGGGTTTATTCATGCTAAAGCGACAACGATAACGGGACCCGATCCTGTACAGGACCGGGTCCCGTTTCATCCCCCGGCGGCCGCCGCGCACAGCCGCAGAAACTCCCGGAAGAGGGCGCCTCCGTCCACCGTGTCCGGCCGGGACAGGCGCCCGGTCATCCGCTCCGGGTGGAACTGGACGGAGATCAGCGGCAGGGACTCATGCTCCAGTCCCTCGATCACCCCGTCAGGCGAGCGGGCGGAGGCGTACAGCCCCCGGCCCGGCCGGCCCACTCCCTGGTGGTGATTGCTGTTCACCGGGAACCGAGGGCCATACAGCCGGTAGAGCAGGGTCCCCTCCTCCGCCTGGACGGGGTGGACGGCGTCCCCCTCCCGCTGATGGTCCGGGACCAGGCGGCCCAGGTCCTGGATGAGATCGCCCCCGGCCCACACGTTCACCACCTGGTGCCCCCGGCAGACGGCGAGGACCGGTCTCCCCGCACCCAGAAAGGCGTCCAGCAGAGCCAGCTCCGCCCGGTCCCGGGCGGGGTCGACATCCCGGGACCCCCGGTCTGGCTGGCCGAACCGGGACGGCTCCATGTCGCCGCCCCCCGCCAGCAGCAGCCCGTCAAAGGACAGGTCGGGCGCGGGCAGGTAGGCGGCGGCCGCCTCTCCTCCCGCCGCCCGGACGGCGTTCAAATAGTTGGCGGGGTCTCCCCCGCCGGTGGAGATCAGAATTTTCGGAAGCATGGCAGGGCTCCTTTGCAACAATTCAAGAGAAAACCTTCAGTCACCGCCTGCGGCGGCGACAGCTCCCTTTGCGAAGGGAGCCTGGTACGAACTCCGTAACGCGGTGCGTATTATGCACCAAGCCCCCTTTCGCAAAAGGGGGTGGCAGCCCGAAGGGCTGACGGGGGATTTTCTTTAAATCTAAATGGCCCGCTTCAATTTGCGCGCCAGGTCGGTCACCGACAGCCCCTGGGCCAGCAGGGCCGCCGAATACAGGATCGCGCCCAGCACGGCGCAGATGGCGGCGGCGGTCAGTTCCCCCAGGGCGGAGTCCAGCAGGATGTTGAAAAACAGCCGGCACCAGGCCCCCATGAAGCCCGCCGCCAGCAGGGGCCGGACAAACCAGCGGAACACCTTCGGCCGCAGCCCCGCCGCCCGGAGGACGGAGACCAAATTCAGTCCCGCCCCCGCCAGCCCGGACAGGAGAAACCCGGCGGCAAACCCGGCCAGGCCCCACCGGGTCACCGTGAAGCAGGTGAACCCCAGCTGCACCACGTCGCTGAGGATGGCGTTGCGGGCGGACCGCCCCTGGAGGCCCAGGCCGTTCAGCGCCCCGGAGAGGACGGACTGATAGCAGTTCAGCAGCGTCCCCGCCGCCAAGGGCAGGATGAAGCCTCCCACCCGCTCGTCCCCGAACATGGCCCGGCCCAGGGCGGGGCCGATGACGGCCAGCAGCGCCATGCAGGGGGCGGTCAGCAGAGAGGTGGCCGACATCACCCGGTCCAGGAACCCTCCGGCGGCCCTCCGGTCCCCCCGGGCGGTGCGGCGGGCCAGGTCGGGCACCATCACCAGGCACAGCGCCCCGATGAACCCGGTGGGCAGATTCAGCAGGGGCAGGGTCATGCCGGAGAGCACCCCGAACTCGGCCATGGCGTCGCTGAGGGCCATGCCCCCCTCCACCAGCTTTGCCGGGATGAGCACCGCGTTGGCGGACCCCAGCAGGGTCCCCAGCAGGGAGGTAGCCCCCACCGGCAGGGCGATGGAATACAGCTTCCGCCGGGAGAAAACGGCCTCCGTCTCTCCCGGCGGGTTTTCTCTCCAGTGGCGGCGGAACAGCAGGGTCAGGGCCAGGGCGGAGAACACTTCGCACAGCACCATCCCCAGCACGATGATCCCCACCGTCTGCTCCGCCGTCCGGGGGAAGATCAGCAGCAGAAGCAGCAGGACGGCCCCCGCCCGGATGAGCTGCTCGGCGGTCTCCACGGCGGCGGGAGGCCGCACCAGGCCGATGCCGTAAAAGCAGTGCTTGTGGAGGTTCTCCACCCCGGTGAGGAGCATACAGGGCACCAGCAGGGCCACCCCCAGCCGGGTGCGGGCGTCCCCCAGGATGTACACGGAGATGGGGTCGGACAGCAGCAGCACCAGTCCCCCCAGCGGCAGGGCCAGCAGGAAGAAGCAGCCCAGCGCCCGCTTCAGCACCGCCTTCACCGCGCCGCTGTCCCCCAGGGCGTGATACCGGGCGGACTGGGTGGACACCGCCACCGTCAGCCCCACGGCGGTCACCGACATGAACACGGAGTAGACGGGCATCACCAGCTGATACAGCCCCATGGTCTCCGCCCCGATGAGCCGGGACAGGGCCATGCGGTAGAGGAAGCCCACCACCTGGGAAAACAGCCCGGTGGCGGTGAGCAGCAGCGTCCCGGCCAAAACGGCGGGCATGGCAATCCCCCCTTTCACGGATAAGCTATCCTATGAAAGAGGGGTTGTCTATTATCCTTCCGCGATCCGCTCCAGAGCGCCGGTGGCGGCGTCCAGATAGTAGTCGGCGGTGTTGGTGGCGACGCGCCAGCAGGGGGTCAGCCGGGTGACGCCGGAGGCCGTCTGGCTGGAGCGATACCCCGCCGCCATGGACCGGAGGGCGGAGCACACGTCCCCCCGCTCCCGCACACCGTCCAGGAACCGCATGAGCGCGGTGGGCAGGGTGAGGACCGTCCCGCTCTCCCGGGTCGCCGCGTCGGAGACCAGGAGCACGCCGCCGATGGTCTGGAGCCGCCCCTCCCGGTAGGTGAAGGTGACGGCGCAGGAGAACAGCGGCGCCCCTTCCCACACCTGCCGGAAGGTGACCAGGGCGCCGTCCTCCGTCTCCTCCAGGGCGGTCCGCTCCCCCTCCACCTCCATCCGCTTCAGCAGGGACGCGGCGTGGGCGGCGGGATCGTCGGTATACCAGCGGGGATCGTCCTCCAGCCGGGCGGAAAACTCGCCCCCCGCCCGGAAGGAGACCTCTCCGGCCTCCGTCCGGTAGAGGTACAGCCCGCCGCCCCGGTTGTCCCCGGCGGCGTTCCCGCCCAGCAGGGCGTTGGCCAGCTTCTCCTCCCGGGCGGCGTCCCGCTCCAGGTCTACGGGGGCCAGGCCCTCCGCCGCCGTCAGGTCAGACAGTTCCGTCCGGATGCCGTTGTTGTTCAGCGCCTCCACCGCCTGGGTCAGGGCCGACCGGTCATAGCGCACGGCCTCGCTCCGCCGCCCCCACATCAACGCCAGCAGAGAGCCGTTCACCAGCAGGAGCAGCAGAATGATGATGTTCTTCACTTTTCGCCATTCCACGGCGGACGGCCTCCTTTCCGCGCGGCAGTCATCCCGCCACCCACTGGGGGGAGACCTGGGCGGCCCCGCCGTCCAGATAGAGGATGGCCAGTTCCGGCCGCTCCGGCGTCAGCTCCGGCAGCATGGCGGCGGCCTGCTCGATGGGCAGCAGCAGGGCGGTCTCCCCGGTGGCGGTGTAGCTGCGCAGGCGCAGGACAAATTCGGTGATATACCCATCCCGGATGCGGAACCGGGCGCACCAGCCCTCCCCGTGGAGCCGGACGGCGCTCCCGTCCAGGCGGTAGCCGAACCGCACCTCGAAGCCGTCCTCCGTCTGTCCGGCGGAGATCAGGTACAGCTCCGCATCCCCGCAGAGGGCCCCGGCGGTGCCCGCCACCAGGGTCCGGGCGGCCTCGATGGCCTCCCCGGCGCCGGCGCCCGCCGGGTATTTGTCCCCCCTGGACGCCCGGTAGACCACATCGCCGCCGTCCTCGATCTCCAGCCGATCGCCGCCGTCCACATAGGCGGCGCCGCCGCTGGTCCGGGTATAGTTCTGGTCGCTGAACGACAGGGCGGACAGCAGCGCGGCGGTGGTGTCGGAGTTCAGCGGGTCGGCGGCGGCGTATACCGTCCCGTCCCGGATCTCCTCTGTGACCAGGGTATAGGGTTGGACCAGGCCGGCCAGGGTCTCGTCCTCATAGGCGAAGTAGGCGCCGTTGGGCCGGTAGTCCCCGAGAACGGGGTCCAGGTGGAGGGATTGGGTCAGATCGGTGGGGCAGGAGTAAAACCCGCCGTCCTCCGCGTCCTGCCAGCAGAGCAGGACCTGATCCCCCTCACCGGCGCACAGCAGCAGGCGGCGGGCGGAACCCTCCAGGGGGCAGACGCCGTCCGCACTGAACCAGCCACACAGGGCGGACAGGGGGATCTCCCCGGCGAAATCGAAATAGGCCCCCGTGTCCGACAGGCAGCGCCTCCACTCCTCCTCCCGGAGCGGGACAGGCGTCCCGGCGGAGGCCAGCCCGTCCCCCACCAGGGGGCTCAGCCGGGCGAAGAACTCGTCCACCCGGCCCTGGTCATACTGGACGCCGTACCGCCCCTCCGGCCCGGTGATCACCAGAGAGGCGGGCATGGTGGCCGCGGTCAGGGTGACGCCCCCACCGCCGCCGGGGGCGGGCTGCCGGGACGGGCCGGCCGCGAAGCCGTGCTCCCCCCAGGTCAGGGCAGCCAGCAGCCAGCAGGCGGACAGGGTCAGCAGGACGATGAGCAGGGTCTTGCCCCGCTCGATCCAGCGCTCAGCATTCTTCATGGCGTTCAGGCCTCCTGGGGCCGCCCACAGGCAGTTCCATCCGCACGGCGAGGCCGGGGCCCTCCTTGTCCACCAGGTAGAGGGCGCCCTCGTGCTGGAGCATGATCTCCCGGGCGATGGACAGCCCCAGCCCGGTGCCGCCGGACTGGCGGGAGCGGGCCTTGTCCACCCGGTAGAACCGCTCGAAGATGTGCTCCCGGTCGGCCTCGGGAATGCCGATGCCGTTGTCGTCCACCTGCATCCACACCTTGTCCCCCTCCTGTCCGGCGGAGATGACGATGCGGCCCCCGTTGGGGGTGTACTTGATGGAGTTGGACAGGATGTTCATCATCACCTGGACCACCCGCTCCCGGTCGGCGATCACCTCGGGCAGGTCGGGGGGCAGCTCCAGGATCAGCTCATGGGCGTGGTTCCGGGCCTCCAGTCGGATGGCCTGATAGGTGTCGTCCACCGCCTGGCCGAAGGGGAACCGGGTCAGGCGGAGCTCGCTGCGGCCCGAGTCGAACCGGGACAGGGTGAGCAGATCCTGGAGGATGTGGATCATCCGGTCGGACTCGTTGAGGATGACCCCGAGGAACCGCCGCTCCATCTCCGGGGGCAGATCCCCCACCCCGTCGGCCAGGGTCTCGGCGTAGCTCGTGATGTTGGTCAGGGGGGTGCGCAGCTCGTGGGACACGTTGGCCACAAAGTCCTTCCGGGTCTGCTCGGCGGCCCGCTGGGCGGTCACGTCGTGGATGAGCACCAGCACGCCGCCCTGGTTGGCCCGGGCGAAGGGGGCCAGGAGCAGCTCCAGATAGCGGCCGTCCACAGTGCGCTCGGCCGCCAGGTGGCTGGCCGCGCCCTCCACCTGGTCGAAGGGGAACAGGTCCCCGAACAGGGACTCGTAGCTGTCCCCGGCGGCGAACTCCCTGCCCAGCAGCTCGGCGGCGGCGGGGTTGAAGTGGATGACCCGCTCCTCCCGGTCAAAGGCCACCACGCCGTCGGCCATGTGGAGGAACAGGGTGTCCAGCTTGTTGCGCTCGTTCTCTACCGCGGCGATGGTGGCCTCCAGCTGGCCGGCCATGGCGTTGAAGCTCTCGGTGAGCTGGCCGATCTCGTCGCTGCTGGTGACCTCCAGTTCCCGGGAGAAATCCCCCTCGGCCACGTCCTCGATGGCGTCGTTCAGGCGCTGGAGGGGGGCCACCATGGTCTTGGACAGCAGGAAGGACAGCAGCACCGAGATGATGAGGCCCAGCACCAGCGCCTCGATGATGAGGGTGAACATCTCGCTGTTCAGGGCCTGGGCGGTCTCCCGGTTGTCCAGGATGTAGACAATATAGTCCTCCCCGCCCCGGGTGATGGGGATGGCGGCGTCCATGTAGTCGGCGGCGGCGCTGCTGTCGAACCCCGGCCGGCCCAAAAGGGCGGTGGTGATGTTGGGGGTGATGGTCAGGCCCCCCTCCGGCTCGGGGGAGGAGCCGGCCAGGTACCGGCCGGTACCGCCGTCCAGCACATAGTAGTTGCGGTTGCGGCCGTCCACGCCCAGCACGCCCTCATAGGCGTGGAGCACCTCCTCCACCATGGCGGTGCCGTCGGTCTCGCCGTCGGCGGCGTTCTGGAGGTTCCGGACAAAGTCCACGTTGTCCTGGCCGAAGGCGGCGGCGATCTGCTCATAGAAATCGTCGATATAGTAGCGGGTCACCGAGTTCATCAGGAACACGCCCACCACCACCATCAGCGACACGATGAGCAGCACCATGACGAGCATCAGCTTCAAATGCAGGCTGCGGCGCATGGGGGCGCCTCCCTTCTTGAATCACATCTCCTCGGTGCGCCGGAAGGCGTAGCCCAGCCCCCGCCGGGTGAGGATGAACTCGGGGGAGGCGGGATCGTCTTCCAGCTTCTCCCGAAGGCGGCGGATGGCCACGTCCACCGCCCGGACGTCGCCCACATAGCCCTCGTAGTTCCAGACCTTTTCCATCAGCATTTCCCGGGAGAACACCTGCCCCGGCCTGGAGGACAGCACCCGCACCAGCTCATACTCCCGCTGGGTCAGATCCAGGGGCGCCCCGTCCTTGTACACCATCATGGCGTCCGGGTCGATGCGCAGGCGGCCCAGCTCCAGCTGGCCGGGGGCCTCCTCCGGGGGCCGGACGAGCATCTCGGTGCGGCGGATGTTGCTCTTCACCCGGGCCAGCAGCTCCCGCATGGAAAAGGGCTTGGTGATATAGTCGTCCGCCCCCAGCTCCAGGCCCAGGACCTTGTCGGTCTCCTCCTCCCGGGCGGTGAGCATGATGATGGGGGTGGCCTTCCCCGCCTCCCGGATACGGCGGCAGACCTCGAAGCCGTCCATCCTGGGCAGCATAAGGTCCAGCAGGATCAGGTCGGGGTCGTTCTCCAGGGCCAGCTTCAGCCCCATGGCCCCGTCCAGGGCCTCCAGGGTGCTGTACCCGTCCCTGGCCAGGTTGAAGGCCAGGATGTCCACGATGTTGCGCTCGTCCTCCACAATCAGGATCTTTTTAGCCATCCTGTTCCCTCCTCATGAGCCGGGCCGCCCGATAGAGGGCGGCGATGGTCTTGCAGTCCTGGATCCGCCCGTCGGCGGCCATGTCCAGCGCCTCGTCAAAGGGCACTTTGAAAATCTCCAGAAACTCGTCCTCGTCCAGATGCCTGTCCCCGAAGGTGAGCCCCCGGGCCAGATAGACGTGCTGGAGTTCGTCGCAGTAGCCGGGGGTGGGCAGCATCTCCCCCACCCTGTCCCACCGGGCGGCCTCGGCGCCGATCTCCTCCTTCAGCTCCCGCCTGCAGGCGTCGTCGGGGTCCTCCCCCCACTCCAGCTTGCCGGCGGGCACCTCGATGATCACCCGATCATAGGGATAGCGGAACTGCCGCTCCAGATAGACGTTCCCCTCGTCGTCCACGGGGACCATCACCACCGCGCCGGGGTGACGGATGACCTCCCGCCAGGAGGTCCTGCCGTTGATGAGCTTCACCGTGTCGTAGTATACCTTCAGCAGGCCGCCGTCGTACACCAGCCTGCTGGTGAGGGTCTTTTCATTCAGTTCCATGGAAACCGCCTCCGGGCTGTAAAAATTGAATTTATTGTATCATACTTTATCGAAAATAGAAAGATAAAATTGCGGCTCCGCAAATAGATATTGTAAAAATCCCCGGCCTCTGGTAAAATGGCTCCATCAACGACTCGAGGTGAGCGCCGTGAACTTCAAAACGCTGTTTGCCGCCCTGCAGGGCGTGAGCGCCTATAAGGACATCATGGACACGCCGGTGATGGAGGCCGCCGTCCGGCTGACCCGCTGCGCGGTGTACGAGGACGGCCTGGGCGGCCTGGGGGCCTATACCGACCTGTTCTACCGTCTCCACGCCGAGGGGTTCGACGGGCTGGGGGTCTGGCTGGGGGAGGCCCTCTCCCGGTCGGAGGGGCCCTATCCCCGGCTGGTGGAGCGCGGGGGCCGGGACCCGGCCCTGGAACAGGCCGCCCGGCGGGATATGACCACCTTCGATCTGCTGGCCAACGTGGACTGCGACAAGTGGATCGCCCGGCTGAACGAGCTTCTGGACAGCGACTATCAGGGGGTGCTCACCGGCCTGCCCCGGTGGCGGGTGGGGTGGCATCCCAGTTTTGAGGACTGCACCGCCTCCTATCGGGAGGGCACGGGCCTCTTCCGCCGGTTCCGGGCCTTCGTCTGGGAGAGCGGGGAGCTGGTCCCCGTGGCCCGCCCGGACTGCCCCTCCGCCGAGGAACTGCTGGGGTATGACCGCCAGCGGGAGCAGGTGATCCGCAACACCCAGCAGCTGCTGGCAGGCAGGTATGTGAACAACGTGCTGCTCTACGGGGAGAGCGGCACCGGCAAATCGGCCACCGTGAAGAGCCTGCTGGCCCGCCCCGACATGGGGAGCCTGCGCGTCATCGAGGCGGACAAGGAGGACCTGGGCGGCCTGCCCGCCCTCATCCGAAAACTGGACGGCCGGCCGGAAAAGTTCATCATCTTCATCGATGACCTGGCCTTTGACCGGGACGACGCCACCTATTCGGTGCTCAAGACCATCCTGGAGGGCGGGCTGGAGCGCCGGCCCCGGAATGTGGCCATCTACGCCACCTCCAACCGCCGCCACCTGGTGCGCCAGACCATCTCCGAGCGGGCCGGGGACGAGATGGACCGCTCCGAGACCATCCGGGAGAAGACCTCCCTGGCCGACCGATTCGGCCTGCGGGTGCTGTTCCAGGGGCTGAGCAAGGGGGAGTACCTGGACGTGGTGGACATGCTGGCCCGCCGGAACGGGGTGGATCTGCCCCAAGAGGAGCTCCACCGGCTGGCCGTGGCCTGGGAGCGGCTCCACGGGGCCCAGACGCCCCGCACGGCGCTGCAATTCATCTTGTCCCTGTAAACCGGCCGGGTGAGGCGTCTTCTGTTAGACGCCTCACTGGTTTTTTATAAACGTTTTTAATCCGACACAAAGAGGCCGCCGTGTCGTTCCGTTTGCGTGGAGCGTTTGGTATTCTGACATTACCAAAACGACAGGAGGTAATGTCACATGAACACCGACAGAATCTACGCCGAGGCCATCGCCAACGAGTACTCTCAAAAGAGCGCTTCCAAAGTTGTGGCGTTGAAAAAGCTGGACAGAAAAGCCAAACTTCCGGCCCAAATCTTCACCTATACATTTGGAATCATCTCCGCGCTGATCGCGGGGATCGGAATGTGTCTGTCCATGAACGTCATCGGCAACGGAGGCGCAGCCCTTATGGTGCTGGGCATCGTCATCGGCGTCATCGGCTTTGTGGGGATGGGGGTGAATTACCCCATCTACCGGCGGATTTTGCAGCGGAGCAAGGACAAGTACGCGGGCGACATCATGCGACTCGCCGGGGAGATCACCGGCGACGGAGAGTAAGGCCCGCGGGGCGAAAGGGGGCGGAGCGGTTGAACCGATCGGAGAGCAGATATTTCAACACCGCCGTCCGGATGGACGAGGCTTTGATTGAGCTGCTGGAAAAAAAGAGTTTTGAATACATCACGGTCAAAGAAATCTGCCAGAGGGCCGGGGTCAACCGCTCCACCTTCTATCTGCACTACGAGACTATGGCCGACCTGCTGAACGAGTGCGCCGAGTACACCAACCGGAAGTGCTTTGACCGGTACGGCAAAGAGTACGCGGATATGTCGAAACGGCTGTCGTCGGCGGATCTGAATGAGCTTATTTTCATCACGCCGGACTATCTGCGGCCCTATTTTGAGTTTGTGAAGGAGAATCGGCGGCTGATAAAGGTGGCGCTGTCCCATCCGGCGGCGCTGAATACAGAAACCACCTTCCACTCGCTGTTTCAAAACATCTTCTCCCCGGTGCTGGGCCGGTTCCGCTTCCGGGAGGAGGACAAGCCCTATATCATCCGCTTTTATCTCTCGGGCTTTATGGCCATCGTCGCGGAGTGGATCAAGGACGACTGCCGTATGCCCGTGGACCGGATCATCGGGCTCTGTATGCAGTGCATCCTGCCTGACGGGGCGGAGGCCCAGCTGTCCCGTTTTGCCGCGCAAACGGAGGAACAGCCGGTATGATGGGCGAGGGGCTGAAAGAGGCCGCCGCCGCGCTTCGGAAGGATGCTCGCATCCGGGACAGGGCCCTCCTGTACGTCAGTCTCGCGGTCAGCTGCGGCTACGCCTGCCTCAACGCGGTGGGCGGCGTGACGCTCCGCTCCCCCTGGCTGGGTACGCTGGCGTTTTACTATATCATGCTCAGCCTTCTCCGGTTCAACCTGATGCGTGGATACAAACAAGGCGACCGCGCGGGCAAATGGAAGCGCTACCGGCGCACCGCCGTCCTGATGCTGTTTCTGACCATCGCCCTGTTCGGTATCTTTTGCATGACCATCTACTCCGGCCATATCATCACCTATCCTGGCTACCTGATCTATGCCGTGGCCGCCTATACCTTCTACGCGGTCATCAGCGCCGTACGGAACGTCGTCGTCTGCCGCAGATACGACGACCCGATCCTCTCGGCCAGCAAAGCGCTCAAACTGACTGCGGCGGTCATCTCTGTCTACTCCCTGCAATCCGCCATGATTCCGGCCTTCGGCGACGACGAGGCGTTCCGGGCGGCCATGGGCAAATGGGTTGGCGGCGGTTCGTTTTTGGTCATCACAGGTATTTCGCTGTTTATGATCGTCAAAAGCTCCACGGCGCTCCGGCGGGCGTAGTGCAAAGAGCCGCCCAGAAATCCATGAAAAAGAGACGCGCCCAGCGCGTCTCAGCTTGTCGATAAAGTGCTTTGGGGGGATGAAAACCTTTTGCCAAAGTTGTGACACGAGGTTACTATTGTTTGGTTGAGCAACTTTTTGGTGCAAATTTTAAACTGCGAAATGACTTTTTTGACAGACTGAGACGCGCCCAGCGCGTCTCTTTTCCTTTGCCTTTTTCTCCTCGCTATGATATAATCAGGGAAACTTTTCAACCAAAGGAGAACCTTATGGACGCCATCATCCAGCGGCTGGCCAAAGAGCTTGACCGGCCCATCCAGCACATCGAGAACGTGGTGGCCCTCCTGGACGAGGGCAACACCGTCCCCTTCATCGCCCGCTACCGCAAGGAGATGCACGGGGCCATGGACGACCAGCTGATCCGCCAGCTGGCGGACCGGCTGCAATATCTGCGGAATTTACAGGCCCGCCGGGACGAGGTAAAGGGCTCCATCGAGAACCAGGGCAAGCTGACGGAGGAGCTGGCCGCCGCCATCGACGCCGCCGAGACCCTGGCGGAGGTGGAGGACCTGTACCGGCCCTACAAGCAGAAGCGCCGCACCAGGGCCACGATTGCCCGGGAAAAGGGGCTGGAGCCCCTGGCGGACGCCCTCTTTGCCATGGGGACGCTGGCGGACACGCCGGAGCGCCTGGCCGCCGCCTACATCGACCCGGAGAAGGAGGTAGAGACGGCGGAGGACGCCCTGGCCGGCGCGTCGGACATCATCGCCGAGGCCATCTCCGACGATGCGGACGTGCGGAAGCGCCTGCGGGCCCTCTGGCAGCAGAAGGCCATGCTGGTGTCCCGCGCCGCCGCCAGGGAGCCGGAGGACAGCGTATACCGCCTCTACTACGACTTCTCCGCCCCGGTGAGCCGGGTCCAGGGCCATCAGGTGCTGGCCGTCAACCGGGGGGAGCGGGAGGAAATTTTGAAGGCGTCGGTGGAGATGGACCGGGAGGCCGCCCTGGTGGCCCTCCGGCGGATGGTGGTCCCCGGCCGGGCGGCGCTGGACTTCGTGAAGGCCGCCGCCGAGGATGCCTACGACCGGCTCATCGCCCCCTCCCTGGAGCGGGAAGTCCGCTCGGATCTCACCGACAAGGCCAACGAGGGAGCCATCGGCCAGTTTGCCCTGAATTTAAAGCCGCTGCTCATGCAGCCGCCGGTGAAGGGGTTCGTCACCATGGGCCTGGACCCCGGCTACCGCATGGGCTGTAAGGTGGCGGTGGTGGACCCCACTGGCAAGGTGCTGGACACCACGGTGGTCTACCCCACCCACGGGGAGCGGGGCAAAAGCGAGGCCATCGTCAAGCTGGCCGCCCTCATCAAAAAGCACAAGGTGGCCCATATCGCCATCGGCAACGGCACCGCCAGCCGGGAGACCGAGCAGATGACGGTGGAGCTGCTGAAAAAAGTGGGGGGCGGCGTCAGCTACGCCATCGTCAGCGAGGCGGGGGCGTCGGTGTACTCCGCCTCCAAGCTGGCCGCCGAGGAGTTCCCGGAGTTCGACGTGAATCTCCGCTCCGCCGTGTCCATCGCCCGGCGCTTGCAGGACCCGCTGGCGGAGCTGGTGAAGATCGACCCCAAGGCCATCGGGGTGGGCCAGTACCAGCACGACATGCCCCAGGCGAGGCTGGGCGAGGCCCTGGACGGCGTGGTGGAGGACTGCGTCAACGCGGTGGGGGTGGACGTGAACACCGCCTCCGCCCCCCTGCTGACCCGGGTGGCCGGGCTCAACGGCACCACCGCCAAAAACATCGTGAAGTACCGGGAGGAGAACGGCCCCTTCACCACCCGGCGGCAGCTCCTCAAGGTGCCCAAGCTGGGCCCCAAGGCATTTGAGCAGTCCGCCGGCTTCCTGCGGGTGCCCGAGAGCAAGTCGCCCCTGGACAACACCGCCGTCCACCCGGAGAGCTACGGCGCGGCGGAGAAGCTGCTGGCCCTGTCCGGCCACACCGCCGCCGACGTGAAGGCGGGCAAGATGGCCGGTCTGGACAAGTTCGTGGCCTCCTACGGCCGGGAGAAGGCCGCCGCCGAGTGCGGCGTGGGCGTGCCCACCCTGCTGGACGTGTGCGCCGAGCTGATGAAGCCTGGCCGGGACCCCCGGGACGAGCTGCCCGCGCCGGTGCTCCGCACCGACGTGATGGAGATCAAGGACCTGAAGCCGGGCATGGAGCTGAAGGGCACGGTGCGCAACGTCATCGACTTCGGGGCCTTCGTGGACATCGGCGTCCACCAGGACGGGCTGGTCCACATCAGCCAGATCGCCGACCGGTACATCAGGCACCCGTCGGAGGTACTGAGCGTGGGCGACGTGGTCACCGTGTGGGTCAAAGAGGTGGACGAGCGAAAGAAGCGCATCTCGCTGACCATGCGGAAGGACAGGCTGGGCAGATAGGCCGGCGGCGCGAGATGGAACGGAAATGCCCCGTCCCGCGCGGTATCCTGTCCGGCGGAAAGGGGCACAAAACAGATGGACCGGTTTTCCTATGAGCTTCTGTCCCTGCTGAAAGATCAATTCAACAGCGCCGCCGCCAAAGAGGTCCGATACAAATCGGCGGAGTCCGGCCCCGGCGGCTCTCCCCGGCAATTCTACCTGGCCCGGCAGGAGGACAATCTGTATCCCCCGATGTCGCAGCGTACCAGGGACGCCTACCGGTCCGGCGACGGCGGCGAGCTGGGGGGCAAAATGCGCGCCCTCCACTCCTCCTCCGCCATGACCTACAACCTGCTGGGAAACGGCCCGGTGAACGTCCGTCCCAACCCCTGGTTCGGCGCGGGGCGGTATGAGGTGACCTTCGAGGCCAAGCTGTCCACCCTGAAAAGCAGCTCCAGGAAGGCCAATCTGGACGCCCTTCTCTACAACGCGGAGGCCCGGGAGGCGGTCCTGTGCGAGATGAAGATGACCGAGTGGCTGTTCGGCCGGCCCGGCGGGCTGAAAGACGCCTATTTCCACCGGGAGAATTACAGCCACCCAGAGGCGGCGGAGCGCCTGATCCCCATCGCCCGCGCCCTCTGCGGGCCGGAGCCTGACAGCAAAAACGTCCATCCGCCGCTGCTGACCCAATACGACGCCTGCCAGATGTTCAAACACATCCTGGCCTGTTACAACGGCTGCCTTGGGGAACTGCCGCCCGTCCGGAAGCTGACATTGGTGAACTGCGTGTGGGACCTGCCCTGCCCGGACCGGCTGACCGGCAAGAGCCGGGAGACCTGCCTTCGCCGCGGAGAGACGGAGCGGCGGGAGTTCGGGCGCTTCACCGCCCTCTGCGCCCCGGTTTCGGATCTGTTCCGGGAGATCGGCGTGGACTTCTCCCTGAAAAAGCTCAGTGCCGCGGACCTGCTGTCCGCCCTGGAAAAAACGCCGGCGGAGCTGGCCTGGCTCAGGCGGTACACGTTCTGAAAGGAGATCCCCCTATGGGCAAACTCTATCTGGTCCCCACCCCCATCGGCAATCTGGGGGATATCTCCCCCCGTGCGGCGGAGACGCTGGCCGCCGTGGACTTCATCGCCGCCGAGGACACCCGGGTGACGGTGAAACTGCTGAACCACTTGGGGCTGAAAAGGCCCATGGTCATCTACCACCGGCACAACTGCGCTGCCGCCGGCCCCGCCATCCTGGACCGCCTGCTGGCGGGAGAGGACTGCGCCCTGGTGACCGACGCGGGCACCCCCGCCATCTCCGACCCCGGCGAGGACCTGGTGGCCCTCTGCGCCCAGAGCGGCGTGCCCGTGGAGTCCATCCCCGGCCCCTGCGCCCTGACGGTGGCGCTGTCCGCCTCCGGCCTCCCCACCGCCCGGTTCGTGTTCGAGGGGTTCCTCCCCACCAACAGGAAAAACCGCCGGCTCCGGCTGGAGGCCCTGGCGGAGGAGGAGCGCACCGTCGTGCTCTATGAGGCCCCCCACAAGCTCCGGGACACCCTAGCCGACCTGGCGGACGCCCTGGGCGGGGAGCGCCCCGTCTCTGTCTGCCGGGAGCTGACCAAGCTCCACGAGGAGATCTGGCGGGGGACCCTGGGGGAAGCCAGGGACCGCTGGGCCGCCCAGGAGCCCCGTGGGGAATTCGTGCTGGTGATCGCCGGCGCCCCCCGGCGGGACGAGGAGGCCCCCGACGAGGAGGCGGCCCTCGGCAGAGTGGCGGAACTGCGGGCGCTGGGCCTGCCGCTGAAGGCCGCGGCGGCCCAGGCGGCGGTGGAAACAGGCATGAAAAAGCGCCGGCTCTATGAGCTGGCGCTGGGCAAAAAGTGAGAAAGAAAAATTTTTTCAAATTGATTACAAGTCGTATTTATTTGGGCTTTTATGACAAACCCACTGCTTAAATTGGTAATAATCGTACAAAAAAGCCGCCGGGAACCAGCAACCGGCGGTTCTTTTGCCGAGTTTGTTTCACTCATTTGGCTGTGAGTTCTTTCATGCAGGTGCCGCAGACGTTTTTCCCCTTGTAGGAGATCACTTCCTTGGAGTCCCCACAGAAGATGCAGGCGGGCTGATACTTGTTCAGAATGATCGAGGATCCGTCCACATAGATCTCAAGTGGGTCCCGCTCCGCGATGTCCAGGGTCCGGCGGAGCTCGATGGGCAGAACGATACGTCCCAACTCATCGACCTTACGTACGATGCCGGTGGCTTTCATGATTTGCTTCCTCCTTTGTTCTTTTCCACTACTAACCAAGTTCATTATAACACGCGGTATAGTTATGTCAAGCAAAAAAGTGCAAAAAAAGTACAAAAATTGGGAAAAAAGTCGGAAACATTTCACTCAACTTCCTAAAAGTGGTTCTACTGTGAAAATTTCTCTCATAATCTGGGACAGGCTCTGACCCGTAAACGGCCCGGAGCGGTGAAAAAAGGAGCGTGGTCCCATGGCGATGTCGGTGATCTGGACGGTGATGGTGGGGGCGGCGGTGCTGTGCGGTCTGGCCACCGGGAACGGCCCCGCCGTGGCAAAGGGCGCCCTGGACGGCGCCGCCGCCGGCGTGGAGCTGTGTCTGTCCATGATGGGGGTCATGTGCCTGTGGACGGGCGTGATGGAGGTCATGCGCCGCTGCGGCATCGCCGACGCCCTCTCCCGGCTGCTGCGGCCGGTCCTGGGCCGGCTCTACCCCGGCTACGCCGGCAGGCAGCGGGTGATGGACGCGGTGAGCGCCAATCTGTCCGCCAACCTGCTGGGCCTGGGCAACGCCGCCACCCCCCTGGGTCTGGAGGCCGCCCGGCTCATGGCGGAGGACTCCGGCCCCGGGGGGACGGCCTCTGACGGGCTGTGTATGCTGGTGGTGTGCAACACCGCCTCCCTCCAGCTCATCCCCACCACGGTGGCGGGGATCCGGGCGGCGGCGGGCAGCGCCAACCCCTTCGACATCCTGCCGGCGGTGTGGCTGGCGTCGGTCATCTCGGTGGCGGTGGGGGTCACGGCGGCGAAGCTGTTCGCCCGCATCTGGAGGTGACGGGATGGACCTGTTCTTCACCATGCTGGTGCCCTGCCTGATGCTGGCGGTGGCGGTGACGGCGCTCATCCGCCGGGTGGACGTTTGGGGCGGGATCACCGACGGGGCCCGCGCAGGGCTGAAGGTGTCTCTGAACATCATGCCGCCGCTGGTGGGCCTGCTGACCGCCGTGTACATGCTCCGGGCCTCCGGGGCGCTGGAACTGCTGGGAGAGGCCCTCTCCCCCGCCCTGACGGCCATCGGCATCCCGCCGGAGACCGTCTCCCTGCTCCTGGTCCGCCCGGTGAGCGGCTCGGCGGCCCTGGGCGTAGGCGCGGAGCTGATCCGGACCTATGGCCCGGATTCCCTCATCGGCCGCACGGCGGCGGTGATGCTTGGCTCCACCGAGACCACCTTTTACACCGTGGCGGTATACTTCGGCGCGGCAAAGATCGCCCGGACCCGTTACGCCATCCCCGCCGCGCTGTGCGCCGACGCGGCGGGGTTCCTGGCCGCCGCCTGGGCGGTGAGGCTCATCTTTGGGGGGACTTGAGGGCGGGATCTCCATCCTCCGGACGCAAAAACTCCCCGTCCTCCGGGACGGGGAGTTTCGCGTATCCGGTTTATTCCTCCTGCAAAGCCTTCGCCGCGGCGATGGCCTTCTCCTGGGCGGCGGGGGGGCAGTCCTCATACCGCACAAAGTGGAAGGTGAAGGACCCGCGGGACTGGGTCATGGCCCGCAGATCGATGGCGTAGCTGGTCATCTCGGCCATGGGCACCTCGGCCTCCAGCTCCTGCTCGCCGTCGCCGGTGGGGTTCATGCCCATCACGCGGCCCCGGCGCTTGGTGATGTCGCCCATCACGTCGCCCATGTAGCTGTCGGGGATGGTGACCTTCAGCTCGCCGATGGGCTCCAGCAGCACGGGGTTGGCCTCGGGCATGGCGGCCTTGTAGGCCAACTGGGCGGCGGTCTTGAAGGCGATTTCCGAAGAATCGACGGGGTGATAGGAGCCGTCGTACAGCACGGTCTTCAGATTCACCACAGGATAGCCGGCCAGGGGACCGTGGACGCAGGCCTCGCGCAGGCCCTTTTCCACCGCGGGGAAGAAGTTCTTGGGCACAGAGCCGCCGAAGACCTCCTCGGCGAAGACCATCTCTTCCTCCTCGGGGTTGGGCTCGAAGCGGACCCACACGTCGCCGAACTGGCCGCTGCCGCCGGTCTGTTTCTTGTGGCGGCCCTGCTTGGACACGGTCTTGCGGATCTTCTCGCGGTAGGCCACCCGGATCTCGCCCAGCTCGGCGTCCACATTGAAGCGGCTCTTCAGCTTGGACACCAGCACATCGGTCTGGATATCGCCGGCGCCGGTGAGGACCATCTGGTGGGTCTCGGCGTTGTTGACCAGGGTGAAGGAGGGGTCCTCGTCGTTGAGGCGGTAGAGGCCCTGGGCCACCTTGTCCTCCTGGCCCCGGGTCTTGGGGGAGATCGCCACGGAGTAGTTGGGCTCGGCGAAGGGGACGCCCTTCAGCTCCACGCCGCTGCCGGCGGAGCACAGGGTGTCGCCGGTCTTGACCTTGTCCATCTTGCCGATGGCGCCGATGTCGCCGCAAGGGATCTCCTTGATCTCCTCGGTCTTCTTGCCCCGCATGGTGTACAGCCGGCCCAGCTTCTCATTGGAGTTGGTGCGGGGGTTATACAGGGTCAGATCGGAGGTGATGGTCCCCGACACGACCTTGATGAGGGTGTACTTGCCGTACTGGTCGGCCACGGTCTTGAACACGAAGGCCAGCGGCGCGCCGTTGGGATTCACCTTGACCTCGTCGCCGTCCACGGTCTCCACGGGCCTGCCCTCGGCGGGGTTGGGAGCCAGGGCGATGACGTTGTCCAGCAGCATGGCGCTGCCCAGGCCGGAGATGGCGGAGCCGCACAGCACGGGGACCAGGCTGCCGTCCCGCACGCCGATGCTGATGCCCTTGGCGGTGTCGACGGCGGAGAGCTCCATGGCGTCGAAGAACTTCTCCATCAGCTCCTCGTCGGTGCCGGCGGCCGACTCCATCAGCTCGGCCCGGAGAGTCTCCACCTCGTCGGCCATGGCGGCGGGGACAGCCACCTCGGTGCGCTTGCCCTTGCCCATCTCATAGGCCTTGCCCACCACCAGGTCCACCACGGTCCTGCCGTCGGGAGCGGGGGCGGCCACGGGAGCGATGCCGGTGCCGAACCTGGCGCGGAGGGCCTCCAGGGTGCCGGCGAAGTCGGCGTTGTCCTCGTCGGTCTTGGACACGTAGATCAGCCGGGGCAGTTTACGCACCTCGCAGTACTTCCAGGCCTTCTCCAGGCCCACGGACACGCCGTCCTTGGCGGAGCAGACCAGGATGGCGGCGTCGGCGGCGCAGAGGGCCTCGGCGGCCTCGCCGGCGAAGTCAAAGGCGCCGGGGACGTCCAGCACGTTGATCTTGCAGCCGTTATACTCTACCGGGGCCACGGCCAGGGAGATGGAGATCTGGCGCTTGACCTCCTCGGCGTCGTAGTCGCAGACAGTGTTGCCGTCCACGGTCCTGCCCATGCGGTCGATGGCGCCGGTGACGTATAACAGGCTCTCGGCCAGGGTGGTCTTGCCGCTGCCGCTGTGCCCCAGCAGACAGACATTGCGGATCTTGTCGACAGAATAGCTCATAATCAGTTCCACTCCTTACGAATTGGTCAGCGTCCCGGGCCTCTCCCGGGGCGCAAAAACACCGCTACCCGCAATTATACAATAAAACTCACTGGTTGGCAACGGTTATTTGACGTTTTTGACGGAGAAATTTCCGGCCTTCTCTTCCTCCGGGTCATACCGGAAGTGGAGCTTCCCTTTTTCCTTGTACGCGGGGAACGTGTCCAGACAGACGCTGTGGATGCTGTTGAAAATGCTCTTTTCGATGTTGGGGTTGTCCCGTTTCAGGCGGCGGAGCAGCTCCTTGACCTCCTGCCGCTTGGAGGCCCCGCCGCCGGCGCCGTTCTCGGTAAAGCGGCAGGCGCACTGGAGGAACTCCAGCCGGTTGTACCGCGCCCAGGCCACGATGTCCTCCTCGTGGACGCAGTACAGCGGACGGATCAGCTCCATCCCGGGGAAGTTGGTACTGGACAGCCCGGGCAGCATGGCCTGGAGCTGGGAGCCGTAGAACATCCCCAGGACGGTGGTCTCGATCACGTCGTTGAAGTGGTGGCCCAGGGCGATCTTGTTGCAGCCCAGCTCTCTCGCCTTGGCGTAGAGATGGCCCCGGCGCATCCGGGCGCACAGATAGCAGGGGGAGCCCCCGGCGCCGTTGGCCACGGCGAAGATATCGCTCTCAAAGATGACCGCCGGCACATGGAGCAGGGCGGCGTTTTCCTCGATCTTCTTTCGGTTGGCGGGGCTGTAGCCCGGGTCCATCACCAGATAGACCGCCTCAAAGGGGACGGTGCTGTGGCGTTGGAGTTCCTGCATGAGCTTGGCCAGCAGCATGGAGTCCTTGCCGCCGGAGATGCACACCGCGATCCTGTCCCCCGCCCGGATGAGCCGGTACTTCCGCACGGCGTACATGAAGGGGTTCCAAAGCTGTTCCCGGTATTTCTTAATGATGCTCCGCTCGATCATCTGCCAGGGTTCCAGTTCTCTCGCCATCGGTGCGTCTCCTCTCCGCCGGTTTCCGGCGCTATTCTATCATCTCCCGCCGGATATTTCAACCCGGTCCCTGACGCCAAAAGGGGTCCCGCGGCGTGCGCCGCGGGACCCCTCCGACATTCAGCTCTCCGCCTGCTCCAGCAGGTTGGCCGCCCCGTACCGCAGACAGCGGTACAGCCGCTTCCGTCCCCGCTTCAGCGTCCGGGACACGGTGGACTTGTTCACCCCCTTCTCATGGGCGATGGCCTCCATGGTCATCTGCCGGCCGTAATAGAGCATCATGTACTCCCGCTGCTTTTCGGTGATGTCGTGGCGCAGGGCGTGGGTCAGGTTGCGCTTCAGGCGGTTGATGGTGTCCTTGTTGTCGTCGGCCATCAGTTGGGTGTAGACGGCAAGGTCCACCATGCCGAAGGTGTTGTCGTAGGATACGGTGCGCATTGGGTTACTTCCTCCTTCTGTGATCCATGGGATACATCGATCTGATCCCCGGTAGCGGGACCCTGTCCCGTCGGGGGGTGAATTTTATGTAGTAGCGCTCCAGGCGGCGGGCCACCGCCCGGGTCTCCCTGTACATGGCCCGCAGGGGGCGGATGCGCCCCTCCAGCAGGCCGCGGCGGCCCTCGTCCGGCTCCTCCTTCCGCTGCCGCTCCAGCGCCGAGATGCGGCCCCACAGCAGATCCGCCGATTTGGCGTATTCGACGGACAGTTCATACAACGTCATAGCGTCTCGTCTCCCCCTCCGGCCCTCCGCGCCACCCGGCGGCGCCGGTGGGCAAAATAGATCCGGGCGTAGCGGCCCAGGCAGTCCTCGCAGACGATCCGGCCTTCCAGTTCAAAATAGGGGTCCCCCGGATAGAGCTCCCCCCGGCACAGGGCGCAGGCCGGTCCCCGCGCCTGTCTGATGTTCCAATGTCTCGCCGTTTTTCTCCCTCCATTTTTCACTCCGTCCTTCGAAAAAAACTGTTGACAAGCCCCACCTCCGTTGGTATAATACCTGATGTTGTGAGCAAGCGTGAAGGCACCATGCTGGTGTAGCTCAGCCGGTAGAGCAGCTGATTTGTAATCAGCAGGTCGGGGGTTCGAATCCGTCCACCAGCTCCACCTCTTCACCTAACTGAATACGGAGGAGTACCCAAGTGGCCAAAGGGGGCAGACTGTAAATCTGTTAGCTTCGCTTTCGGTGGTTCGAATCCACCCTCCTCCACCAGGAAAACGGTGACCCCCGCAGGGGGTTGCCGATTTTCTATTTGAGGGTGGATTCGACGGCGGCTCACGTCGTCGCGGACTGCATATCGTTCGCGACGGCGTTTTTTTACGCCGTCTCTCACTCATTCCGTCGCTCCTCCTTTCCCCACAAAGCAGAGGCCGCTTTGTGGGGGCCCCGGAAGGGCCTGGCGCCAATGGCGCGCCGCAACCGCCGGGCTTTTCCGCAGAAAAGCGAATCCACCCTCCGGCAGATCACCGCCCCAGAAAAAGGCCGCTTTGTGGGGGCCCTGTTTCGGCATCCCGCAGGGGGTTGCCGATTTTCTATTTGAGAGCGAGAATTCTGAAACGCTTGTTCGATTTACATCCATACCATACTACTCGAACGGCTGTTCGTCAACCTTTTTTCCCGATTTTAACCGATCCATTTTTTAAAAAACGCCCCAAAAAGCGGACAGGCCCTCCCGCCGCCGTTGCACGCCCCCGCCTCCGGCCTCGTCATTTACAAATGGTTTACAGAAACGGGGTTGACCTCCCGCCCCGGCGGGGAGTACAATGGCATATAGACAAAAACCGTCCCCGCGGGGACGGTCTCTCAGGAGGATCGCTATGAAAAAGACCTCGATGTACGGCCTGGTAGGTCTGGCGGCGGCGGTGGCGGGGGCCGTCGGCGGCAACCGCGCTCTGGGCAACTACCTCTACGACCAGCTCAACCATCCCCCGGTCCGCTCCCCGGAGCGGGAGGAACGGTACCCCGTCCAGCAAGAGGGCCGCCTGTGGGCCAGGAGCATGGAGGGCTTCCAGGAGGCCGGTCTCACCGCCACAGACCAGATGGAACTGTGGGGAGCCGTCCGCCCGGCCGGCCGGCCCGGCGAGCACCGCTGGGCCATCTGCGTCCACGGCTACGCCGACACCTATGAGGCCATGGGCGCTCAGGGCCTGTGGTACCACAGGGCCGGCTGGAACGTGCTGATGCCAGACCAGCGGGGCCACGGCCGCAGCGGCGGCGCGTGCATCGGCTGGGGGTATCTGGAGCGGCTGGACATGCTGGGCTGGGTCAACTGGATCCTTCGCCGGGACCCGGAGGCCAGCATCGTCCTCCACGGGGCGTCCATGGGCGGGGCCACCGTGCTGATGGTCACCGGCGGGCCGGTCCCCCGCCAGCTGAAGGCGGCGATCTCCGACTGCGCCTACACCACCTTTGAGGAGGAGGCCAAGCACGTCCTCAAGAACAGCGGAAGCTCCCTCGCCCCCGACGTGCCCGTCCCCGCCCCGGCGGGGCTGCTGTTCTCCGCCCTGCGGAAGGCCACCCTCCGGCATGCCGCGGGCTTCGATCTGAGGGACGCCGCCCCCATCGAGGCGGTGAAGCAGTCCAAGACCCCCACCCTGTTCATCCACGGCGTGGAGGACGACTTCGTCCCCGCCCCCATGATGGGCAGGCTGTATCAGGCAGCCGCCTGCCCCAAGCGCTTTTTGTGGGTGCCGGAGGCCGGCCATGTGGCCGCGGTCGGGGCCGACCCGGACCTGTACTGGTCGGCGGTGAGCGAATTTCTGGAGGAATACATCCATTAAGGGCAAGAGATCCCCCGTCATTTGTTTTGCAAATGACGGGGGATCTCTCTTGGTGTTCTCACTCTCTCCCGCAGGCGCCGATGAGTTCCCTGGCGTAGGGCAGTTTCAGGATGGCGTCGCAGAGGGTATGCCACTCGTCCAGCTTGTGGTTCCGGCGGGCGTAGTAGATGTTGGTCAGCACCTCATAATTCAGGGTCACGGTGCGCATCTGGTCGTAGCTGGAGGGCAGAAGCTGGATGAGATCGTACCAGTCCGCCCTGTCCTTGCCCTCCACATAGCGCTGCCGGACCGCCTCCAGATAGGCCACGTACTTTTCAAACTCCGCCAGGGAGGCGGGGGTCAGGTGGTCGGTGGAGAAGTCGGAGAGTTCGAAGGGTCTCGCGTGGAGCTTGTGCATGGTGGAGGTGGAGTTGGCCACGGTGCCCACCTTATAGGTGTCGAACTCCTTCCACCAGTACATGGGGGCGGTGATGTCCATAGACACCAGGATCTGCCGGATGAATTTCCGGTGGTCGCTGCCGGCGGCGCACAGCCGGACGGCCAGGGACAGGTCGTTCTCCCCCAGCACATACGCGCCCTTTTCATCGTAATAGCTGTCCATCCTGGCCCAGCTGTTCATGGGGTTTCTGGCCCCCCGGATGGCGTTCTCGAAGTTCATGACGCTGACCTGCTCCACTTTCAGCATACTCCCGCTCCCTCTCTCTGATTTGTTCCATCATATCAGAAAACGTCCTCCGGCGCAAGTGGTCCGGCGCAATAGGGAAGTAATTTCGACAAACTAAATCCCGGCGTTGTAAAGGCGAAACCGCTCAGAAAGGCAGAAATGACCCGCACCCCGTCAAGAGGACAGAGAAAAGATTAAAATAAAGATTACAGATCAGACAGCGCCTGCGGCGCCGTC
>CANRFU010000031.1 GCA_947629975.1 uncultured Oscillospiraceae bacterium | reverse complement strand
GGGCCAGGACGGTGGTGGGCACCAGGATGGCGGCCTGCTTGCCGTCCAGCACGCACTTCATCACCGCCCGGAGGGCCACCTCCGTCTTGCCGTAGCCCACGTCCCCGCACAGCAGCCGGTCCATGGGCCGGGCCTGCTCCATGTCCCGCTTGATCTCCGCCGCCGAGCGGAGCTGGTCCTCGGTCTCCTCGTAGGGGAACTCGTCCTCGAACTCCTTCTGCCAGGGGGAATCGGGGGAGAAGGCGTACCCCGGCTGGCGCTGGCGCTGGGCGTACAGCTGGATGAGGCCCTTGGCCAGGTCCTTCACCGCCGCCCGGGTGCGGCCCTTGGCCCGCTCCCAGTCGGTCCCGCCCAGTTTGGACAGCTTTTTGGTCTCGGGGTCGTCCCCGCCGCCGATGTACTTGGAGATGGCGTCCAGCTGGGTGGCGGGGAGGTAGAGGGTGTCGGTGCCGGCGTAGGCCAGCTTCACGTAGTCCTTCTCCACCCCGTCCACCTGCATCTTCACCATGCCCACGAACCGGCCCACGCCGTGGCGTTCGTGGACCACCAGGTCCCCGGGGGACAGGTCGGTGAAGGAGTCCACCCGGCGGCGGTCAGCGGCGTGCTTCAGCCGCTTGCCCTTCTTCCGGGGTTCGCCGCCCCCCTCGGTGAGGACGGCGTAGGGGCAGCCGATGTAGTCGAATCCGGCGGACAGCCCCCCCACCGCGATGGTGATGTTCCCGGGCTGGGGCAGGTCGTGGAGCTGGAAGTCCACGGCGGAGCGGATCTTGTTGTCCCGCAGCAGGGACTGGAGGTTCAGCGCCCGCTGCTCGCTGCCCACCAGCACCACCGTCCCCGCGCCGGACCGCTGGAACTGGGACAGGTCGGCCACGGCGGTGTCCAGACTGGCGCCGAAGGAGGACAGCTGGCGGCCCTGGGCGGTGAGAACGGCCCTGGGGGGCAGGGGGGCCGCCGAGGTGGCGAAGGAGTCCAGAAAGCACAGGGCGTGGTCGGACAGGCGGGCCATCAGGCCTCCCATATCGGCGGCAAAGACGGCGTGTTTCCCGTCCACCACCCCATTTTCAATGAGGGTCTTCACGTCCTCGTTCAGCTGCCACAGCCAGTTTTTGGCCCGCTCGGCCACCCGGCCCGACTCGGAGAGGATGACCACCGCGTCCGGGGGGAGGTGGTCGGCGGCGGTGGCCAATGTCTTATACCGGGCGGGGAGGCGCTGATCGGGGGTGCGGACCCACTGGCCGTCCTCCCGGACGGGGAGGGCCTCCCCCACCGGCAGGAACACGGCCTTGTCCAGCTTGCCGGTCCGGCGCTGGGAGGACACGTCGAAGGAGCCCATGGAGTCCACGTCCTCGTCCCAGAACTCCACCCGGACGGGGTCGTCCTGGGCGGGGGAGAACACGTCCAAAATGCCACCGCGAAGGGCGAACTGGCCCACGCCCTCCACCTGCTGGCACCGGGTGTAGCCCATGGCGGAGAGTCGGTCGGCCAGGTCGTTTAAGTCATACCGGCCGGTGATCTCCAGGGAGATGGTGTGCTCCGCCAGCTCCTGGGGGGGCAGGGTGCGCTGGAGCAGGCCCTCCACGGTGGCCACGACGAGGGGGGCCCTGCCCTGGGCCATGGCGTGGAAGGCGGCCAGACGCCGGTGCTCCCACTGGCGGGAGGCCACCGCCCCCTCGTGGAACAAAAACTCCCGGGCGGCCAGGAGGGTGGCGGGGACCCCGGTGAGGGCGGTGACGTCCTGCCCCAGGCGGACGGCCTCGCTCTCGTCGGCGCAGACGAGAACTACCGGGCAGTCCAGCGCCCCCATCAGCCCCGCGGCGAAGTGGGCCCGGTGGACCGGGGACAGGCCGGACACCTCCGCCGGGGATCGGCCCCCCTCCAGGGCGGCCAGCAGCCGGGAGAACTCCGGGACCTGATCTAAGATGTGGAGGAGCTGCTTCATGGGGACACCTCAAAAAATACAAAATATGGAAGTCGCGGGCGCAAAAGGGCGCAAATCGCCCTTGGTTTGGGTCAGTTAAACCGGTTCATGGCCTTGTCGATGCCGTCTTTGAGAATGGTCTCCACCGCGTCGGCGGCGCGCTTGACGGCCTCGTCCATCACCTTTTTGTCCTCGCCGGCCAGCCTGGACAGCACCCAGTCGGCCATGTCGTAGTCGGGGTGAGGCTTTCCGCCCACCCCCACCCGCAGCCGGGGGAACTGGTCGGTGCCCAGGTGCTGGATGACGCTCTTCAGCCCGTTGTGGCCCCCGGCGGAGCCCCCCTTGCGGATGCGGAGCCTGCCCAGGGGGAGGTCCACGTCGTCGGAGATGACCAGCACGTGGTCGGGGGGCAGCTTGTAGAACCGGGCGGCCTCCCCCACCGCCTCGCCGGACAGGTTCATGTAGGTCACCGGCTTCACCACCAGGACGCCCTGGTCGCCGATGGCGGCGGTGTTGGTGAGGGCGTGGAACTTCAGGCGCTGGATGGGGAAGTTCCCCCGGTCCCCCAGCTCGTCGGCCACCAGGAAGCCCACGTTGTGGCGGGTGCCCTCGTATTGGTCGCCGGGGTTGCCCAGGCCCACGATGAGCCAGGACACGGGCAGCTTTTTCCGGAAAAGCACGGGGCCACCTCCTCAAAAAAGGGGTTCCCGCAAAACGCGAAGCATTTTGTGGGGAGAGGACGAGCAGCGGAATGAGCGAACCCCGGCCTTTCGGCCGGGGTAAGGGATATGCAGCTCGCGGGGACAAATTACAGCCACATCTTGGACATGGAGCGCTCCTCGTAGATGCGCTCGATGGCCTCGGCGAACATGTGGGCCACGGACAGGTACTTCACCTTGGGGGAGAGCTTCTCCACGTCGGGCCGGGGCTGGATGGTGTTCAGGAACACCACTTCCTCAAGGGCGGAGTCGTTGATGCGCTGATAGGCGGGGCCGGAGAGGACGCCGTGGGTGGCGCAGGCGGTGACCGACCTGGCGTGGCCGATCTCCATGAGGGCGTTGGCGGCGTGGCACAGAGAGCCGCCGGTGTCCACCATGTCGTCCAGCAGAATGACGTGCTTATCCGTCACGTCGCCGATGATGTTCATGACCTCGGAGGAGTTGGCCTTCTGCCGGCGCTTATCCACGATGGCCATGGGCATATCCAGCTTTTGGGCAAAGGCCCGCGCCCGGGCCACCGAGCCCACGTCGGGGGAGACCACCATGGTCTCGCTGTGGACGGGGGCGAACCGGCGGAAGAAATGGTCCACAAAGATGGGGGAACCCAGCAGATTGTCCACCGGGATGTCGAAGAAGCCCTGGATCTGGTTGGCGTGGAGGTCCATGGTCAGCACCCGGTCGGCGCCGGCCCGGGTGATCAGGTTGGCCACCAGCTTGGCGGAGATGGGATCCCGGGGCTTGGTCTTGCGGTCCTGCCGGGCGTAGCCGAAGTAGGGCATCACGGCGGTGACACGGCCGGCGGAGGCCCGCTTCAGCGCGTCGATCATGATGAGCAATTCCATCAGATTGTCGTTGACGGGGGCGCTGGTGGACTGGATGACGAACACATCGGAACCACGGACGGTCTCAAAAATGGAGACGTAATTCTCTCCGTCGGAAAAGCGGCCGGTCTCGGCGTTGCCCAGGGGGATGGACAGCTCCTTGCAGATGTCCTCCGCCAGCGCTCTGTTGGAACTGCCGGAGAAGATCTTCAGGTCCTTACCGTGTGAAATCATAACCAGATTCCTTCCTCTCTTATGTATCAAAGGGTTGGTGGCGGACTGCTCGCAGACATACCCATTATACACACAAACCGGCGCGTTTTGGAAGGGGTTTTTTTGATATTTTGAAAATTATTTCGCTTTGACGAAAAAGAGGGGAAAAACGCCGGGAAAAGAGGTGAAAACGGCGAGAAAACCCGGTTTTCTCGCCGTTACGCTTTACACCGGTACAGTGGCCGGCAACAGTTTGCGGATGACCGCGATGCGGCAGCCGCTCAGGATCTCCACGGTTGCGCACACCTTGTCCGCGATGGTCACCGCCGCCGCCACCGAGCTGCGGGGCATATGGAAGGCCAGGGGCCACATGTGGGTGGCGATGGCGTTCTGCTCCTCGTCCGTCAGGTCGGGGCAGAGGGTCCGGGCGTTCATCAGGGCGAACAGGGGGTGGTCGATGCACTGGTTGCCGGGATGGCAGTTCTGGTCCCAGGGCTGGTACAGGTACAGGTCGTGCAGGAGGCCGGCGCGGGCGGCGGCCCGTACGTCCCACCCCATGCGCCTGGCGATGCAGAAGGAGACGAAGGATACGAACACCGAGTGCTGATAGCAGGAGATGGCAAAGTGATGGTCATACTGCCCCATGGACATGACCTCCGGGGTGATGAGCAGGTGGCCCACACATTCCATCCACTGGCTGGCCAGAGCCTCTCCGTTCTGTTTGGACAGGGGACGGGAGAACAGGCGCAGATTCAGACGGTTCATCGGATAGACCGCTCCTCTCGGGGGGATTTTAAGTTCCGGGGATACTTTATCACACTTAACGCCGGAGATAAAGACAAATTGTAAATTATCAGATAACAAAAATAAAATCTTCTTGACAGGAGCCCGCGGATATGATAATTGTATTAGTACAGATAGTACAGTAGAGGCGGGGGCGCCTCAGATCTGGAAGGAGATGGGTAAATGCTCCAGTTGAACTATCGGGACAGCCGCCCCATCTATGAGCAGGTGCGGGACGGGCTGAGAAAGCTCATCATCACGGGGGGCATCCCCGCGGGAGACAAGCTGCCCTCGGTGCGGCAGCTGGCGGCCTCTCTGGCCATCAACCCCAACACCATCCAGCGGGCCTACGAGTCTCTGGAGCAGGAGGGATACGCCTATTCGGTGCCGGGGAAGGGCAGCTTCGCCGCCCTGCCCATGGACGTGCGGGCGGGCCGGCGGGAGGAGCTGCTGGGCAAGCTGGACGTGATCGTCCAGGAGCTGAAGTACCTGGGGATCAGCGGCGAGGAGCTGGCCGCCCGGATGACGGGCCAGGGACCCGCCGAAGGCGGGACGGCGCAGGTGCGCCGCCAAGCGTTTTCGCCAACGGCGAAAACCTTGAAATCGGCAGGATTCACTTCTGCCGATTTGAGTGAAAACGACGGGGCCCCCAGTGGCCCCGCCACTGGGGAGGGTGACGAAAAATGATCGAAGTCAAGAATGTGGTCAAGGCCTTCGACGGGTTCCACGCCCTGGACGGGCTGACCATGACGGTGCCCAAGGGGGCCATCTACGGGCTGGTGGGGCCCAACGGGGCGGGCAAGTCCACCATCCTGCGCCATCTGTCCGGGGCCTACCGGCAGGATTCGGGCACCATCACCCTGGAGGGGGCACCCATCTACGAGAACCCGGCGGCCAAGCGGCGGATCGCCGTCATCCCCGACGAGGTGTACTGGTTCGGCTCCGCCTCCACCCGGGACATGATGCGCTTCTACCGGGGGCTGTATCCCTCCTTCGACATGGAGCGGTACCAAAAGCTCCGGGAGGCCTTCCCCGAGGTGGACGAGAAACGGCCCATCCGCCGCCTGTCCAAGGGGATGCAGAAGCAGTCGGCCTTCTGGCTGGCGCTGAGCTGCAAGGCGGACTACCTGCTGCTGGACGAGCCGGTGGACGGGCTGGACCCGGTGATGCGGCGGCAGGTGTGGTCCCTGCTGATGGACGACGTGGCCGGGCGGGGCACCACGGTGCTGGTGTCCTCCCACAACCTGCGGGAGCTTGAGGACGTGTGCGACCACGTGGGGCTGCTGTCCCGCGGAAAAGTGGCGCTGGAGCGGTCTCTCAGCGAGCTCCAGGGGGGCATCGTCAAGCTCCAGATCGCCTTTAAGACCAGCGAGCCGCCGGAGCTGCCGGCGGGGCTGCGGATTTTGCACACCTCCAATCTGGGCCGCATCTACACCTACATCGTCCGGGGGACCCCGGAGGTGGTGCAGGAGCGGTTCCAGGAGCTGGACCCCCTGTTCCAGGAGGCCCTGCCGCTGACGCTGGAGGAGATCTTCATTTACGAGATGGGAGGTGAGGACTATGCGGTCCGGGACATCGTTCTTTAACGGCACGGTATTCAAAAAGACGGTGGCGCGGTACTGGCCGGTGTGGGCGGCCTATCTGGTGGTCTGGCTGGTGTGCCTGCCCCTGAGCCTGCTGATGCAGCTCCAGCAGCTGGATCCCGAATTGGCCGGTTACGCCAACACGGTGGTCAACACGGTGGAGCACATGCTGGCCTCCTCCTGCCAGGGCCTGCTGACGGCGGCGGTGGTCTTCGCCCCCCTGGCGGCCATGGCGGTGTTCAGCCACCTGTATAACAGCCGCTCCGCCAACTTCTTCGGCGCCCTGCCCGTCCGCCGGGAGGGGCTGTTCCTCACCCACTACCTGGCGGGGCTGGCCTTCCTGCTGGTGCCCGACCTGATCGTGGGGGCTTTGACCCTGCTGGTGGGGGCGGCCTTCGGGGCCAACTGCCTGACCACGGCGCTGTACTGGCTGCTGATCGCCTTCGGCGAGGGGTTCTTCTTCTACTCCTTCGCGGTGTTCTGCGGCATGTTCGCGGGGCACATCCTGGCGCTGCCGGCGTTCTACGCCATCTTCAACGCCCTGGCCGCCGCCCTCATCATGATGTTCGAGTTCATCTGCACCCAGTTCTATTACGGATATTATTGGATGGAGGGCGTCCTGCCCCAGGCGGTGGAGTGGTTCACCCCCGCCATGAAGCTGGACAGCGACGTGGGGATCGAGATCACCATTCCCCCTGATGTCATCCCGGAGGTCACCCTCCAGGGCGGCGGGACGCTGGCCATCTACGCCGGGGCGGCCCTGGTCCTCACGCTGGCGGCCTTTCTGCTGTACCGGGCCCGCCGGCTGGAGACCGCCGGGGACGTGGTGGCCGTGGCCCCCATGCGGCCGGTGTTCAAGTACAGCGTGTCCTTCTGCGCGGGGCTGTTCCTGGGCTGGCTCACCGCTCTGATCCTTGGGGAGAGCACCGAGGTCTGGATCGCGGCGTCGGTGATCTGGGCGGTGGCGGGCTGCTTCATCGCCCAGATGATCCTGGAAAAGAGCTTCCGGGTGTTCAAAAAGTGGAAGGGCCCGGCGGTGATGGGGCTGGTGTTCTGCGCCCTGTTCGCCGTGGTGTGCTTCGATCTCACCGGGTTCGAGACCCGCATCCCGGAGGCCTCCGACGTGGAGCGTATCACCGTATCCGACCTCAGCAGCAGCTGGGACGACGGCAGCTATTTCGGGTTCGAGACCGACGACCCGGAGCGGATCGAAGATCTCATCATCCTCCACCGGGCGGCGGTGGACCAGCGGGACAGGGGAGGCGTGCCCGGCGGGACCAACGGCTATGTGAACCTGACGCTGACCTATCACCTGAGGTCCGGCGGCACCCTGAGCCGGGACTACAGCTTCACCATCGAGCCCGGCCTGGTGGATCAGGAGGGCTCCCCCGCCTGGGCGCTGGAGCGCCTCTACTACGGTGATCCAGAGCTGATGAAGGAGCGTTACGGCTTCTATGAGCCGGAGGACCAGCTGGCCTGGGTGGCCTATACCAACCGGGACTGGTGGGACAGCGAAAACCAGGATGAGGACGCCGAGCTGACCCCCGAGTGGCAGTACGGACGGACCTACGGCCAGATGACCTTCACCGGCGCGGACGCCCGCGCCCTGCTGGAGGCGGCCAAGGCCGACTTCGCCGCCGGCCGGCTGGGACAGACCCACGTGGGGCAGCACCAGGAGACCCTCCGCACCCTCAACTTCGTCTACGAGGGCGGCGTCAGAAGTGTGGAGATCCCGGTGCCCGACACGGCCACGGAGACTGTCGCCGCGCTGGAGCGGATCATCCCTGCCTTCCTGGAGCACGAGGGGTTCACGGGGACGGAGCAGGCGTCGGGATGAGGCAAAGGAGTGACCTGACCCCATGAGTGAGAGACGGACGAGGCGGCACAGCCGCCGGAGCAGGTCCCCCCTCTGGATCGGGGCGCTGGCCGCAGCGCTGGCAGTGGTGCTGGCGCTGGGCGTGTTCCTCATCGGGGGGAGCCCGCCCCGGCCCCCGGCGGCCTCCATGGACCACGGCTGGGAGCTGGTGCTGGTGAACCGGGACCACTCCCTGCCCGAGGGCTGGGACCCGGAGCTGGTCACCCTGACCAACGGGACCCAGGTGGACGAGCGCATCTATCCCGCTTTGCAGGAGATGTTCGACGATATGCGGGATCAGGGCGTGTACCCCGTGGTGCGGGACGGCTGGCGCTCCCAGGAGGAGCAGCAGGAGTTGATGGACGACCGCGTGGCCCAGTACCGGGGCCAGGGGCACTCCTGGAGCGAGTCCAGAGAGCTGGCCGAACAGTGGGTGGCCCTTCCCGGCACCAGCGAGCACCAGCTGGGGCTGGCGGTGGACATCAACCCGGACAGCAGCCTGTCCACCGGGGACCAGGTGTACGGTTGGCTGGCGGAGCACGCCTGCGAGTACGGCTTTGTGCGCCGCTATCCCCCGGACAAGACGGAGATCACCGGCATCTCCAACGAGCCGTGGCACTACCGCTACGTGGGAACGGAGGCGGCGGAGGAGATGGAGCGGCTGGACCTATGCCTGGAGGAGTATATCGAGTATCTGGACGGTGAGCGGGCGGCGTGATCACGCCGGGGAATATAATAGAGAAAAAACACAGGATGAAATCGCTTTTGCCCGTTTGGGCGGCGAAAGCGGGAGGGACCTATGCACGACTTTATCCAGCTGATCTTCTATCTGCTGAAAAACATGGCGGGGACAGTGGTCCTGGCCGCCGTTCTGGGCGGGCTGGCGGCCGCCCTGTGCTATAAGCTCAGGAAGCGGCCCATTTCCTGGGGAAAGGTGATTGCCTTTACCCTGCTGTGCGCCTGGCTGGCCGCCATGCTCTCCCTCACCCTGCGGCGCATGGAGGGCATCGGGGGGATCGGCGCCGGGGGATACAATCTCCACCTGTTCCGGGCCTTCCGGGAGGCGTGGAACCAGTTCGCTTTGCAGATCTGGCTGAATCCCCTGCTGAACACCGCCATGTTCATGCCCTTTGGGGCGCTGCTGCCCCTGCTGTGGAAGCCCTTCCGCCGGTGGTACGCCGCCCTGGCGGCGGGCTTCAGCCTGTCGCTGGCGGTGGAGGCCGCGCAGTACGCGTCGGCCCTGGGCATGGCCGACGTGGACGACCTGTTCTGCAACACCCTGGGGACCATGGTGGGCTGGTGCCTGTGCATGATTGTTCTCTATCTCATGGACAAAAAGCCTGCCCTGGCCGGGGCCTGCGCGGCGCTGCCGGCGCTGGCGGCGGCGGTTTTGGGCGGCACCTTCGCGGCCTATTACCTCCAGCCCTACGGCAATCTGGCCGACGCCCCCGCCTTTGACGCGGACCTCTCCGGCGCGGCCTGGACCCTGGACTGCCAGCTGCCCTCTGTGGGGGAGACCGCCGGGGTGTACCGCCTGGGGGCCTACGACCGGGCCGCCGGCGACGCCTTTGCCTATGAGTTCGCCCGGCGGCTGGGGGTGGACACCGAGAACGATCCCCCCGACTATTACTTTGACGTCATGTACTATGACGGCGCCTCGTATTACTCCAACCACTCGGATTTCTCCCTGTGGGTGGAGCTGGCCGACCGGTCCTATCGGTACGACAGCTACTACGACGCCCGCCAGCTTTTCGACGGAAAAGATACTGTCTACGGCGAGCTGTCCGAGGCGGAGATGCGGGAGAGGCTGGCCGCCTTCGGGATCGACGTGCCGGACCATGTGACCTTCGGATACGAGGAGGACGGCTGGCATACGTTTCAGGCGGCGGGCGATGTGGAGGCGGGCCTCCTGACCGCCGGGACCCTCCGCTGCCGGGTGAACGACGCGGGTGACATCACGGAGATCGAGAACAGTCTGGCGGTGTGCGAACTGGCGGGGGAGGAGGCCGTCCTCTCCCCGGAGGAGGCGTATCAGCGGCTCCAAAAGGGCCGGTGCTCCGACAACGATTACCTGGAATACTGGGCGAAGGAGCACGCCCAAAGCGGCGTCCGGGTGACCTCCTGCGCCCTGGAATACCGGGCGGACACCAAGGGATTCTATCAGCCGGTGTACGCGTTCGAGATCGAAGACCTGGGGTTCGGCTCGGTGTTCGTGCCAGCCCTGAGATAGCGCGGAAAATACATGGGCCGGACGGGGGACCGTCCGGCTCTTTGCTATGCGGGTTTCACGCCCCGGCGCCGGGAGCGGAGGGCAGGGAGGCGCAGACGGAAAGGAATTTTTTGGCGTCCCATGATTGGCCTATGCAAAGGGTAATTTTTCTGATATACTGAATAAAACCGATTCTGAAAGGGGACAGGACAATGCCAGGACGTGATGAATTCCTCGAAATATACAATCAGTATATCCACCGGGAGGGGGCCGCGGAGTTGCTGGACTATCTGACCGACCGCAGCGACTTCTTCACCGCCCCCGCCTCCGCCAGGTACCACGGGGCCTACGCCGGCGGCCTGTGCGACCACAGCGTCAACGTGTTCCGGTGCCTGGAGGCCTATCTGGAGCGGCAGCGGGTGAAGGAGGTCTACGGCCTGGACTACGACATGGAGTCGGTGGCCATCGTGGCGCTGCTCCACGACCTGTGCAAGATCGGCTGCTATAAGGCCGGGACCCGCAACGTGAAGGACGACGCCACCGGGAAGTGGGAGAAGGTGCCCACCTTCTATTATGAGGACAAGCTGCCCTACGGCCATGGGGAGAAGTCGGTGTACATCGTGTCCGGGTTCATGCGGCTGTCCCGGGAGGAGGCCATGGCCATCCGCTGGCACATGGGGTTCTCCGGCCCGGAGGACAGCAAGATGGTGGGCCAGGCCCTCCAGCAGTACCCGCTGGCCTTCGCCCTGGCGGTGGCCGACATGGAGGCGTCCTATTTCCTGGAAAAGCAGGGGAGCTGAGGGCGGATGGACATTCTGGTGACCGGCGGCACGGTGTTCGTCAGCCGGCGTATGGCCCAGTATTTCGCGGATCGGGGCCACCGGGTCCGGGTGCTGAACCGGGGGACCCGGCCCCAGGAGCCGGGGGTGACGGCCATTGTGGCGGACCGGCACGACCTGGGCGGCCGGTTAAAAGGGCTGCGGTTCGACGCGGTGGTGGATGTGACCGCCTATACCCGCCGAGACGTGGAGGAGCTCCACCGCGCGCTGGGGGAATTTGACCGCTATGTGCTGATCAGCTCCAGCGCGGTCTATCCGGAGACGCTGCCTCAGCCCTTCCGGGAGAGCCAGCCCTGCGGCCCCAACGTCTTCTGGGGTGAGTACGGAACGGGCAAGATCGGGGCGGAGCGGTATGCGCGGGAGCACATCCCCCAGGGGTATATCGTCCGCCCGCCCTATCTCTACGGCCCGGGGAACGACGTGTACCGGGAGGCCTTCGTGTTCGACTGCGCCGAGGCGGGCAGGCCGTTTTACCTGCCGAAGGACGGCGCCCTGCCGTTGCAGTTTTTCAATATAGAGGATCTGTGCCGGTTCGTGGAGATCCTGCTGGAGCGGCGCCCCGAACAGCGGGTGTTCAACGTGGGCGACCCGGAGACGGTGACCGCCCGCCGGTGGGCGGCGCTGTGCTATCAGGCGGCCGGCAGGGCGCCGGAGTTCCGCTCCGTGCCCGGGGACGTGCCCCAGCGGAGCTATTTCCCCTTCGCGGACTACGGCTATACGCTGGACGTGAGCGCCCAACGGGCACTGATGCCGGAGGTCAGGCCCATGGAGCAGGGGCTGGCGGAGGCATACCGGTGGTACCGCGCCCACCGGGAGCTGGTGAGGCGGAAGCCGCTGATGGAGTTTATCGACAGGCATTTGACATGAGGTGAGCGTATGGAGATCAACGTACTGCGCCTGGGCATGATCGGGACCAACTGCTACATCTTCCGGGCGGGGGAGGGCAGGACCTGCGGCGTCGTGGACCCCGGCGACAGCGGGGACAGGGTGGCCGCCTGGCTGAAGGAGCGGGGCCTGGAGCCCGAGGCCGTCCTGCTGACCCATGGCCACTTCGACCACATCCTGGGCATCCCCGGCCTGCGGGAGAGCTGGCCCGACCTGCCGGTGTACTGCCACCCCGCCGACCTGGGGGAGGGGCGGACCGCCGGCCTGTTCGGCCAGACCTTCCCCACGGTGTCCTCCTTCGGGAACATCCGCGCGTACAAAGAGGGGGACGCCCTCACCGTGGCGGGGGTGGACATCAGGGTGCTGGAGACCCCCGGCCACACCCCCGGCTCGGTGACTCTGGAGGCGGGCGATGTGCTGTTCACCGGGGACACCCTGTTCAACGAGTCCATGGGCCGCACCGACCTCCCCGGCGGGGACGAGGGGCGGATCATGGCCTCTCTGAGGCGGCTGGGAGAGTTGGAAAAGGACTACCGGGTGTGCCCCGGCCACGAGGGACAGTCCACCCTGGAACACGAGCGGCAGTATAACCCCTGTCTGCGCGCCGCGATGAGGGACGTATGAAGCTGTATCTGCGGGGGCACTCCTGCGCCTACGCCGTGCAGGAGATGCTGTTCACCCTGTTCCCCGGACAAAAGGCGGAATACCCCGAGGGCGAGCCGGACGGGAGCGCGCCCGCGCTCCTGCTGACTTTAGACCAGCGGGAGGGGGAGCTCATCGCCTCCGCCACCCTGTGGTGGGAGGACGGCGTCTACACCGGCGAGCGGCGGGCGGACCTGTCCGAGCTCACCGGCGGCCTGGCCGACGACCGGGTGAAACAGCGCATCCTGCGCATGGCGTTCTACGACGCCGGGGTGAAGGCCAGAGGCGGCCAGCCCCCCTGGGGGGCCCTCACCGGGGTGCGGCCCGTGAAGCTGCCCACCCGGCGGATGGCCGCCGGGGCCAGCCGAGACGAGGCCAAGGCCGTCCTCACCGGGCTGTACCGGGTGGGGGAGAAGCGGGCGGAGCTTGCCATGGAGTGCGCCGAGACTGCCCTGGCCATCCGGGAGAGGCTGCCCAAGGACGGTCTGTCCCTGTACGTGGGCATCCCCTTCTGCCCCAGCCGGTGCGCCTACTGCTCCTTCATCTCCGCCGACGTGAAGGGGGCGCTGGGGATGGTGGAGCCCTATGTGGACCTGCTCTGCCGGGAGATCGGGGAGGCGGGACGGCAGATGAGAGAGAACGGCCTCCATATCTCCACCGCGTACATGGGGGGAGGCACCCCCACCACCCTGACGGCGGAGCAGATGGACCGGGTGCTGTCCGCCATTGAGAAACACCTCCCCATGGAGCGGTGCGGCGAGTTCACCGTGGAGGCGGGCCGGCCCGACACCATCACGGCAGAAAAGCTGGACGTTTTGAAAACTCATGGTATAAAACGCATTTCAATCAACCCACAGTCTATGGAGGACTCGGTTTTGGCCGCCATGGGCCGGGCCCACACCGCCGCCCAGATCGAGGCGGCCATGTCCCTGGCGGGCGAACGGTTCGGCGGCCTGGTGAACATGGACCTCATCGCCGGTCTGCCCACCGACACCGTTTCGGGCTTCTCCCGGACGCTGGACGCGGTGCTGGAGATGGCCCCGGCCAACATCACCGTCCACACCCTGGCCCTGAAAAAAGGCTCCCGGCTCGCGGAGGAAGGGGGGGACCTCTGCTCCCCGGCGGACGTGGCCGCCATGCTGGACCTGGCCGAAAAACGTCTGCGCGGGGCGGGCTACCGGCCCTATTACCTCTACCGGCAGAAGTATATGTCCGGCTCCTTCGAGAACGTGGGCTGGTGTCTGCCGGGGACCGAGTGCGCCTACAACGTCATCATGATGGAGGAATTGCAGACGGTGCTGTCCCTGGGGGCGGGGGGCGTCACCAAGCTGGTGGATCCGGACACGGGGTATATCCGGCGGATCACCAACCCGAAATATCCCCACGAGTACCTCCGCAGCTGGGACAAGCTGGCCGCCGCCAAACGGGAGGCGGCGGAGTTCCAGGCAGAGCTGGCGAAACAGGCATAAAAAAGCCCCGGACCGCGGTCCGGGGCTTAGTTTTGGCCCTGCTCCATATCTTTGAGGCAGTATTCGATCATTTGGACTACCATTTTGCTAAAGCTGGTGCCGTTTTTTGAGGCAAGCCGGTCAACCTGTTCGGCCAGAGCTTCAGAGATATAGAGACTTTTGTAGATGTGATTGATTTTGCTTGTATCCTCTGGACGGAAAGGCATCGAAAGCTCCCCCTTTCTATGACAAATCATAGCGCAAATTTAACACTTAGAGAACATCATATATTCTATGAGAAAATCTATTGTTTTTTGCGTGGCGTTATGTTATAATTTTCCTGCCGAAAGGGGTGGTATCATGCAGGTCGAGGTCGAACTGGAGCTCCCGGACTATGTCTTTGATTTTTACGCGCAGGCAGCCCGGCAGGCGGGACTGCCCGTCCGGCAGGTCATGGCCGACGCCCTGTTCAAGCTGGCGGGGGAGCTGTCACTGGAGGCGCTGAGCAAAACGGGGAACGGTATCACCCGCGTGTGAGTGTTCTGCCGTGCGGGGATCGTAATAGGGCGCGAGCGCACGATGTGCGTCCCTACGAACAGCCCTTCGCGGGGACGTTACGGCGCTGGGACGGATGAGGGGGCTTGAAGGGCCGCCGCCCCGCACGTTCAGCGCTGCCCGCCGGGCCCCGGCGGTGCGGTCGTGCCCACTCAGGCGCGGAGCGGGAGACGCTTTTGTTTTCGACGATCAGACCACGTAAGCGGCTGAGCGCAATCGAAGGGGAAACGGGGCGAAAGCCCCTCGCGCCGGCCGCGACCGCCTGCCTGCCGACGCGGGCAGGGGGGTACATAGGGGGATTCCCCCCTATGCGCACTCTTTGGTGACTTTCTCTTGCGCGAGAGAAAGTCACCCCCCGGAGGGCGTCCCTCCCATCCGCACGCGGTGCGGGATTGCGACGGCGGGGCGGCACGGAGGCCGCCCCCTGCGGCGTTTTGACGCATGTGATTCGGGGCCGCGACGGCGGGCCGCCCAGGGGGCGGCCTCTGCGGCGTTTTGACGCACGTGATTCGAGGCCGCGGCGGGCACGCCGTCAAATAAAAGAAGAAAAATGTGGGCAAAACCCCTTGACATTGGATTTTTCCGTTGGTATACTATCAAAGCCGCTTTGAATGGGTGTGGTCTATCCACAGGCAAGAGGGAGTGATCCCCGCCCCCGACAGCGAGCCCGTAATAAAGGAAAGGCAGGTGCAAGCAATGCACGCAATCATCGAGACCGGCGGCAAGCAGTACAAGGTGACCGAGGGCGACGTCCTCTACATCGAGAAGCTGAACGCCGAGGCCGGCGAGACCGTCACCTTCGACAAGGTCCTGGCCGTCATCGACGGCGACAAGGCCACCTTCGGGGCCCCCACCGTGGCCGGCGCCTCCGTGGCCGCCAACGTGGTCAAGAACGGCAAGGGCAAGAAGATCCTGGTCTTCAAGTACAAGCCCAAGAAGAACTACCGCCGGCGTCAGGGCCATCGTCAGCCCTACACCAAGGTGGAGATCACCGCGGTCAAGGCGTAAGAGAGCCATGACCACCGTTACGTTCCACAGGGCGGACCGCCGGCTGGACGGCTTTAAGGCCGAGGGCCACAGCGGTTACGCCGAGGCGGGCAGCGACATCGTGTGCGCCGCCGTCTCCGCCGCGGCGGGGCTGGTGGAGTGTACCGTCAACGAGGTGCTGGGCCTGGGCGCGTCTGTCAAGATCAAGCCCAAGACCGCCAGCATTTCGCTGAAACTCCCCTCCGGGCTGAGCCAGACCAACGAGCACATCTGCCAGAACCTACTGACAGGCTTGATGGTCTACCTCCAGTCGGTGGCGGAGGAATATCCCGACAATCTCATCGTCCTGCTGGACGATGACGACGAGGACGAGTGAGCCTCGACAACCTTTGACAGAAAGGACGGAAAGCGACATGAAGATCAGCATCCAGTTCTTCGCCCACAAAAAGGGCGGCGGCTCCACCAAGAACGGCCGCGACTCCAAGGCCAAGCGCTTGGGCGTCAAGCGGGCTGACGGGCAGTTCGTGCTGGCCGGCAACATCCTGGTCCGGCAGCGGGGCAGCCACATCCATCCCGGCACCAACGTGGGCATCGGCAGCGACGACACCCTGTTCGCCCTCAAGGACGGCCACGTGAAGTTCGAGCGGATGGGCAAGGACCGCAAGAAGGTCTCCATCGTGGAGATCCCGCAGTAAGCACGACAAGAAACGTCCCGGACAGACCCTGTCCGGGACATTTTTTCAGGAGGTGTTTTTATGGAATACAAAACGTTCCCCGAGGGATGGGTGGTCCGGCTGGACCCGGACGACGAGGTGACGGAGTGCCTGACCGAGCTGGTCCGGAAGGAGGATATCCAACTGGCGGAGGTGTCCGGCCTGGGCGCGGCCAAGGACGTGACAGTGGGACTGTTCAACACCGCGACGAAGGAGTATGGGACCCATCGGGTCCAGGGGCAGTTTGAGCTGGCCCACCTCACCGGGAATATCACCCGGAAAGACGGAGAACCCTATCTGCACATCCACGCCACCGCCAGCAATCCGCTCACCGGGGAGCTGGCCTCCGGCCACCTGAGCCGGGCGGTCATCAGCGCCACGGCGGAGATCTTCGTGCGCCGTTGGGACGGGGCCGTGGGGCGGAAGTTCAGCGACAGGATCGGCCTGAACCTGCTGGAATTCTAAGGAGAGCTCTTTATGGCCAACCAATTCATCGACACCGCCCGCATCACCGTCCGGGCCGGAAACGGCGGCGGGGGCGCGGTGTCCTTCCACCGGGAGAAATACGTGGCCGCCGGCGGACCCGACGGCGGCGACGGCGGCCGGGGAGGCGACGTGGTCCTGCGGGTGGACCAGCACATGTCCACCCTGATGGACTTCCGCTATAAGCGGAAATACGTGGCCGAGAACGGCAAGGACGGCTCCGGCAAGCGCTGCTCCGGCAAGGACGGGGCCGATCTGGTGATCCGGGTGCCTCGAGGGACAGTGGTCCGGGACCTGGAGACCCGGGAGATCATCTGCGATATGTCCGGCGGGGAGGACTTCGTGCTGGCGAAGGGCGGCAAGGGCGGCTGGGGCAACCAGCACTTCGCCACCCCCACCCGGCAGGTGCCCCGGTTCGCCAAGGCGGGCCTGCCCGGCCAGGCGCGGGAGGTCCTGCTGGAGCTGAAGCTGCTGGCCGACGTGGGGCTGGTGGGCTTCCCCAACGTGGGCAAGTCCACCCTTTTGAGCGTGGTCACCCGGGCCCAGCCCAAGATCGCCAACTACCACTTCACCACCCTGTTCCCCAACCTGGGGGTGGTGCCTATGGAGGAGGGCCGCTCCTTCGTGCTGGCCGACATCCCCGGCATCATCGAGGGGGCGGCCGCCGGCGCGGGGTTGGGCCACGACTTTTTGCGGCACATCGACCGCTGCCGCCTGCTCATCCATGTGGTGGACGTGTCCGGCTCGGAGGGCCGGGACCCGGTGGCCGATTTCGACGCCATCTGCGCGGAGCTGGAACAGTGGTCTCCAGAGCTGGCCTCCCGGCGGATGATCGTGGCGGCCAACAAGGCGGACATCATGGAGGACCCCGCCCTGCTGGAGCGGCTGCGGGAACACGCCGAGGCCAAGGGCTGCCCGGTATACGCCATCTCCGCCGCCGCCCACCAGGGGACGAAAGAGCTGATGTACGCGGCCGCGGCAGAATTGGAAACCCTGCCGCCGGTGATCACCTACGAGCCCACCTATGTGGAGCGGCCCCCGGAGGTGGACACCTCCGCGCCCCTGGACATCACCCGGGACGAGGACGGGACCTGGCTGGTGGACGGCCCCTGGCTGCGGCAGCTCATGGCCAACGTGAACTTCGGCGACTACGAGAGCCGCAACTGGTTCGACCGGAAGCTGCGGGAGGCCGGGGTGTTCCAGCAGCTGGAGGACATGGGCGTCCGGGACGGGGACAATGTGTGCCTCTACAACCTGGAATTTGAATATCAGCGCTGACCGCATATGGAGGGAAAACCATGTTTCTGGAGACAGAGCGGCTGATCCTGCGGAAATTTGAGGAGAGCGACCTTCCGGACTTCTGTGAGCTGGTGATGGACGACGAGCTGAACCGGATGATGGGGAACTGGCCGGTGGACAGCGAGGAGAAGGCCAGGGAGCTGCTGGACTGGTTCCTCCACGGGGAGAAATGGGCCTACGCCATCGTCCTCAGAGAGACCGGGAAGCTGATCGGCGATCTCACTATTTATGAGGAACCCCCGGAGGAGGTCAAAAACCGGCCGGAGACCGCGGGGAAAACGGGGCGGGCGCTGTCCTTCTCCATCTCCCGGCAGTACCGCCGCCGGGGGCTGATGGAGGAGGCGGTGCGGGCCGTGGCCGGCCGGCTGTTCGCGGAGGGGGCGGACTATGTCAACGGCGGATATTTTGACTTTAACCTCCCCTCCCGGGCGTTCCACCAAAAGCTGGGCTTTGTGCCCCTGTGTGAGAGCCGCGTCCCGACGGAGGACGGCGGGGAGCTGACCGGGACCGAGACGGTTTTGTGGAGAAAAGACTGGAAAGAGTAAGAGCAGGCCCCGCCGGATCTTCCGGCGGGGCCTGTCTGTTGCGGTTTGGGCGGGGCCTGTCAGAGAGCGTCGGGCCCGGCGGGGGTTTCCTCCCCGTCAGGAGGCCGCTGGCCGCCGGGGCCGAAGCCGCCCTCGGGGGGCGTCTGCCCGTCGGGCATCTCCGGCGGGGTCTGGCCCTCCGGCAGTTCGGGCGGGGTCTGGCCTTCGCCGTCCGGACGCTGGGGGCGCTCGCCGTCGGGCCGCTGTCCGCCCGGTCCGCCCATGCCGCCGGGGAACCCGCCGTGACCGCCCATGCCGCCCTGGCCGGCCGCGCCGGGCTGGGCGGAGGCCGCCAGCGTGCCGCCGTCGTAGAGGGCGCAGAGGCCCTCCGGGAGCTGGGGACAGGAGACCAGCAGGATGGAGAAGCCGTTGGCCGTGGGGACCGCCATGAGGTCGTTCCCGTCCGCGTCTTTCAGGGTGTACTCCGTCCCCTGGCCGCTGTTCTGCAGGTTGAAGATCACGTAGTTCTGCCCGCTGGCGCCGTCGATGGCGTCCAGCATATTGCCCGTCGCCACGACCGTGCCGCCGTTCAGGAGGATGCCCATGTCGGAGTCGATGCCCGCGTCCCCGGAGGTGGCGCAGGCGTAGGCCCGCACCGTGCCGCCGTTGATGACCAGCCAGCCGTTGGAGTCGATGCCGTCCCCCTCGCCGGTGGAGCCGTTGACGGTGACGGTGAGCTGCCCGCCGTTGATCGTGGTGACGGAGACCCCGTCCTCGTTGGTGTTGATGCCGTCGTTGCCGGACACGATGTCGATGACGCCGCCGTTGACGGTCAAATGCAGCTCGGTGTCCAGGCCCTCGTTCTCCGCCTCGATATGGAGGACGCCGTCGTTCCCGCCGACGTTCATGGACATTTTGGAGTAGAGGGCCCCGTCGTACTTGTGGAGTTTTTTGCTGTCCACCACCTCGGTGCCGTCCTCACTGAGTTCATAGGACTTGTAGATGCGGGCCACGTAGGAGCCGCTCACCGTGTTCTCCGATCCGTCGGCCAGGTACACGTTGGCCCCGGCGGCGGAGGTATCCACCTCCGCCTGGGGATCGTCCTTGTCCCCGCACTCATAGACGTTGTAGAAGATGATGGCGGGGGCCACGGTGCAGGTGATGTCCACGCCGTCCAGCACCAGGTCCACCACCGCCTCGGGGTCGTCCTCGGCCCCCTCGCCCAGGTCGATGGCGATCTGTCCGGCGCTGAGACTGCCCGAGAGCACATAGGTCCCCGGCTCTGTGATGTGGACCACCGTGTGGGCGGCGGCCTCGGCCTCGCTGTGCTCGTCGGCCTCGGAACCCTCGCCGTAGGTGAAATCGTGGCCGGCCTCGTAGTAGATGATATCATGGGCGATGTAGACCGCCGCGGCGCTGTCCTCGCCGACGGGCTGGCCGTCCACGGTGACCCCGTTGTCTGACAGGGCGATGGCCGTCCCCCGGGGAATCTCCGCCGCGGGGGCCTCCGTGCCGGGGGCGGAGGCGGGCGCAGGGCCGCCGGTCCCCGCGGGGGCGGAGGGCGTTTCCGCCCCGTTCCCGCAGGCGGTCAGCGACAGGGCCAGGGCGGCGGTCAGAAGGATCGCGATCATTTTTTTCATGCGGAACACCTCGTTTCGGTTGCCCGCAGTATACGTTGCCGGCTGTGACCAAATCAAGTCTATTTTTTGACCCGTTTGTAAAGGTTTCGGATGAGAGGGGCAGAAGCCGCCGCCGGGACGTTCCGGCGGCAAAAAAGGTCTCCCGCCTTTGGCGGGAGACCTTCCGCTGTCCGTATGGAGATCACTCGATGCGGTAGTCCTTGCCGAACTGGAGGTCCTCGAAGCGCTTGGTGACCTCTTCGTCCAACTCGGGCAACTCATCGTTCTCAGGTTCCGGCGCGGGCCGGTCCACCGGGGTGACCCGGGTCACGGGGGAGACGCGGGTGGGGGCGCGGGCGGGTTTGGCCTCGGGCTCCTGCTCGGGGACCTGTTCGGGCGCCTCGCTCCCGGGCTGCTGGGGCTGGTCCTCCTGGTAGAGGGCGGAGAGGGAGGCCTCGATCTCCGCGCTGGGGTCGTCCTTGGGGGCGGGGGCCGCCGGGGGCACCAGCTCGTCCAGAGAGTCTAGGAACTCGCCCTGACGGCGGTGCAGGTCGTTGAGCACCCCCACATAAGCGGCGGTGGTCTCCTTGGCCTGCTGGAGGCGGTATTCCTCAGCGGCGATCTCCTGCCTCAGCTCCTCTACCCGCTGGGCGGCGGCCTGCTCGGCCTCCCCGATGAGCTGCTGCTTCTTCTGCTCCGCCTCGCTGACCATGGCGTCCGCCATCTGCTGGGCGGCCAGGAGGGCCTTGCGCATGGCGGTGTCGGTGGCACGGTATTCCTCCACCGTGTCGGAGAGCACCTTCAGCTTGTTTTTCAGGATCGCGTTGTCGTTATAGAGGGCGGTATAGTCCTCGGTAAGGGTGTCCAGGAACTCGTCCACCATGGCCATGCTGTAGCCGCCGAAACTCGCGCGGACAAAGGAGTGGCTGGCCACCTCCTGCGGTGTCAACATTGCAAACTTCCCCCTCGATTAGAAATACAGGCCGTTGTTTTCCAGCTCGTCGATGAGGTCGCCCAGGATCTCCACGTTATAGGGCGTGATGATATAGGTGTTCAGCGCCACTTTCTTGATGGTCCCCTCATTGGCGTAGGCCACGCCGGACAGGAAGTCGATGAGCCGCCGGGCGATGTTCTTGTCGGTGCTCTCCAGGTTGAGCACTACGGTGCGCTTGTCCCGGAGGTGATCCGCGATCTCGGAGGCGTTCTCGAACCGCTCGGGCTTCACCAGCACCACCTGCAGCTGGGTGGTGGTGTGGATATTGACCACCTTGTTGCTGCGGCGGTCGCTGTCGCGATCCCGGTCCCGGTCCCGGACGGAGTCCTTGGGAGCGGCCTTGGGCATGGGAGTGAACTCCTCCTCATAGATGTCGTCTTCCTCGTCCTCATAGGGACGGGCCAGCCGCTTCAGTTCGTCGATAAAGCTCATAAGACAGATCTCCCTTCAAAAGAATCTTAAGTATGGCCGGTCATGGGCGGCCGGGGGCCGAACAGGGCGGTCCCCACCCGGATATGGGTGGCCCCGGCCCTGATGGCGTCTGGATAGTCGCCGCTCATGCCCATGGACAGTATCGGATTATCTGTCTTATTATCGCCTATTTCCCGTCTTATGTCAACACAAAATTGACGCATTTTTTCAAAATACCTAAAATTATCCCCAATATGTTGTGCCGCCGGCGGGATACACATGAGTCCGCGGAGATTGATATGTGTCATATTCCCGGCCAACGCGGCCATTTCCGGAACTTGCTCCGGGGGAAAACCCGATTTGCTCTCCTCTCCGGCCACATTGACCTCCAGCAGGATGTCCTGGATCACGCCGGCTTTTTCCGCCTGCCTGTCGATGGCCAGCAGCAGCTTTTCCGAGGACACCGAGTGGATCAGATCTACCCTGCCCACCACGTATTTCACCTTGTTGGTCTGCAGATGGCCGATGAAGTGGAGGGCGGCCCCCGCGTAGGCGCCGTCCGCCAGGTGGGCGGTGAGCTCCTGGACCCGGTTCTCGCCGCACACCGTGATCCCGGCGGCGATGGCCGCCCGGATGGTGCCGCTGGTCTGGGTCTTGGTGGCGGCCACCAGAGTGATCCCGGAGGGATCCCGCCCGGCGGCGCGGGCGGCGGCCTCGATGTTTGCCTTTACCTTGGCGATGTTCTCCGCGAGGTCCATCTCAGCGCACCACCTTTCCGTCATATACGCCGGCGGTGGTCAGGATCACCTCGTCCCCGGCGCGCAGCCGGTCACGGGCGCTCTCATCCGCCGGGCGGACCAGATAGTAGGTCTCGGCGGTGTACACCACCTTGACCTCCTGCCGCTCCGCCTGGGAGCTGACCACCGTGAATACGTAGTAGTGGTTGACCTCCTCCGTGCCGGTGACGTTGCCCTCCTCGTCGGTCACATCCTCCGTCACGGTCTCCACCTCAAGGGCGCGCCGGGGGATGCGGATGCCCTCGATCTCGTCCAGGATCACGTCCACCGTCTGGACGCGGAGCAGGGTGGTGTCCGCCAGGTGGGTCCGGGCGGAGAAGACGGCCAGCGTCTGTTCCTCCCCCACCTCCAGCCGGTCCAGGGTCATGGACACCGCCCCGTACCAGCCGTCGGAAAAGGAGACGTCGTAGGTGCGGCCCTCGGCCAGACCGGGGTTGCCCCCGGGCAGCAGAGCGGCGAAATACCAGGTGGAGCCGGTGATGAGCTTGCCGGCGGCGGTGGGGTCGCCGGAGGGGTTCTCCCGCAGCAGCTCCTCCAGCTGCCCGGCGGTGAGGGAGGAGAGCATATCGGGGGACACCAGCCCCTCCCAGCCGTCGGTCTCCCCGGAGAACACGCCGGGGACGGGGGCGTACACCGTTTTGGACACCTGGCCCATGGAGCGGTTTAGCTCCGCCAGTTGGGACTGCTTGTCCGCGATCAGCCGGCTGAGTTCGCCGGCGGCGCTGTCCTCAAGGATGTAGGCCCGGCGGAACACGGAGGTGCGCAGGGCCAGGGCGGCGCTGTCCAAAGCGGACAGGTCGCGGTCGGCGGACAGGGAGCGCAGGCCCACGATGGCGTCCACGATCTGCCCGTCCAGGGCGGCGGCGTCCGCTGTGCCCGAGGCGCTGGCGGTGAGGGCGTATTGCAGCTGCTTGATCTCCGACTCCAGCGAGCGGATGGACTGCCGGATGTTCAGAGCGGATGGGTCGCTGTAAAACAGGGCCACCGGATCCCCCGCCGCGGCCTTTTCCCCCTCCGACAGGATCAGATCCAGATAGCCGCTGTCTCCGGGCAGCGTCTGTTCCCGGCGGACCACGACGCCCCGGCCCTCCACGCCCACGCTCTGGGTATAGGAGTAGGCCGCGGCGGTGACCAGGTCGTCCCGCCAGGCCTGGAAGATGTACACGGACATGTAGGCGATGACGCCGAGGCACAGGATGGCGATCAGTACCTTGGGCGCGATCTTGCTCTCTTTCAAAGTGGATCAGACCTTTCCGCAGGTTCTCTGTCTGTACGGGCGGGGCGTCAGGTCTCGCCGATGGCCAGGGGGTGCTCCGGGGTGATGGTGGAGATGGCGTGCTTGTAGATGACCTGCTGTTTGCCCTCGGACACCACCACGACCACGTAGGGGTCGAAGCCGGTGATGACCCCGCGAAGCTGATAGCCGTTCATCAGGAACACGGTGACCCGGGCGGCCATCCGGCGGGCGGAGGACAAAAACGCGTCCTGGAGGTTGGGCTGTTTGCTGACGGCGACGGTGGAAATACTCATGATGTATGCACTCCTTTTCTATGTTGCCGGAAAGATCCGGCCTGAGTGCAACTATTGTAAACCGCTGCCGGCGGCGAGTTCGGTCGAAAAAGCGAGGGCGGATGAAAAATCCGGAATTTTATCCCATAAATACCAGTGGGCGGCCCGGTTCCGCCGGAACCAGGTGAGCTGCCGCTTGGCGTACTGCCTGGAGCGCAGCTTGACCTCTTCCGCCCCCTCGGCCGCGGGCCGGCCCTCCAGGATGACGGCGGCCATCTCCTTGTAGCCGATGGCCTGCATGGCGGTGCAGTCCGGGGACACGCCGTCCGCCAGCAGGCGGCGGACCTCCGCTTCCAGGCCCCGCGCCATCATCTCGTCCACCCGGCGGTCGATGCGCGCCCACAGGTCCGCCCGGTCCTTGAAGTTCAGGGCGATGGTGAGGGGCGCGTACCGGTCGGGGATCTCCCGGCTCTCCCGGTCATGCCGGGTGATGGTCTCTCCCGTGGACAGGTACACCTCCAGCGCCCGGATGGTGCGCTTTTCGTCGTTGGGGTGGATGCGCTCCGCCGCCTCCGGGTCCACCCGCTCCAGCTGCGCCCGCAGGGCGGGGAGGCCCTCCGCCTTCGCCCGCTCCTGCAGTTCCTGCCGGAGGCCGCTGTCCGCCGCGAAGGGGGCAAACTGCCGGCCGGCGATGAGGTGGTCGATGTAGAGCCCGGTGCCCCCGGCGATGACGGGCAGCTTTCCCCGGGCAATGACATCGTCCACGATGGGGACCGCCTCGGCCACATACCGGGCCACCGACCAGCTCTCCTCCGGGTCCGCCACGTCGATCATGTGGTGGGGGACGCCCCCCATCTCCTCGGGCGTGGGCTTGGCGGTGCCGATGTCCATCCGGCGGTAGATCTGCATGGAGTCGGCGGACACCACCTCGCCGTTCAGGGCTTTAGCCAGCGCCGCGGCCAGGGCGGTCTTGCCGGAGGCGGTGGGGCCGCATATCACCAATACGTTGGGTTTCACGGCCTCACCTCCTGCGCGCTTGCTGGTTTGGGTTACATAATATCACAACTTGTTCCACAATTCAACGGCAAAATCCCACGAAAAAGGGGGGACGAAAAAACGCCGCCGCTCTTGCGCCAGGCGGTTCGATTTGGTATAATATCGTGACATTGCGCGGCCCGACGGGAGGCCGCCGCCCCGGGGCCGGCGAAAGGACCCCGCCGTCCGCCCCGCGGACGGTGAGAAAGGAAGAAACCGTTTTATGAATTTCCGCGAGCTGGGCCTCAACGCCGCTATCCTTCGGGCCCTCACCCAGGCGGGCTACACCGAGCCCACCCCCATCCAGCGGCAGGCCATCCCCCCGG
>CANRFU010000030.1 GCA_947629975.1 uncultured Oscillospiraceae bacterium | reverse complement strand
GGCCTGGGCGAGTCCGTGGCCCTCATCACCGACGGGCGCTTCTCCGGCGCCACCCGGGGCGCGGCCATCGGCCACGTCTGCCCCGAGGCCGCCCAGGGCGGGCCCATCGCCTTCGTGGAGAACGGCGACCCCATCGCCATCGACATCCGCGCCAACTCCATCACCCTCAAGGTGGATGACCAGACCCTGGCCGCCCGGAAAGCCGCCTGGGTCTGCCCGGAGCCCAAGGTCAAGACCGGCTACCTGGCCCGGTACGCCAAGCTGGTGACCTCCGCCGCGCGGGGCGCGGTGCTGGAATAAGATGCACACGAAAGAGCCCGGCCTTGCGGCCGGGCTCTTTTCGCGCCGGTGCGTGGGAGCGGCTCAACCTCCCAAAGTATCACTGAGCCCGTAGCTGTTGGCGTAGAAGGAGCTGACACCCTCCGCCCGGAATGTTGATTCGTTTTCAGTGATGGGCACCTCGTTGCCCTCCTCATCATAGGAGATATAATTCCCGCCGGGGAACTTGCCGCTGATCTCCAGGCAGTATCCCACGCCCTGATAGAACAGCGGGGCGCTGTTCTCCAGCTCTTCCTTCGGGCAGAGGACCACCGTCACGGACAGACTGTAACCGTCCTTTTCGCCCGACATGGAGTATACCCCCTCTTCCCGCATGGCGTCGGTGACATCCTCCCGTCCCTCGGCGGGGCCGTACTGATAGTACAGGATGAGCCTGCCGTCCTCCTCCGCCAGCTTGGCGCCGGCCACCTTCTCCGGCTCCACGACCACCTGCTCGCCGGAGGCGATCTTATCCGGGTCGGGCTCGGCCACCACGTCTCCCGCAGTGTCATGGACCTCGCCGTAGGCAAACCGGCCCAGCACGATCCGCCCCTGGCCGTCGATCTCCAGCACTCCGGCGGCGAAGGCCGTGCCGATAAGCGCCAGACACAGCGCCGCCGCGATGAGGACGTTGCGAACCACCTTGAAGGTGCGCACCTTCCCCGTTTTCTTTTCCTCTGTCATGTTCATAAGCTCCTCCTTCGCCTGGTCGGAGGCTCTCAGCCTGGAAAACGTCTCCCGATAAAGTTCCCTGTTCATACCTCAAACCTCCTGTAATGTCTGTTTCAGCAGCCCTCTGGCCCGGGCCAGCCGGGTCTGGACGGTGGACTCCCGGGTCCGGGTCAGCTCCCCAACTTCCCGGACGGAGTACCCCTCGTAGTAGTAGAGGTAGATCACCAGCCGGTACTTTGCGGGCAGGTCCATCACCGCCCGGAACAGCTCGCTCTGCTCGGGCCGGTCGAAGGTCGCCGCCTCGGGCAGCTCCTCCAGGGGGATCACCCGGCGGTACCACCGCATGACCTTCCGGGACTCGTTCACCGCCACCCGGACGAGCCAGAACCGGCGGTGATCCTCGCTGTCAAAGGGTTTGTCCTCCCGGTAGAGCTTCAGCAGAGTCTCCTGCATCACGTCCTCCGCGTCCTCCCGCCGCCTCAGGCAGCTGTAGGCCACACGGAAGACCATGTCGCCGTACCGCTCCACCGCCTGGGCGAATTCCTCCCGATCCACGCTTTCACCTCGCCGTCCGCTGTTCTCTGAAAGGCCTTTCACCTGGAATATCCACGGGAAGGGCGAAATATCCCGCGCCCGCGAAAAATTTTTTAAATCAAAACCACTAGTAAACTAGTGGTTTGCTCAGACCCCAGAGGGGTCAGTCCTTGCTGGCCCCTGTAAGGGGCATCGAATATTATCACCGCATCGCTTGCCCTGCAACCTGTAAACAGGTAATTTATATCAGCTGCTGCGTTGATTTGACGATGTTTCTTCCCCTCTGCAAAAATCCCCTTGGCCTTTCGTGATGCGGTTGCCAAACCATCATGTTTGGCCTTGGGGATTTTATTTTGCCAAGGCTTTTTTCCACCCCTGGTAGAACCAGGGGATTTTTTAAGCTAAAGCACCATAAAAACGGGGCCGGCGTCTCCGCCGGCCCGATTTAAGCCTTCCACCCGCAGGGGGGAAGGTGCCCCCGAAGGGGGCGGATGAGGGGGCGGTGAGGTCAGCAGTCAGTTGGCCTCATCCGTCAGCCCTGCGGGCTACCACCTTCCCGGCACCTCACCCGGCCCCGTTGGGGCCACCCTCCCCGCAAGCGGGGAGGGCTCTTAGCGGTAGGAATCAAATGCGGGGAAGGCTTTTTTCGCCTCTAACCCCTCTCCGCTTCTTTGTGATACCTCCACGACACAACGAGCGACAGCACCACCCATACCAGGAGCACAACGATCAGCCCCACGATGGCCCACATCCCCGGCAGGACGAAGGAGAGCGCGATGGTCAGTATCCCCGCGACCACGGCGGCGATGCCCGCGAACCGCTGGCTCCGCTGCCAAACCGCCTCGCTGTCCATGGTCCAGGGCACCCGCAGGCCGAAAAAGGCGTTGCGCCGGGCCTTGGGCATGAAGTTCCCCAAAACGATGAGCGCCAGCCCGATGAACACGCCGCAGCCCTTGAGCAGCGCCCCGGCGTCCACAGCGGGGGCGGCGGGGTCCGCCCGGACGGCCAGATACATGAACCAGAACCCCATGCCGAAAAACAGCGCCATCACAAAAATGCCCGTGACGGCGAAGATCTTCCGCTGGAGCCGTCCGTCCTTGGTATCCTTGGAGAACCGGGCCATCAGCAGGAAAACGCCGCAGAACAGGACCGCTATGGCGGGAAAGACCAGCATCTCATACTTGCTGCCCATCCGGTCCACCTCGCCGGCAAAATCATAGTGGACGGGCACCATGTCCGGCAGGAGAGCCAGACCGATAAACGTCCCCAGCAGCCCCACGGCGGCCAAAATTCCGGCGATGATGTAATACTTCTTCATGTTCAGTCCCCCCTCCGACTGTCCGCCAGGGCCCTGTTCACAGGTCCTCGATCTTGGTCTTGTCTACCTCAGAATTGTTCTTCCGCCTGCTCCGTACCGCGAAATAGACGGCCAGCAAAATCAGCGTGGGGATGTTTCCCATGAGCCAGACGACGATCATCTGGACCACAAAGCCAGCGGTCACCCCCTCCGGGGGCGCCATCATGTTGAGGGGATACAGCAGGGAGAACAGGAACGAGAGGATGGGCAGCACCAGCCCCGGCCAGCGGCTCTGTGCCCGGGACAAAAAGTATTGCAGCACCAGGATGCCCGCCAGGAACAGCAATGTCACGATGATTCTTACCGGGATAAGCATGACGGTTCCCCCTTTTATAAGTCCTTCAGATTCATCCTGGTGCGCTCCTCCCGCCCCCGGCGGCAGAGGAAATAGATCACCAGAAAAACCAGCGTTGGGATGTTGGCGGCCACAAATATCCCGGCCATCCTCAGAAAGATTTGGACCGAATCCCCGCCAAAGTACGCGCCCCAGGGCTCTGTCATCACCGTATAGATTGCCGCCAGCACAAAGGCCATCACCGGCAGGATCATCCCCGGCCAGCGGCGGTCCATTCTGGACAGCCAGCGCTGCAAGAAACACAGCCCCACGCACACCGGAATGGCGACGACTCCATACACAATAACTACATTACTTGCAAGTTCCACTTTACTTTTCCTCCTTTTTCTGTTTGCGATAGGCTCCGATCAGCAGCTTTGCGGTGTCGAAGTCCAGCTTGTCGTCCATGGCCAGACGCTTCACCAGCGCCACGTAGGGGTCCTGGTCGGCGGCCTCGCTGAGCTTGATCTTCTGGATCAGCCGGTCCAGCCGCAGCCGCACCGTGGGGTAGGACACGCCGTACTCCCCCGCCACCTCTTTCAGTGACCCGGAGGCCAGCAAAAACCGCCGGATAAAGGCCACGTCCTCCTCCTCCAGCCCGGCCATCCAGCCGGGCAGCATCTCGATAGCCATGCCGCGCCCCCTTTCTTTTACAAAATTAAATATAAACCTTAATTTTATTAAAGTCAAGATAAATTTTGATTTTCACAAAATTTCTTGAGGGCGTAAAAAACCGGCCCTCTCGGACCGGCGGTAATGGGCGGATGGATGGAGCGGCTGACAGCGGGCGGGCGGATGAGATGCCCGTCCCTGCGGTAAGGGCCGGCGTCCCCACCGGCCCTCGTTCACTGTGATTCGCTTTTCCGGCGCTCCCCGTCCTCTTTCATCATCCGGTGGAGGCACCCCAGCGCGTCGGACAGGCCCCCCAGGTGGTCGATGAGCCCCAGGCGCACCGCCTCCTCCCCATAGATGACGCTGCCCACGTCGGCGGCCATCTCGCCGGTGTTGAGCATGAGGCCCTCAAAGTCCTCCCGGCTGATGCGGCTGTTGCGGGTGACGAAGTCGCAGATACGGTCCTGGATGCGCTCAAAGTAGTGGAAGGTCTGGCTGACGCCGATGACCAGGCCGTTGAGCCGCACCGGGTGGATGGTCATGGCCCCGGAGGGCACGATGAAGGACTCCCGGGCCGCCACCGCCAGGGGCACCCCGATGGAGTGGCCTCCCCCCAACACCAGAGACACGGTGGGCTTGCTCATGCCGGAGATCAGCTCCGCGATGGCGAGGCCGGCCTCGATGTCGCCCCCCATGGTGTTCAGCAGGATCAGCAGGCCGTCCACCTCCCCGCTCTCCTCCACGGCGGTGAGCAGGGGCAGGACGTGCTCGTACTTGGTGGTCTTGGACCCGGCGGGGGCCTCCTGGTGGCCCTCGATCTGACCCACGATGGTCAGGGTGTGGATGACCCCGTCCCCGGTGCGCACGGTGGTGGACCCCATGTCCACGATGTCCTGGCGGCGCTCCTCCCGGTTTTCGCCCTCCTGCTCCGCGGTGGTCTCGGTGGGTCTGGTCTCCTCGGTCATGGCAAAGCCCCCTTTGGAGGGTATTTTCTCCAAAGGGGGCTGTTTTATGCAGAGGGAACATCCTCAGTCAGCCCTGCGGGCTGCCAGCTCCTTCTAAAGAAGGAGCCTGAGTGCTTCTATTGCCACGGTACGGATGGAGTACCAAGCCCCCTTTCGCAAAAGGGGGTGGCCCGAAGGGTCGGGGGATTTTCTCCGCCCTTACCCCTCGTACACCGCCCGGCAGGCGGCGTACATCATGTAACAGTCCAGCTTGCCCACCGTCTCGAAGGGGGCGTGCATGGACAGCACGGGCACTCCGGCGTCGATGGTGTCTATGTTGCGGTCGGCCATGTAGAGGGCCACGGTGCCGCCGCCCCCCACGTCGGTCTTGCCCAGTTCGCACATCTGCCAGAGGACGTTGCGGCCGTCCAGCAGCCGGCGGATATAGGCCACTGTCTCGGCCCCCGCATCGGAGGCGCCGCTCTTGCCGGCCCGGCCGGTATACTTGCAGATGCCCACGCCGTAGTTGATCCGGGCGGAGTTGTTCTTTTCGAACACCTCTGGGAAGTTGGGATCATAGGCGATGGACACATCGGTGGACAGGCAGAAAGACTTTTCGAAGCAGACCCGGAGGGGCACGTTCTGGCTGGCGCACAGGTCCTCCATAAAGGTGTCGAAGAACCGGGACTGCATACCGGACACGCCCACGGAGCCGATCTCCTCCTTGTCGGCCAGCACGCACACGGCGGTGCGCACCGGGGTGGAGGGCAGGTCCAGCAGGCCCCGGAGGGCGGCGTAGGCGCACACCCGGTCGTCGTGGCCGTAGGCGCCGATGAGGGTGCGGTCAAAGCCGATGTCCACGGCGTCAAAGGCGGGGACGGCCTCCAGCTCGGCGGAGAGGAAGTCGGCCTCGGTGATGCCGTAGCGCTCGTTCAGCAACTTCATCACGGCCAGCTTCACCCGGTCAGAGCCCTCGTCGTCCTTCAGGGGGCGGCTGCCCACCAGCAGGTTCAGGGTCTCGGCGGGGACGGCCTCTCCCAGCTTCTTCTGGTTCTGGGCGGCGGCAAGATGGGGCAGCAGGTCGCTGATGGTGAACAGCGGATCGTTCTCCCCGGCCCCCACGGCCACCTTCACCACAGAGCCGTCCTTCAGCGCCGCCACCCCCCGCAGCTCCAAGGGGATGGTTACCCACTGGTACTTGCGGAGTCCGCCGTAGTAGTGGGTCTTGAGGTAGGCCAGTTCGCCGTCCTCATAGAGGGGGACGGGTTTCAGGTCCAGCCGGGGGTTGTCGATGTGGGCGGCGCAGAGGGTCACCCCCTGGTCCAAGGGGGCGGAGCCCACCACCGCCAGGTTGATTGCCTTGCCCCGGTTCACCCGGTAGACCTTCATCCCCGGCTGCAGGTCCATCCCCCGCTCAAAGGGGACGAAGCCCGCCTCTTTTGCCAGTTCCACAATGTTGTCCACACAGGTGCGCTCGGTCTTGCCCGCGTCCAAAAACTCCTTGTAGCCCTCGGCGTACTCGAAGATGGCCCGCTCCGTGGCCTCGTCCACCACATCCCAGCCGTTTTTCTTCTGAGCGAGCAGCTTCTCTCTCATCTGCTGCGCGGGGGTCTTTTCTTCCATATCTCCATTTCCTCCTTTGGAATGATCGACAAAAACAGGCTCCTGGCCGCCGCCTCCAGCTCCTCTTTGGATCCGGCGTTGCGGAGGGTGTGGGCGCACCGCGCCTCATACCAGGAGGACGGCCACTGGGCGGCGATCCGCCTGCGGGCGTACTCCTCCGAGATGCCCTCCCGGGCCATGATGCGCCGCAGTCGCAGCTCGTCGTCCGCGGTGACGGCCACGGTCACATCGCAGCGTTCCGCCAGCCCGCTCTCGATGAGGGCGACGGCGTCTATGGCCGCGGCGGGGCGGCCCTCCTCTTTCGCCCGGGCCAAGAACCCGTCCACCCGCCGGACCACATACCGGTGGGTGATGGCGTTCAGATCGGCCAGGGCGCTCGGGTCCCCGAAAACTATATCACCTAACGCCTTTCGGCGCAATGTACCATCCGCACCAAAAACGCCCTCTCCAAACCGGATCTTCAGTTCTCCCAGCATAGATTCGTCGCTTTCCAGCATGTTATGGTACAGCGCGTCGCAGTCCGCGACCTCCGCGCCGAACTCCGCCAGCACGTTCAGCACGGTGGTCTTTCCCGCCCCGGTGGGGCCGGTGATGCCGATGACGACCATTCCTGGGATCACTCCTTAAAGGTGGAATCGGGCCTTGATAACCGGGCGGGTCAGCAGCCAGGCGAAGGCAGAGTCAATGAGCATGGCAACCACATTCCCCACGCCTCCGAACATCACCAGACCGACCAGCCCGAGGACGAAATTCAGCCCAAGCATACCGATGATAACCCACCACATGGCGGGGGCGGTGATCCAAAAGCCCGCCAGCATGGCCATCAAATCAAACGGAATAGTAATGGACGCCCTGTCGGTTGCCGAAATCAAGTAGAGAATGATCACCGTGATGAGCCGTAACAGGAAAAACACACGATAATCCAACCACGTCCGCCGCCCCTCGGGATCATCCGGTCCAGATGCCCCGGCCGGGACATCCGGCGGGTCGTTCCCCACCAGTTCGTCCAGCGTCGCCCCGTAGAGCTTCGCCAGCGCTTTCAGGTTGTCCACCCCCGGCTCCGCCGCGCCGTTCTCCCATTTGGACACCGACTGCCGGGACACATACAGCTTTTCGGCCACGTCCTCCTGGGACAGGCCCCGCTCCTTCCGCAGACGCTGCAGGTTTTCACTCAATGACATCGCGGTCACCTCCTGCGTCTATGGTAGAAGCCGTGCCGGGTTTTGTAAAGCACTTCCGCCGCAACCAGCGGTTGCGGGCCTTGAAACACAGGGGATTCATGCCTCCACGATGTGGAACCCCGCCGCCTTGTTCAGCCGGTTGGCCACCGCCAGGCCGATTCCGGCGGGGTCCGGGCACTGGGCCCAGATGGCGGGGACGGATGTGCTGTCGAAGGCCCGCAGGGCGTCGAACACCCGCCGGGCCTGCTCCCCCTTGTCATGGGAGGGCCCCAGCCGCTCCACGGTTTTCCCGGGGAATCGTCCGGCGAACTCGTCAAAGCAGATGACCCCGTCCCCCGCTTGGGCGTGGGCGGCGATGTATGCGGCGCTCTTTTCCGGCTCCCCCGTCACCACGGTGACCGGGGCCCTGGGGGCGTAGTGCCGGTACTTCATGCCGGGGGCCCGGGGCCGCTCCCCTGCCCCCATGGGCCGGACCACGGCGGCGTCCACCGCCACATCGCCCAGCGCCTCCCGGAGCTGCTCCAAAGTGACGCCGCCGGGCCGCAGCAGCCGGGGCGGGTCCACGGTCAGGTCAATGATGGCCGACTCCACCCCCACGGCGCAGGGGCCGCCGTCCACGATGGCGTCGATCTTACCGTCCATGTCCTCCAGCATATGGGCCGCCGTGGTGGGGCTGGGGCGGCCGGAGGTATTCCCCGACGGCGCCGCCACAGGCACCCCCGCCGCCCGGATGATGGCCCGGGTCACGGGATGGTCCGGGCAGCGCATCCCCACCGTGTCCAGCCCGGCGGTCACTACGTCGGGGACGGCGGGGCCCCGCTTTAAGATCACGGTCAGGGGCCCCGGCCAGAACCGCTCCGCCAGGACATAGGCCGTCTCGGGCACGTCCACGCACCAGCGCTCCAGCCAGTCCGCCGAGGGGACGTGCAAAATCAGCGGGTTGTCCTGGGGCCGGCCCTTGGCCGCGAAGATACGGCCCACCGCCTCCGGGTCCAGGCCGTTGGCCCCCAGGCCGTACACCGTCTCGGTGGGGATGCCCACCAGCCCGCCGTTTTTCAGAATGGCGGCGGCCTGGTCGATATCGTTTTGTGTGAGAAGTTTTGTGTTCAAAGCAAGTCCCTGCTTATTCCGAAATGATCTGTCTCAGTTCCTCCGCCGTGGAGGCAAAGCGGTCCGCCCCGGCCTCCTCCAGCTCCGCCCGGTCCCGGAAGCCCCACAGCACCCCGCAGACCCTCAAACCGCCGTTTTTGCCGGTGCGCACGTCCACACCGCTGTCCCCCACGAACAGGGTGGTCTCCGGGGAGGCCCCCAGCCGCTCCATCAACTGATACAGCAGGGTGGGGTCCGGCTTGGTGGGCACGCCGGGGAGGGCTCCCTGGACGGCCTCGAACACGCCGGGGATGTAGTGCTCCACCACCGGCCCCGCGATGGCGTCCGCCTTGTTGGACAGCACCGCCATGCGGACCCCGGCCTCTTTCAGCGCCGCCAGCGCCTCCGGCACACCGGGATAGGGGGCGGTCCTGTCCTCGCTGTGGGCGGCGTAGTACACGGAGAACTCCCCCAGGGCGGCGGCCAGGGTCTCCCTGTCCGTGCCGGGGGGCGCGAACCGCTCCACCAGCTTGGGGATGCCGTTCCCCACCATCAGTTTATACTCCGCCGCCGTGTGAACGGGCCAGCCCCGGGCGGCACAGACGTGGTTGCCCGCGCCGGCCAGGTCGTCGATGGTGTTCAGCAGGGTGCCGTCCAGATCAAAGATCACATGGGTGTAGTTCATATCAGTCTCTCTCCGCCATCTGCTCCGCCTGGCGCGCAGTGACGAGCCCGTCGATGATCTCGTCCAAATCGCCGTCCATCACGCTGTCGATCTTGTAAAGGGTCAGTCCTATACGGTGGTCGGTGACCCGGCCCTGGGGGAAGTTATAGGTGCGGATGCGCTCGTTTCTCATGCCGGTGCCGATCTGGCTGCGGCGGGCCTCGCCGTACTCCGACTGGATGCGCTCCTGCTCCCGCTCATATAGGATGGAGGCCAGCAGCCGCATGGCCTTCTCCCGGTTCTGGAACTGGCTCCGCTCCTGCTGACACTCCACCACCGTGCCGGTGGGCCGGTGGATGAGCCGCACGGCGGAGGAGGTCTTGTTGATGTGCTGGCCCCCCGCCCCGGAGGAGCGGAACACCTGCATCTCCACGTCGTCAGGGTTCAGCTCCACATCCACCTCGGCCATCTCGGGCAGCACCGCCACCGTGGCGGTGGAGGTGTGGACCCGGCCGCCCGATTCGGTCTCGGGCACCCGCTGGACACGGTGGACGCCGCTCTCATACTTGAGCCGGGACCAGGCGCCCTCCCCCTCAATCGTGAAGGAGATCTCCTTTACCCCGCCCAGCTCGGTCTGGTTGGCGGAGTTGACCTCCACCCGCCAGCCCCGGCCCTCGGCGTACATGGTGTACATCCGGGTGAGGGAGTGGGCAAACAGGGCGGACTCCTCCCCGCCCACGCCGGCCCGGATCTCCATGATGACGCTCTTTTCATCGTTGGGGTCCTTTGGCAGCAGCAGCACCTTGATCTCGCGCTCCAGCCGCCCGATCTCCTCTTTGGCGGCGGCCAGCTCCTCCTGGGCCAGCTCCCTCATCTCCGGGTCGGAGAGCAGGGCCTCCGCCCCGGTTTGGGCCTCTTTCGCCCTGACAAGGCTCCGGTAGGCCGTCACCAGCGGCTCCAGCTCCCGTTTCTCCCGGTTGAGCTGCGCCACCAGTTCCGGGCGGTCATAGGTCTCGCCCGCCGCCAGCCGGGCCTCGATCTCCGCGTATCTGGCCTCCACGGCCCTCAACTGGTCGGTCAAGCGGGTTCACCCCAATCGAAAAGGAAGGATTTTACCAGCGCCAGCGGCTCCCGGACGTACATCCAGATCCGGGACGGCAGATGGCTGGAGGGGGCCGCCAGCGTACTCAGGTTATATGCCCCTCCGGCCCTGTCCCACAGCATACGGATGCGGGCCAGATGGAACCCATTGGACACCGCCACCATGTCGGCGGTGGTATCATAGCCGTTGGCGGCCAGCAGCTCAAAGCTGTAGTAGATGTTCTCCCGGGTGTTGACGGACCGGTCCTCCATGAGGATGCGCTCCCCGTCCACCCCGTGCTCCGTCAGGTAGTCGTACATACACTGGGCCTCGGAGACGTGCTCGTCGTCCCCCTTGCCGCCGGACACCACCACCGTCATGTCCGGGTGGTCCTCCAGGTAGTCCAGGGCGGTGTCCAGCCGGTCCTGGAGCAGGATGGACGGCCCCCAGGGCTTCACCTGGCAGCCGAAGATGATCATCACCTGTGGGTCGCCCTGGATGTCCGTATGGGCTCCGGCGACCACCGCCCCGAAGGGGATGACAAAGCAGAGGACCGCCAGCAGCGCCGCGGCCAGCAGGACGAGCTTCCAGTTGATCCCCCGCCAGCGGTTGCCGCGGTACCGGTGATAGCTCATGGTCTCGTTCATGGGTCATCCCTCCGTTTTCAGCCCCTGGCCTCCTCCAGTTCGGCGGCCAGCCTCTCCCACTCCGCGTACAGGTGGGCCAGCTCGTCCTCCAGCCTGTCCCGCTCCTCGTACAGCTCCTGCAATCTCAGGTAGTCAGAGGCGGCCTCGTCCATCTCGCCGGCGATCTCGTCCAATCGGATCTCGGCCTTCTCCACCGCCCTCTCGGCGGCGCGGACCTGCTTTTCCAGCTCCTTGGTGCCGCCGGGACGCCTGGGCCTGTCCTCCTTTGGCTTCTCCGCCTCTGGGACGGCCTTGGCGTTTTTCAACTGCTCCTGCCGCTCCCGATAGGCCCGGAACTCCGTATAAGTGCCCCGGAAATCGGAGATCTTCCCGTCCTCCAGCATCCAGATCCGGTCGGCGAACTTCTCGATGAAATATCGGTCGTGGGAGACGAACAGCAGATTGCCACCGTACTCCTCCACCGCCTCCTCGATCCACTCCCGGGAGTCGATGTCCAGGTGGTTGGTGGGCTCGTCCAAAATCAGCAGATTGATCCGGTGGTCCATGAGCATACACAGCCGCAGCCGGGACTGCTCTCCGCCGGACAGGGCGGACACCGGCTTGAACACGTCCTCTCCCCGGAATTTGAAGGCAGCCAGCCGGTCCCGGGCCTCCTGGGTGGAGCAGTTCTGGGCCCACAGCATGGTGTCCACCAGGTTGCGGTCGGGCCGGTCGAATTGGATGATCTGGGGCAGATAGCCGATGCGGATGGAGGGCCCGAAGTACACCGAGCCGCTGTCCGGGGCCTCCTCCTCCATCAAGATCTTGAGGAAGGTGGATTTGCCCGTGCCGTTGTCCCCTAAGAGGGCGATGCGCTCGCCCCCAGTGACTTCCAGGTCGATGTGGGAGAACAGGGTCCGCTCCCCGAAAGACTTGGTGAGGTCGGTGACCACCACCGCCTCGTCCCCGTGGAATTCCTTCTCTCCAAATCGGACAGAGAGTTTCTTCTCTTTCGTGGGCCGGTCGGTGGTGCGCATCCGCTCGATGCGCTTCTCCATAGACTTGGCCCGCCGGTAGGTCTTGTCCATCCCCCTGAAGGCCCACAGGCGCAGATTCTCCGCCGCGTTCTCCAGCTGGGCGATCTTGGCCTGCTCCTTCTCGTACTGGCGGAGCCGCTCCTGATACCGCCGCTCCTTCTCCTCCACGAAAAAGGAGTAGTTGCCGGAGTACAGCTCCGCCTTTCCGTCCACGATCTCGGCCACCCGTTTCACCACCCGGTCCAGGAACCACCGGTCGTGGGAGATGGCGATGACGGTGCCCTTGAACCGGTCCAGGTAGCCCTCCAGCCACTCGGTGGCATTCAGGTCCAGGTGGTTGGTGGGCTCGTCCAGCAGGAGGATGTCGGTGTCCTCCAGAATGAGCCGGGCCAGGTTGATCCGGGTCTTCTCCCCGCCGGACAGGTCGGCGAACTGCCGCTCCCTCATATCGGCGTCGATGGCGAGGCCGTTGCAGACCTTGTTGAGCCTTGTCTCGGTGTCGTACCCGCCCCCCGCCTCAAAAGCGGCGGTGAGCCTGTCGTACCGTGCCAGCACCTCCGGGTCGTGGCCCTCCCCCATGCGGGCGGCCAGGCCGTTCAGCTCCTCCTCCATGGCGTGGAGGCGGGCAAAGGCGGTGTCCAGCACGTCCCGAACAGTGTAGCCCGCCGGGTACACGGGGATCTGGGAGATGAGCCCCAGCCGCTTCCCCGGCGCCACGGACACCGTCCCCTCGTCCTCGCTGACCTGGCCGGTAAGGATGCGGAACACGGTGGTCTTGCCGGCGCCGTTTTTGCCCAGCAGGCCCACCCGCTCCCCCTCCTCCACCTGGAGGGAAAAGCCGTCCAATATTCGTTTCCCCACCTCGAACTCCTTGACGAGGCCGGTCAGTTGGATGTCGATCATGTCTGCTCCTTTTTTCTCCCCCGCCCGCGGCGGGGGAGAAAACGCGTTGACGACGAGGCCGGTCCCGGCCTGTCAGGGATGTTTACTCGGGAATGTTGGCCTGAAGGAACTCCACCACCCGCTCAAAGGCCATGGAGCGGGAGGCCTTCACCAGAATGGTGACCCCGGCGCGGACCTCCCGCAGCAGGGCCTCCTTCGCGTCCTCCAGGGCGGGGAACCAGGACGCATGCTCCAGCCCGGCGGCCCTGGCCCCCTCGGCCATGAACCAGGCCAGGTCCCCGATGGCGATGAGCCGGTCGGTCCCCGCCTGGGCGAAGAACTCCCCCACCGCCCGGTGGAACTGCTCGCTGCCCGGGCCCAGCTCCTTCATGTCCCCCAGCACGGCCACCTTCCGGCGGTGGGCGGCGCCTCCCAGCACGGCCGCCGCCGCCCGCATGGACTGGGGGTTGGCGTTGTAGCAGTCGTTGAGGATGACCACGTCCCCGGCGCAGCGGAGGATGTTCATCCGCATCTTGGTGGGCAGGAAGGCGCCGATCCCCCGGGCGATCTCGTCGGGGCCCATACCCAGCTCCTCCCCCGCCGCCGCGGCGATGAGGGTGGGGTAGATCATATGCTCCCCCAGGGCGGGGATGTCCGCCTGGAACTGGCTTCTGGGCGTGTGGATGCCGCAGCGGATGGAGGCCGCGCCGCTCTCGATATCAAAGGCGGTGTAGTCCAGCCCCTCCCCCCTGCCCACGAACAGGGTCTTCTGGGGCAGCTTCCCCCGGAGGGTGGCCAGCCACTCGTCGTCCCCGTTGAGGATGGCCGTACCGTCCGGCTTCAGGTGGGGGAAGATCTCGCATTTGGCTTTGAAAATGTTCTCCCGGCTGCCCAGGTTCTCGATGTGGGCGTCCCCGATGTTGGTGATGACCGCCATGTCCGGCTCCACCAGGGCGGCCAGCCGGTCGATCTCCCCGGCGTGGTCCATCCCCATCTCCACCACGCAGACCTGGTGGCTCCGCTCCAGCTTCAGCAGCGTGAGAGGCACGCCGATGTCGTTGTTGTAGTTGCCCTCCGTCTTGTGGACCCGGTATCTGGCCCCCAGCACCGCGGCGATCATGTCCTTGGCGGTGGTCTTGCCCACCGAGCCGGTGACGGCGATGAAGGGGATGTCGAAGGTCAGCCGGTAGTACCGGGCCAGGTCCCGCAGGGCCTGGTGGGTGGAGCGGACTTTGATGTAGAACTTTCCCGGCAGGTAGCCGTCCCGCTCCCGGGCGGTAAAACAGCCCGCCGCGCCCCCCTCCAGGGCGGAGTTGATGAAGGCGTGCCCGTCGAACCGCTCCCCTGCCAGCGGGATGAACAGGCTGCCCGCCGGGGCGTTCCGGCTGTCGGTGGTGACCGAGTCCACCGCCGCGTCCAGATCGTCAAAGCTCCCCAGCAGAGCGCCGTCCACCGCCTCCAGCAGCCGGCGTACCGTCAGTTTATCCATACCTGATCTCTCCTTGACGCGCTCAGCGGCCCTCGCTCCGGGCCTTCAGCGACGCGTTGATGATCCGCTCGCACAGCTCCCCGTAGCCCACGCCCACCGCCTCGGCCTCCTGGGGCACCAGGCTGGTGGGGGTCATGCCGGGCAGGGTGTTGATCTCCAGGAACCAGGCGGAGCCGTCCTCCGTGACGATGAAGTCCGCCCGGGAGTACACGCTGAGGCCCAGGGCTTCGAACACCGTCTCGGTGGTCTTTGCCAGCCGCTCCTCCCACTCCTTCGGGATGGGCGCCGGGCAGATCTCCTCCGCCGCCCCCGGCTGGTACTTGTTCTCATAGTCGTAAAAGCCCACCTTGGGGATGATCTCGATGGAGGGCAGGGCCTTTCCCTCCAGGACGCCCACCTGGATCTCCCGGCCGGCGATGTACTCCTCGATGACGGTGCGGCCCCCCAGCCGCGCGGCCTCTTTCAGGGCCTCCGCCAGCTCGGACCGGTCATGGGCGATGGATACCCCGATGGAGGAACCGGAGTCCACTGGCTTCACCACGCAGGGCAGGTCCAAGGTTTTGGTCAGAGCGGCCATGTTCGATTCGGTGACGACGACGGACTGCCACTTGGGGGTCAGCACCCCCAGGGGGGCCACGATCCGCTTGGTCAGGTCCTTGTCCATGGCGATGGCGCTGCCCAGATGGCCCGAGCCGGTATAGGGGATGCCCAGCAGGTCAAAGGCGGCCTGGACCCGGCCGTCCTCCCCGCAGGAGCCGTGGAGAGCCAGGAAGACCACGTCCGCCCCCTTGCAGAGGGAGAGCACGTTGGGGCCGAACTGGCCGTCCTCCCCGCCCCTCCGGGACGCCTTTACCGCCTCCAGGTCGGGGGCCCGCCGGTCGATGGCGGACAGCTCCAGCGGGGCGGCGTACAGCTCCTCCGCGGTCTTCTCCGTGCCCAGATAGAGGTCCACCAGGGCGGCCCGGTGCCCCCGGTCCCGGAGGGCCTGACACACCTTGGTGCCGCTGGACAGGGACACGTTCCGCTCCGGGCTGAGTCCGCCCGCCAGCACAATGATATCCATAAGCGTTACACTCCTTGAACGGCGCATGATGCCACTATTTTATGTTCGGCGGTAAATTATATCACATTTTCCACCCGGAGGCAAGTGTAAAGGGCGGATTTTCCAAGTTCCGAACTTTTTCCGGAAATTGCGAAATCACCTTGAATTTTCCGCCGGAATTCTCTATACTGTCACCAGAATACTTTACGAGAGGTGACCGATATGTCCACTTCTGTTGAACTGGCAAGGGATCTGCGCGCCGGCGCTCACGACGGCGCTCTGGCCCGTCTCTACGCCCCCGACGGCTCCGAGACCGGCCTGGCAGCCGCCCGGGAACGGGCCGTCCGCGCGGCGGAGGGCTTTGTGTCCGTCTACGGGGAAAAGGACAGCGCCGCCCTGTTCTCCGGCCCCGGCCGCACCGAGATCGGCGGCAACCACACCGACCATCAGCACGGCCATGTGCTGTGCGCCAGCGTGGACCTGGACATTCTGGCCTGCGCCGCCCCCAACGGAGAAAACGTCATCCGCCTCACCTCCGAGGGCTATCCCCCGGTGGAGGTCTCCCTGGACGATCTGATCCCCAGGGAGGAGGAGAAAAACACCTCCGCCGCCCTGGTGCGGGGGATCGCCGCCAAGCTGTCCGAGGGGGGCCGCGCCCTCTCCGGGTTCGACGCCTACGCCCTCTCCGGCGTGCCCACCGGCTCCGGCCTGTCCTCCTCCGCCGCCTATGAGATCCTGGTGGGGACCATCCTCAACTTCTACTGCTGCGGCATGACCCTCAGCCCCATCGACGTCGCCAAGGCGGGCCAATACGCGGAGAACATCTACTTCGGCAAGCCCTGCGGCCTCATGGACCAGATGGCCTCCTCCCTGGGGAACGCCGTGGCCATCGACTTCGAGGACCCCGCCGAACCCCGGATCCGTCGGGTGGGGTATGACTTCGCCCGGTCCGGCCACGCGCTCTGCATTGTGGACACCGGCTCCTGCCACGCCGACCTCACCGACGACTACGCCGATATCACCCGGGAAATGGGGGCGGTGGCCGCCTGCTTCGGCAAGCGGTTCCTCCGGGAGGTGCCCGAGGCCGATTTCCGGGCCGATCTGCCAACCCTCCGGGAACAGTGCGGGGACCGGGCCGTCCTCCGGGCCATGCACTTCTACGCCGATGACCGCCGGGCGGCAGCGGAGGCGGACGCTCTGGCCGAGGGCGATTTCGACCGCTTCCTGGCCCTGGTGAACCAGTCCGGCCTGTCCTCCGAGCTGCTGCTGCAAAACGTGTGGTCCCCCGCCGACCCCAAAAGCCAGGCGGTGGCGGTCTCCCTGGCCGTGGGCCGGGAGCTGCTGGGCGGCCGGGGAGCCATCCGGGTCCACGGCGGCGGCTTCGCCGGCACCATCCAGGCCTTTGTGCCCGACGATCTGCTGGACGCCTTCAAAGCCGGCATGGAGGGACTGCTGGGCGCGGGCCGCTGCCACGTGCTCCACATCCGGCCCTACGGCGGCGCCGTGGTGGTGGGAGGGCCCTCCCGCCAGACGTTACATACCGGCCCTGGCCCCGCGTTGTCGTAAGCTCCACATCCCTCGCTTCCGGCTTGTGCCGAAAGCTCACTCGTTCCGCTACTCCTTTCCCCGCAGAGCAGAGGCCGCTTTGCGGGGACCCCGTTTTGAGGTGAACGCAATGGTCAACGAAGCGATCTCCAAGTTAATCACATATGCCCGCCGCAAGGGGCTCATCGACGAATGCGAGACCGTCTGGGCAGCCAACGCCGTTTTGGAAGCCCTGAAGCTGGACAGCTATACCGACCCCGGCATCGAATGGGGCGACATCGACCTGGCCGCAGTGCTGGACGAGCTCACCGACGACGCCTACGCCCGCGGCGTCCTCACCGAGAACTCCATCGTCTACCGGGATCTGTTCGACACCGGCCTCATGGGCCGGCTCACCCCCCGCCCCGCCCAGGTCATTGAGAAATTTCAGGCTCTGTATAGGCAAAATCCTGTACAGGCTACAGACTGGTACTACGAGTTCTCTCAGGACACCAACTACATCCGCCGGGACCGCATCGCCAAGGACGTGAAGTGGATCGCCCCCACGGAGTACGGCGATCTGGACATCACCATCAACCTGTCCAAACCGGAGAAGGACCCCAAGGCCATCGCCGCGGCCAAAAACCTGCCCGCCTCCGCCTATCCCCGGTGCCAGCTCTGCGCCGAGAACGAGGGCTACGCGGGCCGGGTCAACCACCCCGCCCGACAGAACCACCGGGTGGTGCCCATCACCATCAACGGCTCCCCCTGGTTTTTGCAGTACAGCCCCTATGTGTACTACAACGAGCACTGCATCTGCTTCAACCGGGAGCATGTGCCCATGAAGATCGACCGGGCCTGCTTCGGCAAGCTGCTGGACTTTGTCCGCCAGTTCCCCCACTACTTCGTGGGCTCCAACGCCGACCTGCCCATCGTGGGCGGCTCCATCCTGGCCCACGACCACTTCCAGGGCGGGCGGTACACTTTCGCCATGGAGAAGGCCCCGGTGGAGACCCCTGTCACCTTCCCCGGCTATGAGGACGTGGCCGCCGGCATCGTCAAGTGGCCCATGTCGGTGATCCGCATCACAGCGGACGACCCCGCCCGCTTAGTCGATCTGGCGGACAGGATCCTGACGGCTTGGCGGGGGTACACCGACGAGAGCGCCTTCATCTTCGCCGAGACGGACGGCGAGCCCCACAACACCATCACCCCCATCGCCCGCCGCCGGGGGGAGAAGTTCGAGCTGGACCTGGTGCTGCGGAACAACATCACCACCGCCGAACATCCCCTGGGGGTCTATCACCCCCACGCGGAGCTGCACCACATCAAGAAGGAGAACATCGGCCTCATCGAGGTGATGGGCCTGGCCGTCCTCCCCGCCCGCTTGAAAACCGAGCTGGCCGCCGTGGCCGACGCGCTGGTGTCCGGCGCGGACCTCCGCTCCAATGAGCTGACGGAAAAGCACGCCGACTGGGCGGAGAGCTTCGCCCCCAACTACACTTTCACCCGCGAGAACGCCCTGGACATCGTGCAGAGGGAGACCGGCCTGGTGTTCGCCAAGGTCCTGGAGCACGCCGGCGTCTACGCCCGGAACGACGAGGGCAAGGCGGCCTTCCTGCGGTTCATCCACAGCGTAACATGAAGGAATTCACCGTCGGGCAAAACGACGCGGGCCAGCGGGTGGACCGCTGGCTGGCCAAGACGCTGCCCCTCCTCCCCGGCCCTCTGGCCCAGAAATACCTGCGGCTCAAGCGGGTAAAGCGCAACGGCAAGGCCGCCAAGAAGGACGACCGGCTGGAACAGGGCGACCTTTTGCAGCTCTATATCAACGACGAGTTCTTTGAGCAGCCCAACCGGGAGAACGCCTTTCTGTCTGTGTTCAAACCCCAGCTGGATATCCTCTACGAGGACGGGCACCTGCTGCTGGTGAACAAGCGCCCCGGCGTGGTGGTCCACCCCGACGACAAAGAACGGGTCAACACTCTCATCACCCACATCCAGGCGTACCTGTACCAGAAAAAGGAGTGGTCCCCCTACTGGGAGAACTCCTTCGCCCCGGCGCTGTGCAACCGCATCGACCGGAACACCGGCGGCATCGTCATCGCCGCCAAGACCGCCGAGGCCCTGCGGGTGATGAACCAGAAGATCCGGGACCGGGAGCTGCAAAAGCTGTACCTCTGCGTAGTACATGGGACGCCGGAGCCCAGGGAGGGCCAGCTGAAGGGATACCTCCTGAAAGACGAGGGAAAGGCCCAGGTGAAGGTCTACCAGCAGCCTGTTCCCAACGGGCGTACAGCGGTGACCCTTTACAGGACGCTGGCGGTGAAAAATGGCCTCTCCCTGGTGGAGTGCGACCTCATCACCGGGCGGACCCACCAGATCAGGGCCCAGTTCGCCGCTGCCGGACACCCCCTCCTGGGGGACGGCAAGTACGGCCGGGAGCGGGACGACAAGAGATATGACCGCCGGTTCCAGGCGCTCTACTCCTACAGGCTGAAATTCCGGTTCACCACCGACGCGGGACCCCTCAGCGCCCTCAACGGCCGGGAGTGGACGGTGGACGACGTGGACTTCGTGAAGGAGTATTTCCCCGATTTCAAAATGACGTGAACGGGGCCGGATCCGCCGCGCTCCGGCCAAAAGGGGCGGGCCGACGAAACGCCGGCCCCGCCTGCCGGCATCTGCCGCCGCGGAGGTGAGAGACATGAGGATCACGGACACCTTCCCCGCCCTTCTGGCCGCCTGCGACGGCCCCGCGTTTTCCTTCGGGCGGTGGAAGGAATACATCGACGCCGCCCTGCCCGGCCTCTCCCCCCTGCTGATCTCCGATGTGAAGGCGGTCCTGGAGACAGGCAGCTTCACCTGGGAGAGGGATTACCTGCCCGTACTGAACGCGGTCGGATCAGACGCGATCCGGCGTGAGCGGGTCCACGCCTCCTTCCTCGCCGTGACGGAAAACCTGGACCGCGCCGTCCGGGAGAGGTTCGGCAGGGACCTGGATGTGGAGATCGTCTTTTACCTGGGGCTCTGCAATGGGGCCGGCTGGGTGACGGAGTACCGGGGCCGGACGGCCGTCCTGCTGGGCGCGGAAAAGATCATGGAGCTGGACTGGTGCGGTATCGACGAGATGCGCGGGCTGGTCCTCCACGAGCTGGGCCATGCGTACCAGGGGCAGTACGGGGTCCTGAAGCGGACCTTTGACCGCGGCGAGGACACCTTCCTCTGGCAGCTGTTCACCGAGGGGATCGCCATGTATTTCGAGCAGGAGCTTGTGGGCGATCCGGACTACTATCACCAGGACAAAGACGGCTGGAAAACATGGTGCGGCGGCCATCTGGACGTGATCAAGCGGGATTTCGCCCGTGATCTGGCCGCGATGACCTTTGAAAACCAGCGCTATTTCGGCGACTGGGTCCGCTATCGCGGCCGCGGCGACGTGGGGTATTACCTGGGCTGCCGGTTCGTGCGGGATATCCTCGCCGCCGGAAACGACTTTGACGACGTCATCCGCTTTGACATTGACACGGTGAGGCGGCTGTTCAGGCGGTTTGCCGGCGGGGATCCGCTTTTACCGTACAGACAGTCTTTTCCGTGACCGCCCGGAGCGCGGGCGTGCCCGGTGTATTTTGACAGCGAGGTGTTTGCGATGAAGCGGTTTTTATCTCTGATCCTGGCTCTGGCGCTGGCCGCGGGGCTTTGCGGGACCGTCGTTCCCGTCCAGGCGTCCACAGGCGGCAAACTGATCGCCCTGACCTTTGACGACGGTCCCGGCCCCTACACGGAGCGGCTGCTGGACGGGCTGAAGGAGCGGGGCGTCAAAGTGACCTTCTTCCTGGTGGGAAACCGGATCAACCGGTATGCCAAGACGGTGGCCCGGGCCTATCAGGAGGGGCACCAGATCGCCAACCACAGCTACGATCACTCCAATCTGGTCAACCTGTCGAACGCCGGCATCCAAAGCCAGATCCGGCGCACCAACGCCCTGCTGGATCCCATCTGCGGCGCCGGGAGCGACTATCTGGTGCGCGCCCCCTACGGCAGCACCAATGCCAGGGTCCGCGCCGCCGTGGGCGCGCCGCTGGTGTTCTGGTCGGTGGATCCCCTGGACTGGCGGGACAGGAACGCCGCCACCGTGAAAAGCCGGGTGATCAACGGCGCCCGCGACGGGGCAATCATCCTGCTCCACGACATCCACTCCACCAGCGTCACCGGCGCGCTGGCGGCCATCGATGTGCTGCTGGGCCAGGGGTATGAGTTCGTCACCGTCCGGGAGCTGTTCCGCCGCCGGGGAGTCGCCATGGCCAACGGCGTCTCCTACAGCAGCCGGGGTCCCACCGGCACCGATCTGGGGCCTGTGACGGCGCCCGGCTTCTCCGACGAGGCCGTGGACGGCAAACTGAAGATCACCCTCACGGCCCAGCCCGGGGCCTCCATCTACTATTCCCTGGACGGGCCGTCCCTCAACCAGGCCAGCACCCTATACACCGGCCCCTTCACCGTATCCACCCCCTGCACCGTGTGGGCGGTAGCCGCCTACGACATGAACGGCAGCCGCAGCGGCGTGGCGGAGAAGACCTTCACCTATCCCACCGCCAAGTCCCCCGCGATCCGGATCAGCGACGGCGTTCTGACCCTGGAGAGCCGGACCGAGGGCACGGAGGTATACTATACGCTGCGCACCGCCTCCTCCCCCGCGGGAGAGGAACAGCCCTACACCGGCCCCGTGCCCCTGACGCCGGGCACGGAGGTCGCCGCCCGGGCCGCCGGGGATGGTTACTATGACAGCCCCGTCAGCCGCGCGGTCTATTCCGCCCGGGGGAACTTCTTCCTGGACGTGTTCCCCGCGAGCTGGTTTTACGACGCGGTGGACCAGGCCGTCCAGGCCGGCTGGACCGCGGATATCGCCGACGAGCGGTTCCTCCCCGACCAGATGACCACCCGGGCGGAGTTGACGGCCATGCTGTACCGCTGCTCCGGCGAAACGGTCACCCAGGCGGAGATCGACGCCTGCCCCTTCCGGGACCTGGCGGCGGACGGCATCTTCCGGGACGCGGTCTGCTGGGCCTGCGCCCGGGGGATCGTCAATGGCTACGCGGGTCTCTTCCGCCTGAACGACCCCATCAGCCGCCAGGAGATGAGCAAGGTGGTGACCCTGTTCCTCGCCTGCCGGGGCAAACAGGTCCCGGACGGCGCGGGGCTGGCCCAGAATTACCGCGACGCGGGGGCCATTGCCTCCTGGGCGGCGCCCTACGTGGAGGCGGCAACCGCCTGCGGCCTGCTCCAGGGCAGCGGCGGGAACTTCCGCCCCGAGGGCCGGACCACCCGGGCCGAGGCAGTCACCGTTCTGGTGCGTCTGACGGAGACGGAGGGCCGGCTTCCGGATCTGCCGTAGACCTTGCCGGACACCGATACGGAAAGGGACCCGCTGTCCAGCGGGTCCCTTTTTGCGCGCCGAACCGCCGTCCGGACAACAGGACGCCGGGGCGGGATCGGGCTTGAAGATTCCCTCTTGACAATCACGCGCCGAAGCGGTATGATAACACTACCCCCCAGGGGGGTGTTATCCCATCGAAAAGGAGGGTCCGCCCATGATGGCCGACCAGAAGACCATCCTGCGCCTGCTGAAGACCGCCAGGGGCCAAATCGACGGCATCATCAAGATGGTGGAGGAGGACCGCTATTGCATGGACATCTCCCAGCAGGTGACGGCGGCGGACGCCATGCTCCGCCGGGCCAACCGGGAGATTCTGACCGCCCACCTGAAGCACTGCGTGGAGCACGCCGGAAGCGACAAGGAGCGGTCCGACAAGATCGATGAATTGGTAAACGCCTTGGGGAAAATCCTATAACGCAGGGGTGGCGCCCTCCCCTGCCCGCTGGATTGCGCGGGCGGCCTGTGCGCCGTCCCATTGAAATCAGGTGATTTTTATGCGTCAGAAATTTATCGTCACCGGCATGACCTGCTCCGCCTGCTCCGCCCATGTGGACAAGGCGGTGCGGAAGCTGGAGGGCGTGTCCGAGGTGAACGTGAACCTGCTGGGCGGCTCCATGACGGTGGACTGGACGGGGGATCTGACCACGGATGAGATCATCGCCGCCGTGGACAAGGCCGGGTACGGCGCGTCCCTCCCCGCCGCGAAGGGGGAGAGCGCCCGGCCCCAGCCCACCGTCCCCGACATGGAGGACGAGCTGAAGAGGATGAGGCGCCGGCTCATCATCTCCGTCATCTTCCTGGTCCCGCTGTTCTATATTTCCATGGGCCATATGATGGGCTGGCCGCTGCCCCCGTTCCTGCTGGGCCATCAGAATATGCTGGTGTTCGCCCTGACCCTCCTGCTGCTGACCCTGCCCATCATGTACGTCAACGACAAGTACTACAAGGTGGGCTTCAAGACCCTGTGGCACCGCTCCCCCAACATGGACTCCCTCATCGCACTGGGCTCCGCCGTGGCGTTCGGGTACAGCATCTATGTGATGTTCCGGCTGGCCTACGCCCTGGGCCACGGGGATATGGAGACGGTGGAGCGCTTCCACATGAGCCTCTATTTCGAGTCCGCCGGCATGATTTTGACCCTGGTCACCGTGGGCAAGTACCTGGAGACCCGCTCCAAGGGCAAGACCGGCCAGGCCATCGCCCGGCTCATCGACCTGACCCCCAAGACCGCCTCCGTCCTCCGGGACGGGCGGGAGGTGGAGGTCCCCGTGGAGCAGGTACAGGTGGGCGACCTGGTGATCGTGCGGCCCGGCGGCTCGGTCCCTGTGGACGGCGTGGTGGCGGAGGGCTCTTCCTCGGTGGACGAGTCCGCCCTCACCGGCGAGTCCATCCCCGTGGACAAGACCGTGGGGGACACGGTGATCTCCGCCTCCATCAACAAGTCCGGCGCGCTGACCCTCCGGGCCACCCGGGTGGGGGAGGACACCACCCTGGCCCAGATGATCCGCCTGGTGGACGAGGCCTCCTCCTCCAAGGCCCCCATCGCCAAGCTGGCGGACAAGGTGGCGGGGATCTTCGTGCCGGCGGTCATCTGTATCGCCATCGTGACGGCGGCGGTGTGGATGCTGCTCACCGGCTCGGTGGAGCGGGCCCTGACCTCCGGGGTGGCGGTGCTGGTCATCTCCTGCCCCTGCGCTCTCGGCCTCGCCACCCCCGTGGCCATCATGGTGGGCACCGGCAAAGGGGCCGAGTACGGCATTTTGGTCAAGTCCGCCGAGGGCCTGGAGCGGCTCCGCTCCGTGACGGCGGTGGTGCTGGACAAGACGGGCACCGTCACCGAGGGCAAACCAAAAGTCACCGACGTGTACCCCCTGAACGGGACCACCGCCGAGGAGCTGCTGTGCGTGGCCGCCTCCCTGGAAAAGCCCTCCGAGCACCCCCTGGGGGCCGCCGTGGTGGAGGAGGCAAACGCCCGGGGCATCCCCCTGTGCCCGGTGGAGGGCTTCGAGGCCGTCCACGGCAAGGGCGTCCGGGGGCACATCCAGGGGGCCTTCTACGTGGCGGGCAACGCCGCCATGCTGGCGGGAGCCGGGGTGAAGCTGGGGGACCACCAGTCCCTGGCGGACGGCCTGGCCGCCCAGGGCAAGACCCCCCTGTTCTTCCTAGAGGATGGCCGGCCCATCGGGGTCATCGCCGTGGCCGACACCGTCAAGGCCACCAGCCGCGCCGCCATCGAGGGCTTCCGTAAACTTGGCCTGAAGGTCATCATGCTCACCGGCGACAACAGACGCACCGCCGAAGCCATCGGCAAAGAGCTAGGCCTCACCGACGTGATCGCCGAGGTGCTGCCCGCCGACAAGGAGCGGCAGATCTCCGCTTTGCAGATGAAGGGGGAGAAGGTGGCCATGGTGGGGGACGGCGTCAACGACGCTCCCGCCCTGGCCAGGGCCGACGTGGGGGTCGCCATCGGCGCGGGGGCGGACGTGGCCATCGAGAGCGCGGATATCGTACTGATGAAGTCCGACCTGGCCGATGCGGTCACCGCCGTGGAGCTGTCCAGAGCGACCATCCGCAACGTGAAGCAGAACCTGTTCTGGGCCTTCTTCTATAACGTCATCTGCATCCCTATGGCCGCCGGCCTGTTCGGCTTCCAACTGGACCCCATGTACGCCGCCGCCGCCATGTCTTTGAGCAGCGTCACCGTAGTCAGCAACGCCCTGCGGCTGCGGTTCTTTAAGCCCAGCATCCAGCCGGAGCGCCCCAAAACTGACGCAAAAAGCACCGAAATCACCGTTAAACCCGGCGATACCGCCGTTGAAACACCGAAAGGAGAAGTCGAAACCATGAAAAAAATCACCATCGAGGGCATGATGTGCCAGAACTGCCGCAAGCACGCCGAGAAGGCCCTCCAGTCCCTGGACCCCAACGCC
>CANRFU010000029.1 GCA_947629975.1 uncultured Oscillospiraceae bacterium | reverse complement strand
ACACCTGGCCCTCCCGCATATCGCAGGCATTCTCGATGGGGTTTTCGTACCGCTGGATCAAGTCGTCGTAGCGGGCCATCCGCATGACGGTGATTCGTACCCTTCTCAATCTGCTCACTTCAAATTCGCGTCGCTCCCGGCGTAGCTTACAGATATAGAATAACATCTGGTGCAAAAATTGCAAGAGCAACCGAAAAAAACCGCAAAGCGAAGCCCAAATTTCCTGTGCGCGGCGCCGGCTCAATATCCAAAAATTAGGCGATTCAATTTATTACGAAATTATTACATCCATATATATCCTGAATTTGCTATAAAATAGGCGGGAAAATTCCGGCTTTTTTCTTCCGAAATTTCCCCGCTTTGTGGGCTAATTCACCGTTTATGTATCGTTTGGATTTTTTCACCATTTTCTTTAAGCTGGTATGGGTACACGCAGGTCGTTGGCCGCCTCCATCTTGAACTTATCCATGGCCTCGCGGGCGCCGGGAACGACCAGGCGGTTGGAAGAACTATTGGTGTTAGACATATCCTTCGTCTCCTTTGCATTTCGTTTCGATTTGTCTTTTGTCGGATGGAACATCCGAGCATAGTTTGGGCGGAGGAGACTTTTCTATGCGAAATGATTTGCTGGTAAATTTCGTATGCGCTATCACAAAACGGCGCGATGGAAACAAGCGCTGTCCATCTATCTTAGTGGGCTGTCCTTTAAAAGCCTGTCAAAGACCCGCTCTGTCAATAAAAATAACCTGCAACTGAGGTTTTTTCTTGCATTTTCCATTACTGCGGCATACACTGATATTAAAATATGGCAAGGCGCTCTGTGGAGCGATTGTTCATGACAAATCAGGCGGAAAGGCCGGGCGGGACGGCGGAGCGCAGAAAACAAGTCCGGTTTATTGGACTGATATCCTGATAGACTACGGGTGCCGTCAAATTCTAAGGGGGTGGAAAGGTGTACCTTGCGCATCGGGCCGAAGACGGCCGAAAACAAAGCATCCTGGAACACGACAGCAATGTGGCCGCGCTCTGCGCCGCCTTTGCCGCGCCCTTCGGGGCGGAGGAGCTGGGAAGGGAGGTGGGACTGGCCCACGATATCGGGAAGTACTCCCGCGCCTTCCAGCGGCGCATCCTGGGGGAGAACATCCAGACCGACCACTCCACCGCCGGAGCACAGGAGATCGCCAAATACTTCGGATGGCTCGCCGCCTACTGCGTGGCGGGCCACCACGGCGGCCTGCCGGACGGCGGGGGCCGGATGGACGCCCCCTCCGCCCCTACCCTCAGCGGGCGGCTCAAGCGGCCGGTGGAGCCGTATGGGGACTTCTCAGACGAGATCCGGTTGGAGCGCGTCCGGTTCCGGCCGCCAAAAGTCCTGGGCCGGGGCGGTTTCACCGCCGCCTTCTGGACCCGGATGCTGTTCTCCTGTCTGGTGGACGCGGACTATCTGGACACCGAGGCGTTCATGAGGGGAAGTCCGCCACCCCGGGGCAGCGACGTCACGATGGAACAGCTGCTGGCCCGGCTGGAGGACTACATCGCCCCCTGGTGGGACGCCAAGTCGGATCTGAACCGCGTCCGCTGTGATATCCTCCGCGCCTGTATGGAGGCCGGGCAGACCCAGGCCCCCGGCCTGTTCACCCTGACGGTGCCCACCGGCGGCGGCAAGACCATCTCCTCCCTGGCCTTTGCCCTGCGCCACGCCGCGGCCCACGGAAAAAAGCGGATCATCTATGTCATCCCCTACACCAGCATCATCGAGCAGACAGCGGACACCTTCCGCAAGGTCCTGGGGGAGGACGCGGTGCTGGAACACCACTCCAACGTAGACTTCGGCGACGACGAGAGCGGCCCTCCGGACCCGGAGAAGGCGCGCAAAAAGCTGGCCGCCGAGAACTGGGACCTGCCGGTGGTGGTGACCACGGCGGTGCAGTTCTTCGAGTCCCTGTTCGCCAACAAGCCCTCCCGGTGCCGGAAGCTCCACAATCTGGCGGACAGCGTCATCATCTTCGACGAAGCCCAGACCATCCCCCTGCCCTATCTGCTGCCCTGCGTCCGGGCCATCGCGGAACTCACCGTGAACTATGGGGCGTCCTGCGTCCTGTGTACCGCCACCCAGCCCGCCCTGGGGCCCATGTTTACCGACATCTCGCCGGAACTGGCTCCCAGAGAGATCGCCCCGGCGATTCCCTCTCAGATTTTTCAGCGGGTGCGGTATGAAAAGATTGGGCCGCTGTCCGACGAGGCGCTGGCCCAAAGGTTGAACGCCCACAATCAGGCCCTGTGCGTCGTGTCCACCCGCAAGCAGGCCCAGACAGTCTACGGTCTGCTGAACAGAGAGGGCAGTTTCCACCTGTCCACCCTCATGACGCCGGAGCACCGGCGGGCGGTGCTGAAGACAGTGAGAGAGCGGCTGGATGCCGGTCTCCCCTGCCGGGTGGTGTCCACCAGCCTCATCGAGGCCGGAGTGGACGTGGACTTCCCCGCCGTCTACCGGGCCGAGGCGGGGCTGGACTCCATCGTCCAGGCGGCCGGGCGGTGCAACCGGGAGGGGAAGCGCCCCCTGGACGACAGCCGCGTGTACATCTTCCAGCCGGACAGCGCCTACACCGTCACCCTGCCCCACTCCATGAAGCGGCCCCTGGAGGTCATGCGCTCCGTTACCCGGGACTTCCCGGCCCTAGACGCTCCGGAGACCATCGAGCGCTATTTCACCGCCCTGCGGCAGTTCACCGGGGAGGCCATCGACAGCAAGCGCATCGTCCCCCGCTTCGAAGACGGAGTGCAGGACCCCGGACGGCCCTCCTTTCCCTTCGCCGAGGCGGCCCGGGAGTTCCGCCTCATTGACCAGGACACCCGCGCCGTGCTCATCCCACGCACAGATGAGGCCAGAGCGCTGGCCGCCCGCCTGCAAAGCGGCGAGCGCAGCCGGGCTCTACTGCGGAAAGCCGGGCAGTTCTCGGTGAATGTCTACGAGAACCACTTCAATGCCCTCAACGCCCGGGGCGCGCTGGATATCCTGGAGGAGGGGCTGGCCGTTCTGACCAATACAACTCTGTACAGTGAAGATACCGGACTTGCCCTGCTGACAGACGGCGGCGTGGGTATCTTTCTGTAAAACAAAAATACGAAAGCGAGGTGGACCGACTATGAGTCAAGGGATCCAGGTGGAGGTGTGGGGCGACTACGCCCTGTTCACCCGTCCGGAGCTTAAAGTGGAGCGCGTCAGCTACGACGTGATGACGCCCTCCGCCGCCCGGGGGCTGATTGAATCCATATATTGGCACCCAGGACTGCGGTGGCATATCGACCGCATCCATGTGATGAACCCCATTGCCTTCACCAACATCCGGCGCAACGAGGTCAAAGACAAGATCCTGGCCTCCAACGTGCGCTCGGTGATGACCGGCGGGGACAAGCCCCTGGCCATCTACACCGGCGAGAGCATCCAGCAGCGGGCCTCCATGGTGCTGACCGATGTGCGCTATGTGATCGACGCCCATTTCACCATGACCGACAAGGCCGCGCCGTCGGACAACGAGGGCAAGTTCATCGACATCGCCCGACGGCGGCTGGCGAAGGGCCAGTGCCACCACCAGCCCTGCTTTGGCTGCCGGGAATTCCCCGCCCACTTCCGGGCCTGGCCCGGCGGGCCGGTGCCCGCCATCCCGGAGAGCCGCTCCCTGGGCCTGATGCTCTACGACATGGACTATTCCGACCCCCGGGACATCCAGCCCATGTTCTTCCTGGCGGAACTGACCGACGGCGTGCTGGAAGTGGCGGGAAAGGAGGTGCTGCGATGATTCTGCGGGCTCTTTGCGATTACTACGACGCCCTGGCCCGGCGGGGAGAGATCACGCCCCCCGGCTGGAGCGTGGCCAAGGTGTCCTTCGCCCTGGATATCGACGAACAGGGGGCCCTCCGTGGGGTCATCCCTTTGAAGGTCATGCCGGACGGAGGCAAAAAGGAGGTCCCCCAATCCTTACAGGTGCCGGAACAGGTCAAGAAGACCTCCGGCGTATCCGCCAACTTCCTGTGTGAAAACAGCTCATACTTTTTGGGGATAGACGGGAAAGGAAAACCCGAGCGCTCTCTCCAGTGCTTTGAGGCGGCCAAAGAACTGCACCAGCGGCTCCTGGGGCCGGTAGACAGCCCCGCCGCCCGGGCTGTGTGCGCCTTTTTTGACGTCTGGCAGCCGGAACAGGCGGCGGAACACCCTGTCCTTCTCCCCTGTCTAAATGAGATCTTGAAGGGCGCCAACCTGATTTTCTCGGTGAACGGCCTGTACGTCCAGGACGATCCCGCTGTCCGCGCCGCGTGGCAGGCTCACCGCGCGGCCCGATCCACCGGGGCGGCGTCCGGCCGCTGCCTGGTGACCGGCAGATATGGCCCCGTCGCCCGGCTCCATCCCGCTGTCAAGGGGGTCCAGGGGGCTCAGTCCAGCGGGGCGTCGCTGGTGTCCTTCAATGCCTCCGCATTCGAGTCCTACGGCCATGAGCAGGCCAACGGCACCGGCCAGGGGCTCAACTCCCCCGTCTCCGAGGACGCGGCCTTCCGGTACGGCGCGGTGCTCAACCGGCTCATCGCCAACCGAAAGCACCTTCAGTACATCGGAGACACCGCCGTGATCTACTGGGCGGAGGACGCCGAACCGCTGTGCCAGGATGTGTTCGCCTGCGCCATGTTCGGCGGCACATCGGAAATCATCACCGATTCGGATCTGAGAAGCGCGGTCCGGTCATTGGCCCACGGCGACCCGGTGGATGTGAACGGCATCCCGCTCCACCCGGACAACCGGTTCTATGTGCTGGGGCTGGCCCCCAACGCCGCGCGGCTCAGCGTGCGGTTTTTCTTGCAGGACACCTTCGGCCAAATGCTTGCCAACGTGCAGGCCCACTATGACCGGCTGTCCATCGTGAAGCCCGCCTATGTGGCAAACGGGGCGCTGCCCCTGTGGAAGCTGCTGAACGAGACTGTCAACCCCAACAGCCGGGACAAGAAGGCGTCTCCGCCTATGGCCGGCGCGGTCGTGCGGGCTATCCTGTCCGGCGGCCCCTATCCCGTCTCCCTGCTGGAACAGACCATGCTGCGCATCCGGGCGGAGCAGGACGTCACCTATGGCCGGGCGGCCATTCTGAAAGCGTTTTTCCTGAAAAACAGAGGATTTCAAGTTCCGGAGGAGGTTTTAACCGTGGAACTCAACGACCAGAGCACCCATCTTCCCTACGTGCTGGGCCGGCTGTTCGCCGTGCTGGAGCGGGTCCAGTCCGCCGCCAATCCCGGCATCAACGCCACCATCAAGGACAAGTATTTCAACAGCGCCTGTGCCACCCCCGCCACGATTTTCCCCCTGCTGACCAAGCTGTCCCAGAGCCACCTGCGCAAGCTGGAGGGCGGCCTTCGGATCTACTATGAGAAGATGATCGGCGACCTGGAGGGCCGCATCCACGAGACCCTGCCCGCCCGGCTGTCCCTGGCCGACCAGGGGACCTTCCATCTGGGCTACTACCATCAGGTACAGAAATTCTATGAGAAGAAGGACAAAGGAGGAAATGAAAATGTCTGACCCCATCAAGAACCGCTATGAATTCGTCATCCTGTTCGACGTGGAGAACGGCAACCCCAACGGCGACCCGGACGCCGGCAATATGCCCCGGCTGGACCCGGAGACCGGTTATGGTCTGGTCACCGACGTGTGCCTGAAGCGCAAGATCCGCAACTTTGTGGAGACCGCGAAAGAGGACGAGCCGGGTTACCGCATCTACATCAAGGACGGCGTGCCCCTGAACACCAGCGACAACGCCGGTTTCCTCTGCGCGGGGATCGAGGGCGCCGCGGCCATGAAGCCCGAGGACCTCAAAAAGGCCATCAAAAAGCGGGAGGACAACGGCGTCGATGTGGACCATCAGGTCAAGGAATTCATGTGCGGCAATTTTTACGATATCCGCACCTTCGGCGCGGTCATGACCACCATGGTCAAGGGCAACCTGAACTGCGGCCAGATCCGGGGCCCGGTGCAGTTGGGCTTCGCCCGCAGCATCGACCCCATCGTGCCCCAGGAGATCACCATCACCCGCGTGGCCATCACCACCGAGGCCGACGCGGAGAAGAAGGGCACCGAGATGGGCCGCAAGTACATCGTCCCCTACGCCCTCTACCGTTGCGAGGGCTACGTCTCCGCCAACCTGGCCCGGAAGGTCACCGGGTTCAGCGAGGGCGACCTGAAACTGCTGTGGCAGGCCATCCTGAATATGTTCGAGAACGATCACTCCGCCGCCCGGGGCAAGATGGCCGTCCGGGAACTGATCGTCTTCCAGCACGACTCCGAGCTGGGCTGCGCCCCCGCCTGGAAACTGTTCGACACCGTCACCGTCGCCCGGAAGCCGGACGTCATCAGCCCCCGGGCCTACGGCGACTACTCCGTCGCTGTGGACGAGGCGGCCCTGCCCGCCGGCGTTACCTGCAAGCGCATGGGGTGACCGCTCTGCCGGAGGACGAGTATCTCGCCCTGTCCGGGATTCAGCACTTCGCCTTCTGCCGCCGCCAGTGGGCCCTGATCCACATCGAGCGGCAGTGGGCGGAGAACCTGCGCACCGTGGAGGGGGACCTGCTCCACCGGCGGGCCCACGATGACCAACAGACCGAAAGTCGCGGCGATACGCTGATCGTCCGCGGCCTTCGGGTCGTCTCCCACCGGCTCCAGGTCCAGGGAGTCTGCGACGTGGTGGAGTTCCGCCGGGACCCCGCCGGGGTGACTCTGGCCGGCCGCGAGGGCAAGTGGCTGCCCTATCCCGTGGAGTACAAGCGGGGCAGGCCCAAATCCAACGACGCCGATGAGCTCCAGCTCTGCGCCCAAGCCATGTGTCTGGAGGAGATGCTTCTGTGCGCCATCCCGGAGGGAAGCCTGTTCTATGGCGAGCCCCGGCGGCGCACGAAAGTGGCGCTGGACGCCGCTCTGCGGGAGCGGGCGGAGGCCATGCTGGCGGAGATGCGCGCGCTCTACGCCAGGGGCTGCACGCCCAGAGCCAAGCCCGGCAAAGGCTGCGCCGCCTGCTCGTTGAAGGACCTGTGCCTGCCCCGGCTGGCAAAGGTCCAGTCTCCCGCCGCCTGGCTCCGCGCCCATCTGCCGGGAGAGGAGGACACGCCGTGAGGAAATTTCTAAACACCCGGTTCGTCCTCAGTGAGGACAGCTACCTCACCCTGGACGGCGAGACAGTAACTGTGCTGGCCGGGGAGGAGAAGCGGGGTCAGTTTCCTCTCCACACCCTGGAGAGTATCCTGTGCTTTTCCTACAAGGGGGCCAGCCCCGCCCTTATGGGCAAGTGTGCCCGGGATGGGGTCAACCTGTGTTTTCTGACCCCCAGGGGGCGCTTTCTGGCAAGGGTCTGCGGAGAGAATCCGGGCAACGTCCTGCTGCGGCGGACCCAGTACCGGGCGGCCGACGACGAGGCCCAGAGCTGCCGCGTTGCCAGAGCCTTCATCTTTGGCAAGGTCTACAACGGCCGCTGGAGCATCGAGCGCACCCGCCGGGACCACGCCATGCGCGTGGACGACGAAAAGCTGGGCAGGGCCTCCTCCCTGCTGGCGGACAGTCTGCCCGCCTTTCTGGGGGAAACTGATCTGGAGTCCCTCCGGGGGTTGGAAGGCCAGACCGCGGCAGTCTATTTTGATGCTTTCGACGGGATGATCCTGAATCAGCGGGAGGTCTTCGCCTTTACCGAGCGCTCCCGCCGCCCGCCTCTGGACCCGGTGAACGCCCTGCTGTCCTTCGCCTATACCCTGCTGGCCAATTCCTGCGCCGGGGCCCTGGAGAGCGTGGGACTGGACGCCTATGTTGGCTTCCTCCACCGGGACCGACCGGGGCGGGCCTCCCTGGCCCTGGATCTGATGGAGGAACTGCGGCCCCTGTTTGCCGACCGATTCGTACTTACCCTCATCAACAACCGGGTGATCCGGTCCGAACACTTTGACCGGCAGCCCGGCGGAGCGGTGTGGCTCACCGACGAGGGGCGGAAGATCTTCCTCTCCGCGTGGCAAAAGCGTCTGGCGGAGCCCATCACCCACCCCTATTTGAAGGAAAAACTGGCCTGGGGGCTGGCGCCCTATGTCCAGGCATTGCTGCTGGCCCGATACCTTCGGGGCGATCTGGACGGCTATCCGCCGTTTCTGTGGAAGTGAGGCGGTCATATGCTGGTGCTCATCACCTATGACGTGAGCACGGAGGACGCCGCCGGGCGGAAAAGGCTGCGGCGGGTGGCAAAGTATTGCGTCGATTATGGCCAGCGGGTGCAGAACTCGGTGTTCGAGTGTCTGGTGGACCCGGCACAGTATAAACTGCTCCAGGCCAAACTGCTGGAGGTTATCGACCCCGCAAAGGACAGCCTGCGCTTCTATCAGTTAGGAAATAAGTACCAAAACAAGATCGAACACTTTGGTGTGAAAGCGTCCTATGAGCCGGAGGGCGTGCTGATGGTGTAGCCGTGCGAAGGCCAAGCGGACAGAAAACTGCCGCGTGGTTCGCACCGCCCTTCAGCGCAAAAGGAGAGCGTTTCCGCCGAAAAATGCGGCCTGTCCGGCCTCAAACGTTTCTTAAGCAAATGCTTTTTTGCAGACTATACAAAATTTCCTCTGGGATTTTGTGAAGGTTTGCTGTCGCGCCCCTCGCGGGGCGCGTGGGTTGAAATTGGATCTGGCTGAGGACATCCTTGGAGGGGTCGGTCGCGCCCCTCGCGGGGCGCGTGGGTTGAAATCGTCAGAAGGCTCACGGCTTATTCAGCGCCATGGTCGCGCCCCTCGCGGGGCGCGTGGGTTGAAATAAGGTGATGGCGTCCCGGGGCTCCCTGGCCGCCTGTCGCGCCCCTCGCGGGGCGCGTGGGTTGAAATTACTTCGGCGTCCAGACCGTCAAGGACGCCAACGTCGCGCCCCTCGCGGGGCGCGTGGGTTGAAATCTCTCCGCCCTCCCAGCCGTCCTCGATGGGATCCGTCGCGCCCCTCGCGGGGCGCGTGGGTTGAAATAAGTCCGACACCCCCGACCCGTCCTTCGCGGGCCGTCGCGCCCCTCGCGGGGCGCGTGGGTTGAAATCATAAGACCGGGCCGCAGCCGGGGGACCAGGTGGTCGCGCCCCTCGCGGGGCGCGTGGGTTGAAATCACAATCCGACAGCGTCCGGCATCATGCTGGCCGTCGCGCCCCTCGCGGGGCGCGTGGGTTGAAATGAGGAGGTGGCCAATGGAAAGGCCGCAGCAGAAGTCGCGCCCCTCGCGGGGCGCGTGGGTTGAAATTGGAATCAGCAGGGCAGCGGGTTATACCGTGACGTCGCGCCCCTCGCGGGGCGCGTGGGTTGAAATACCAAGGCCATGCAGAGCTACCGGGCAACGCTCCGTCGCGCCCCTCGCGGGGCGCGTGGGTTGAAATCTCATGGCCTACGCCGGCGCCGAGGTCCGCAAGGTCGCGCCCCTCGCGGGGCGCGTGGGTTGAAATGTAGTTGATAACGGCCACTTTGAGGTGTGGGTAGGTCGCGCCCCTCGCGGGGCGCGTGGGTTGAAATTGGATCTCCTGCTGGAGCCCCTCCAGCGTGGAGCTCGTCGCGCCCCTCGCGGGGCGCGTGGGTTGAAATCACGGAAAAATGCGCTTTTACGACACTCTGGACCGTCGCGCCCCTCGCGGGGCGCGTGGGTTGAAATCAGCACCTTGAAGCTGAAGTTTTTGTGCTTGTACGTCGCGCCCCTCGCGGGGCGCGTGGGTTGAAATTGTTTCCTCGTCACGAGCAAGCTGCTCACCGCTGTTGTCGCGCCCCTCGCGGGGCGCGTGGGTTGAAATTTCTGCTTATTCTCTCGGCGCTGGTGCTTCGGGTGTCGCGCCCCTCGCGGGGCGCGTGGGTTGAAATCCTGCATGGTATCTCAACCCGTCCACGCTGGCCGTCGCGCCCCTCGCGGGGCGCGTGGGTTGAAATCATTGACAGCCCGAGCACTCAGTGGAATTTCATGTCGCGCCCCTCGCGGGGCGCGTGGGTTGAAATCCGCCATTTTGCTGCATGGTTTCACCTCCAAAAGTCGCGCCCCTCGCGGGGCGCGTGGGTTGAAATTGGATCTCCTGCTGGAGCCCCTCCAGCGTGGAGCGTCGCGCCCCTCGCGGGGCGCGTGGGTTGAAATTTCTCGGCCCTCATGCGGGTCAAAAAGTCGGTGGGTCGCGCCCCTCGCGGGGCGCGTGGGTTGAAATTCCTGCATGATGGAAGAGGACTCATAGTAGCCCGTCGCGCCCCTCGCGGGGCGCGTGGGTTGAAATATATCGGACGTGGCCATGCCCAGGGCGGCCCCGGTCGCGCCCCTCGCGGGGCGCGTGGGTTGAAATGATTACGCCGTCGACCGCGAGGAATTCCTGGCGCAGGTCGCGCCCCTCGCGGGGCGCGTGGGTTGAAATATGTTATCCTCATCCTCCGTTTTCGATGCATAGTGTCGCGCCCCTCGCGGGGCGCGTGGGTTGAAATTACTTCGGCGTCCAGACCGTCAAGGACGCCAACGGTCGCGCCCCTCGCGGGGCGCGTGGGTTGAAATCACATCGGCCTGCTGCTGGGCAACACCTGATAAGGTCGCGCCCCTCGCGGGGCGCGTGAGTTGAAATAGGTGGCTCTTGCCCCTGGCGTTGGCCATGGCCTGTCGCGCCCCTCGCGGGGCGCGTGGGTTGAAATTGCATGGCGCTCTCGCCGTAGGCCAGGGCGTCCTGTCGCGCCCCTCGCGGGGCGCGTGGGTTGAAATAGGATGATGGACAAATCCCATTGTTTTTCGCTGCGGGTCGCGCCCCTTATGGGGCGCGTGGGTCAAAACCTCAAACAAGCCGCCTCCGGCCTGCCAGAAGCGGAACACCGTTCAGGGCGGAGTCCCGGATGGCCGGGAGCGGCGCAAATTCAAGGCGGGCAGCATGAAAGCGGGAAAACATCGGGGAGCGGAGCGCTGCGGCCACCCGTCACCTTGCCATGAGCCGGCGCAGGATATCCCGGTCGGCGGGACAGAATTCGTAGTCGGGGATCTCGTCCACCGTGATCCAGCGGATGTCGTTGTGCTCCAGCTTTTGGGGAACGCCCTCCGTGATGGCGGCGTTGAACAGGGTGAGATGGACCAGCAGATCGGGGTACTGGTGGACCACATCCATAAACACGCCCGCCGGCGCCACCGTCACCGCCAGTTCCTCCCGGCACTCCCGGACGAGAGCCTGCTCCCCGGTCTCTCCCGGCTCCACCTTGCCGCCCACGAACTCCCACAGAAGGCCCCTGGCCTTGTGCGCGGGCCGTTGGCAGATCATGAATTTTTCGCCCTCCCAGATGAGGGCGGCAGCCACCTCGGTCATGAACGTCACCGCTTTCGCTGATTTGACCACATTGTACCACAGTTGCAGGCCGCTGTGCGGCTTGCGCGCCGCAAATGCGGCGCAAAACCGATAAGATCGGTTTTGCTGTGGTGTAACATTCGCGCCGGTACTTTTGCATAGCAAAAGTACGTCCGCCCCCGGCGGACCGGCGCGCCCTGCGCACCGCGCGCGGATATTATACCCCAAACCTGACGGATGCGCAATCATTCTCTGCCCGGCGCGCCCCTTCCCGCCTTGATTTGCACCGCGATCTGTGATATGCTTGGCCTATCCGATCTTGGGGAGGGGCGCGTATGGAACGGATCGCCAGTTTTACCATCGACCATTTGAAGCTGCTGCCGGGGCTCTATGTATCCCGGAGGGACCGACGGGGGGACTGCGCGGTCACCACCTTTGATCTGCGGCTGACGGCCCCCAACCGGGAGCCGGTGGTGGACATGCCCGCCCTGCACACCATCGAGCACATGGCGGCCACCTATCTGCGCAGCAGCGGCCGGCGCGACGAGATCGTCTACTTCGGCCCCATGGGCTGCCGCACGGGCTGTTACCTGGTCATGTTCGGCGATCTGGACCCGGAGGACGTGTATGATCTGGTGCTGGAGATGTGCGATTTCATCCTGGACTACGAGGGGGAGATCCCCGGCGCCCGGCCGGAACAGTGCGGGAACTGGTCCGAGCAAAACCTGCCCATGGCCAAATACTACATCAAAAAGTACCGGGATACCCTGGTAAACGACAGGCGTTTTGCATACCCCTGAGCCGTGATCACGCGCGAGCGCGCCCGCCCCAAGTTTGGGGCGGGCGCTGTCTGCGTTTTCAGCTGTTTTTGAACTCCTTCTCGGCGGCGCGGGCGGCCTCCGCCATGCTGCCGCAGGCGGCCCAGGCCCTGTCCGCCCGCTTTCTCCAGGCGTCGAAGCCCTCGGGGCTGTCCGGGTAGGCGGCGTAGACGGAGGAGATCCTCCCCCCGTCCGCTAGCGCCTTCAGCAGCCGCCGGATGGTTTTGAGCCGCACCCGGCCGGTGACCGCTCCCAGAGCCATACAGCCCCCGATCCGGGCGATCTCGCCGGGACTGAGTTTCAGTTCCCTCCCCTCCGCCATGGCCTTGAGGGTCTTCTCGTTGAACACGATGCCGTGCTCAAACAGGAAATCATTCTCCGCCGGACTGGTGGCGGCCGCCTCGGACACCACGGCCAGCTGATAGGCGAACTCCCGGCCCTGGGCCTCCACATACCGTTTGTTGACGGGCCACAGGTTTGCCCGGGACAGGGGTTTCCCCGCTCTCAGCAGCGGGTCGATGGCCTCCACGGCGATCTTCGTCTGGACCAGGGAGCTGGCCACCCCCTCGCCGCAGGTGGGCTTGGTGAGGCAGGCCGCGTCCCCCATGGCCACAAAGCCGTCGGCCACCATGGAATAGGGCGGGCGGCGGTAGGGGGTCACCCCCCGCTCGATCCGCTCCACCGTGTGCGGAGGCAACCTCACGGCCTTGGTGAAATATCCGTAGATCTTGTCGGCGTACTCGTGGCTGAAATTGGCCCCCACGCCGAGGATGGCCCCCGCCGGGTCGGGCTGGGGGGCCCGCCAGGTCTTATAGTAGGCCCAGGAGCAGTTGCCGTGAATGCAATCCCCGGGATCGCGGAACTTCACGTATCGCAGGTTGACATAAAACATATCCTCCGGGCCGATGGGGAAGGTCTCCACCCCGTAGCCCTCCGGGAGGGACCTCCGCACCACCGACGGGATGCCGGAGCAATCGGCCACCAATCTGGCCCGAACGGCAACGGTCTCGCCGCTTTTTTCGTACCGGACGCCGCAGATCCTGCCGGCCTCGTCGTACTCCAACGCCCGGAAGGAGGCGCCGTAGACCAGCTCCGCGCCGGCCTCCGCCGCCCAGCGGTTCAGACGCAACACATGGGGGTGCATGTGCATCCCCACGATGTGTTCCCGGCTATGCTTGGGGTATCGGTCCAAGGCGGAGCGGTTCTCCCCCTCGTCGAACTCGAAAGCCCAGTCCTCCCCCTTCACGGGCAGGGGCAGGCCGAACCGGTCCAGGTCCCGCTTGGAGACGTGGTAGATGTCGTATTTCGTGCCGATGTGCTCCTCGTCCGCCCGGTCGATCAGCAGGACCCGGTGCCCCCGGGCGGCCAGCGCGTGGGCGAACCAGCTGCCGGTGGTGGCGGCCCCCACCACCACGGCGTCGTACTCCCTCATGCCCGGCGCCCCGCCGCGCGCAGGGCCTGCTGCTGGGCCTCGAACTGGATGGTGTAGAGCTGGTAGTACCGGCCCTTCTTTTGCAGCAGCTCCTGGTGGGTGCCCTGCTCCAGGATGACCCCGTGGGACAGCACGATGATGTTGTCCGCGTGCTGGATGGTAGACAGCCGGTGGGCCACGATGAGCATGGTACCGATATTCTTCATCTTCTCCAGGGAGTCCTGGATGAGCAGTTCGGTCTCGGTGTCGATGTTGGCGGTGGCCTCGTCCAAGATCATCACGGCGGGCTTGTGGAGGATGGTGCGGGCGAAGGACAGCAGCTGCCGCTGGCCGGCGGAGAAGTTGTTGCCCCGCTCCCTCACCACCTCGTCCAGGCCGTGGTCCAGCCGGTCGATGAAGTGGTCGGCGTTGACGTACCGGCAGGCCGCCATGATCTCGTCGTCGGTGAAGGAATCCTCCCGGAGGACGATGTTGGAGCGGATGGTGCCGGAGAACAGGAACACGTCCTGGAGCATCTGGCCGAAGTGCTTCCGGAGGGAGGCCACCTTGATGTGCTTGATATCGATGCCGTCGATCAGGATCTGGCCCTTCTGGATGTCGTAGTTGCGGCAGATCAGGGACAGGATGGTGGTCTTGCCGGAACCGGTGGAGCCCACGAAGGCCACCGTCTGTTTGGGGTCGATGTGGAAGGAGACCCCTTTCAGCACCCACTCGCCGGGGATGTAGGAGAACCACACGTCCTTGAACTCGATCTCGCCCTTGATCTCGTCCAGCTCGATGGCGTCCGGCTCGTCCACCAGCTCGGGGACCATGTCCAGTACCGAAAAGATCTTCTCCGCCGAGGCGAAAGCCGACTGGAGCATGTTGAACTGCTCCGCCAGGGTCTGGATGGGGTTGAAAAACTTGTTGATATACAGGTAGAAGGTGACCAGGGTGCCGCTGGTGACAGTCTGGCCCAGGAACACGATGTTCCGGATATATCCCCTCCCCCCCAGGTACAGCAGGCACAGCACCGAGGAGATATAGAGCATATACACCATGGGCCGGAAGATGCCGAACACGAAGATCTGCTGCTGCTTGGCCTTTTTCAGGGTGCGGCTCCGCTCCAGAAAGTCGTCCAGCTTCTCCCGCTCCCGGTTGAACACCTGGGTGATCTTGATGCCGGACAGGTTCTCCGACAGGTAGGTGTTGATGTCGGTGGTGGCGTCCTTCACCCGGCGGTACACCCGGCGGGTGAACTTGCGGAAGATAACGGTAAACAGCACCAAAAACGGGATGAAGCACAGAACCATCAGGGTGAGCATATAGTTCTTTATGAGCATGGCCCCCAGTACGCCCAGCACGATGAACACGTTTTTCACCATGGTGACCAGGATGTTGGTGAACATCATGGAGATGGCGTTGGTGTCGTTGCAGACGCGGGTGACCAGCTTGCCCACGGGGATCTGGTTCAGCTGATTGTGGGACAGGCTCTCGATGTGGGTGAACACGTCCAGGCGCAGCTGGGACAGAATCTTCTGCCCCGTCTTTTGCAGGAGAATGGACTGGAAGTAGGTACAGGCCAGGGACACCACCAGGATGCCGGCGTACACCGCCACGGTGGCGAACAGGGAGGCCAGTTCAAAGTCGTCCTTGATCATCTCCTCGATGTCGCCGATGAGCAGCGGGGAGATGATGTCGTAGGCGATGGACACCACCATCACCACCAGCACCAGCAGGAATTCCTTCCAGTAGGGCCTGGCATAGGCCATCAGCCGGCGGACGATCTCCCCGTCGGGCATGTTGCGGTCAAAGCCGATGGCCTCCTTTTTGTTTTTGATGAGGGCGTAGGCGGCGACGAACAGCACGGTGAACACGCCGATGACGGCCCCCACGATGAGGATGGGCAGATACTCACGCAATGTGCTCGCCCCCTTCCTCCTCCAGCCGCTGGAGGTCCACCATGCGGCGGTAGTCCGGACACGTCTGATAGAGCTGGGCGTGGGGCCCCACGGCCACCAGTCGCCCGTCGTCAATGAACACGATCTTGTCCATCCCCTCGATGGTGGACACCCGGTGGGCGATGAGAATGGTGGTCTTGCCCGCCCGGGTCTTTTTCAGGTTCTCCAGGATGGTCTTCTCGGTGCCGGTGTCCACGGCGGACACCGAGTCGTCCAGAATCAGGATGGGGGCGTCCTTCATCAGGGCCCGGGCGATGGAGATGCGCTGCTTCTGGCCGCCGGACACGGTGACCCCCCGCTCGCCCAGCACCGTCTCATATCCCTTCTCAAAGCCCCGGACGTCGCCGTCCACATCGGACAGGACGGCCGCCTCGGTGACCTTGTCCATGTCCGGGTCCGCCATGCCGAAGGCGATGTTGTGGGTGATGGTGTCGCTGAACAGGAAGTTGTCCTGGGGCACGTAGGCGCAGGCCGCCCGCACATCCCGGATGGGGACGGTGTTCACGTCGTGCCCGTCCACGAAGACGGTGCCGTCGGGCACATTGTAGGTGCGGAGGATCAGATCCACCAGGGTGGTCTTGCCGGCGCCGGTCTTGCCCACCAGGCCCACGCTCTCCCCGGCGTCGATGGCAAAGGAGATATGCTCCAGGGCGTCGTACTCCCCGTCGGGGTAGCGGAAGGTCAGGTCCCTGAACTCCACGGACCCTTTCACTGCCCCCAGGGGCTCCACGTCCGGCCGGTCCGCCACATCCTGCTCCGCGTCCAACAGCTCGCTGATCCGCTTGAGGGAGGCCTTGCCCCGGCTGGCCATGTCGATCAGTTCGGAGATGGCCATGATGGGCCACACCACCGACTCGAAATAGCTGATGTACTCGATGAGCTGGCCGGCGTTGAACACGCCCCGGTAGACCAGCCAGCCGCCGTACCCCAGCACGATGCACACCACCGACTCCACGAACAGGGTCACAAGGATGCGCAGCAGCACCGAGGCCCGGGTGAACTCCACGTTGGCCACCTCGTTCTCCCGGTTCAGCTTCTGGAAGGCCCACAGCTCCTTGCCCTCCTTGACGAACGCCTTGATGACGGCGATGCCGGAAAAGGACTCCTGGGAGAAGTCGGACAGCTGGGAGAAGGCCGCCTGGCGGGCATCCCACTTGGCGGTCATGTACTTGCCGATGACGGTGCTGGCCCCCAGCAGCAGGGCCATGGGGATCAGGGTCAGCAGGGTGAGGACGGGGTTCATCATGGCCATCCGGCCGATGGACATGCCGCCCAGGATCAGCGCGTCGAAGAACATGAGGAAGCCGGAGCCGTAGCAGTCCTGCACCGTCTCCAGATCGTTGGTGAACAGGCTCATGAGATTGCCCACCTTATTCACCTGGTAGTACTGCCGGGACAGGTCCTTGGCGTGGTCGAACATACTGTCCCGGAGGTCGGTCTCCACCTTGATGGCCGAGCCGAAGATACAGATGCGCCACAGAAAACGCCCCGCCACGATGGACAGGATGACCCAAACCAGGGGCATACAGATGTGCTCCAGCAGGAAGTCCATGTCAAAGGGCAGCCACACGCCGTCCACCAGCACCTGCCCATCGTTGATGCCGTTGATGGTCATCCGGTACAGGCTGGGGATGGCCAGCTGCATATAGTCCACCAGGGCCAGCGCCGCCAGCCCCAGCAGCAGCCACCCGGCGTATTTCAGATAGTATCGGTTGATGTGCTTGCCGAAGATCATTGCCGCGATTCTCCTTTTATTCCGTACTCGCAAGCGTGGATTATACCATATATATATTTCACATACAACCCCCCGGAAGAAGGTTTTTGCGCGGAAAACCGCCGCCCCTCCCAAAAAAAGGGCGGGCCGGCGGCCTTCGTCTGGAAGTTATTCCTCGCCGAAATCTTTTATCATCAACCCGCGGATATCCTCGCGCAGATGAAACACTTTCATGTAGCCAAGAAAGTCCTTTTCAAGAAGAACAGCAGGAATCCCGAAAGTTTGCTCAAGAGCCCGCGCTGTCTGATCGGCGCACCGCTTATAGAACGCAGCGTATTTTTCCGTGCCGAAGCGTTCGATCAGGTATCCTGTAAATGCTCCCGCGAGAGGATAGGTCAACTCACAGTCATATTCACGGAACTTACTGTTTTCAAGCAGATCGACGACAGACGGATTCTTTCCTTGCTCAATATACCATTTCGTCCAGGAATAATTGTCGATCCCCCACCAGTACCGGTCAAAAAACATGGCGAGCCCTTCACTGATAAACCGCGAATTTGGTCTGCAAATCGAATAGGAAATGATGTGCGCGTCTTCATGGAAACCGATGCACTTTATTGTTTCGCTGTATACGGCAAAGACGTGATTCATGCCGTCCTTGCTCATAGTCTCCGGAAGGGCAAAGCCATTGCATGGCTCATCGTCATCCTCGTTGTGGATCATTGCGTACTGCTTTCCGACTTCTTGTGGGGTATCGAACAAATGATAGTGGATCTTGCCCTTTGCGTCAGCATGAAGGCAGCTGCTGATAAATGTGTAGCATCCCTCCTGGATATCAGCGATCTGATCGATCTCTTTTTCAGCCAGGCTGTTTTTCTCGTAGTGAAAAACATAGTGCGTCGTTGACAGTTCCATACCGGCTTCACCTCCACTCATTCTCTTTTCCATCAGCGGTGAGCCGTATTCGTCAACTCCGTTGTCCACGAAGCCGAGGGAAAGCCAGAATCTGCGCGAATCCTCTTTGGCGTAGTTCAATGCGTAATACAGCGCGCCGTCGTTTTGCGTGTACTCAGAAAGCGCGCGAAAGCAGTCATGCCCCGCCCCGTTCCCTCTGTGCTCCGGGAAGACCCAAAAATCCAGAATGAAGCACTTCCCATCCTCGCTCTGATAAGTACAGTACTGGCTGGCGCCGATTTGAACGCCGTCCCGTATAAAGTATACCATGTGGAGCTTATCCCGCTCCCGCAGCATATGGCCTTTCAGCACATCCCGGTATTCAGCACTCTGAAAATACGCTTTTTCGTCCGCCGTCGTAATCATCCCGTCGTCAACCAAATACTGAAACTGGATGTTCCAAAACTCGTCGATCTGTTCAACGGGGATCTCTTGAATCGTTATCAAACTTTTACCTCCATTTTTTGATTTGCCGCTTCACATATTCTTCCCTGAAGATCACGTTCCCGTTTTACGCCCCCAGCACCCGGGCGGCGCTCTCCTCGGCGAACTGCCGGGAGTAGAGGTCGTGGTAGTAGCCCCGCTTTTTCAGCAGCTCCAGGTGGGTGCCCCGCTCCACGATCTTACCGTCCCGCACCACCAGGATCAGGTCGGCCTTGCGGATGGTGGACAGCCGGTGGGCGATGAGGAAGGAGGTGCGGTCTTTCAGCAGGTGGTCGATGGCGTTCTGGATATATTGCTCGGTCTGGGTGTCGATGGAGGAGGTGGCCTCGTCCAGCACGAAGATGCGGGGATCGGCCAGCACCGCCCGGGCGAAGGAGATGAGCTGCTTCTCGCCGGTGGAGAGCCGGTCGCCCTCCTCCCCCACGTCGCTGTCCCAGCCCTTTTCCAGCTTGCCGACAACCGTGTCGGCGGAGACGGCCCTGGCCGCCGCCTCGATCTCGGCGTCAGTGGCGTTTAGTTTACCATAACGGATGTTCTCCTTCACCGAGCCGGAGAACAGGTGGGGATTTTGCAGCACATAGCCGATGTTGGAGTGGAGCCACAGCTGGGACCGCTCCCGGTAGTCCCGCCCGTCGATCAAGATCTGCCCCTCGGTGGGCTCGAAGAACCGGCAGGCCAGGTTCACCAGGGTGGATTTGCCCGCCCCCGTCTCCCCCACGATGGCCACGGTGGTGCCCGCGGGGATGTGGAGGTCGAAGTGCTCCAGCACGTTCTCGCCCCCGTCGGGGTAGCGGAAGGTCACGTCTTTGAACTCGATGTCACCCTTGAGGGGCTCCCAGTTCTCCCGTTTCGGGTCGAACACGTCGCCGTACTTTGCGATGACCTCCGGGGTGTCGGTGACGGTGGGCTCCTCGGCCAGCAGGCTGGTGACCCGCTCGATGGACGCCTGGAGGGAGATGAACTCGGCGATGCTGGAGGCCACGTTCTGCACCGGCTCGAAGATGCCCACGGCGTAGGTGATGAAGGCCGACAGGGTGGCGATCTCCAGCGCGCCGTCCGCCGTCATGTACCCGCCCCGCAGCAGAACGATGGCCACCGCCGCCGAGGAGAAGAACATGACCAGGGGGATGAACATGGCGTTGAGCCTGGCGGCCCTGACGCCGGCGGTATACATCTCGCCGGTGATGCCCTCAAAGTCCCGGACGCTCCGGTCCTCCATCACCAGGGTCTTGATGGTCTTTGCGCCGGTGATGCCCTCGTTGAAGGCGCCGGTGATCTTGGAGTTCAGCTTGCGCACCTTCCGGTTCCAGTGCAAAATGCGGGGCTGGAACCAGGCGGTGAGCACGGCGATGACCGGCACGATGACGATGACCACCAGGGCCAGCCGCCAGTTCAGCAGCAGCATGGCGGCCAGCGCCCCAATCACATAGCACAGGGAGGACAAAACATCCAGGAAGGCCCATGCCAGCATCCCGGCGATGCGGTTGGTGTCGTTGACGACACGGGCGATGAGGTAGCCCACCGGGGTCACGTTGTAGTAGGACAGGGACAGGGTCTGCAAATGCCGGAACAGGTCCCGGCGCATATCCCGGCCCAGGTACATCTCGATGTATGTGGTGGCCTGGCTCTCCCCCACGGACACGAAGAACTGCACCACCAGGGCGGCGGTGTAAAAGAGGAGGAAGGGCACAAAGCCGGTCAGGGCGCTTTTGCCGATGAACTCCGCGATGGCGTACCGCTGGAACAGGGGGACCATCACCTCCACCCCGGACCAGACCAGCTCGGCCAGGATGAGGCCCGCGTAGACCCACTTGTACCGGGCCAGGATGGGCAGCAGCCGCTTCCATATTTTCAGATCGAATTCTTTGGTGTACTCCTGTTCGTCCATTACGCGTTCCCCCCTTCCTCGATGAGCCGGCGGTCGTCGCTGCTCATCTGGATGTCATAGATGTCCCTGTAGATGCCGGGGCGGGAGATGAGCTCCGCGTGGGTGCCCATGTCCGCCACCCGGCCGCCGTCCAGCACCAGGATGCGGTCGGCCTGCATGAGGGTGGTCACCCGGTGGGAGATCAGGATGACGGTGGCGCCTTTCACCCGCTCCCGGAGGGCGGTGCGGATCTTCACGTCGGTCTCGGCGTCCACGGCGGACAGGGAGTCGTCGAAGACCATCACCGGCGCGTCCTGCACCAGCATCCGGGCCATGGCCACCCGCTGCTTCTGCCCGCCGGAGAGGGTCACCCCCCGCTCGCCCACTACCGTGTCCCAGCCGTCCTTCAGCTCGGCGATGGCCTCGTCCACCGCAGCCACGGCGGCGGCGGAGCGCAGCTCCTCCTCGGCGGCCTCCGGCCTGGTGGCGGCGATGTTCTCCCGGATGGTCCGGGAGAACAGGAAGGGCTCCTGGAGGACCAGGCCGATCTGCCGGCGGAGGTCCTCCCGGCGGATGCGCCGGATGTCGGTCCCGCCCACGGTGATGGCCCCCTGGCCGTCTCCCAGGTCGTAGAGCCGGTCCAGCAGGTGGACCAGCGTGGATTTGCCCGACCCGGTGCCCCCCAGGATGGCGAAGGTGCTCCCCCGGGGGATGGTGAAGGACACGTCCTCCAGCACCTTCTGGCCGCCGTAGCCGAAGGTCACGTGGTCGAACACGATGTCGCCGTTCAAAGTCTCAGGCTTTGCTTCGGGCAGGTCCTGTTCCTCTTTGGCGCTGAGGATGTAGCCCACCCGGTCCAGGGACACCCCGGCCTTGCTCATGTCGGACAGCACCCGGCCCAGGGACCGCACCGGCCAGGCCAGAGAACTGCCGTAGGTCACCAGCACGGTAAAGGAGCCCACTGACAGGTTTCCCCGCACCGCTTCCACCGTACCGGCGGCGATGACCGCCATCACCTGGAGGGAGGTGAGCAGGGTGCCGGAGGCCCAGTACACCGCCAGCAGCCTGCCCAGGCGCACCCACAGGTCGGAAAAGCGGTCGTTCTTCTCATTGAAGCGGTCCATCTCGTACCGCTCCCGGCCAAAGGCCTTCACCACCCGCACGCCGGTGAAGTTCTCCTGGGCGCAGGTGGTCACCTCTCCTTCGGCCTCGTCCGCCGCCTTGAACCGGCGGGAGATCCGCTCGAAGAACACCCCGGAGGACAGCCCCACCACCGGGATGAACACCAGGCACACCAGGGACACCGTCAGGTTCATGGACAGCATGATGGACACGTACAGGAAGATCAGGAACACCGTGCGTATGACCTCGGTGAGCTGATTGCAGGCGAAGTCACGGATGACCTCCACGTCGGAGGTGCAGCGCTGGATGATGTCGCCGGTGGAGTTGGCGGTGTGCCAGTCGAAGCTGAGGCGCTGGATGTGGCGGTAGAGGCTGTCCCGCAGGGACTTGACGAACCCCTCTGAGCCCTTGGCCAGGGTAGTCCGCCGGCCATACACCAGCAGGCCGTAGATCAGCTCCACGATCAGAACCGCCCCCGCCGCCATCCAAAGGGCCCGGATGGGGTCGGAGCGCAGCCAGTCCAGGGGCAGCAGGTCCAGGGCCCATTTCGGCAGGCTGGGCTGTTTGTCGTCCAGGATGGAGTCCACCGTGACGCCGATGATCTGGGGGGTCATGGCGTGGAACACCATGCTGACGCAGGAGCACAGCACCGTAGCTATGAAAAACCGGACGTTCCCCTTTAAGTGGCGGGCGATCAGCGCCAGCTTCTCCCGCCAGGGCAATTTGAATTGTGAGTCCATACTTCCTCCTTGAATTCCTCAAAAGGCGCAAAAAAGGCGCCCCTCAAACCGAGGGGCGCCGCGCAACGCAAAGGAAAACCGGGCTCGTCAGCCCAGTCCAAAGGCGCGCAGGATCCCCTCAGCGACATTCTCAAACCACTTCTCGGCCTTGACTGCCACATAAACATAGTTGGTATTGGTCATCGTGCGCGACTCCTTTCTTTTGAATGATTTCCTGCACAGTATATCCGCTCCGCCAGGAATTGTCAAGCCTGTTTTTTTGTTTTTTTAGATCGGGCGGATAAACGCGCCCCCGCCGGGGGCGGGATGCCGTCCCGTCCGGCTCCCGCTGATATGGGCGGGACCGCAACAGCGTGCCCCCGCCGGGAGGCGGGGGCATCTCTTCTAACTCCTGCGGATATGGGCGTGGTTGTAGATGTGATTGATGCAGTAGCAGTACTCCCCCTCGCACTTGGAGCAGTACCGGAACTCCATGTCGGGGTCGTCCGCGTCGGTGATGCCACAGACGGCGCATTTGCGGGTGTATCCCCGGCCGGTGTTGACGGCATTGTCCCTCTGCCGGGCCTGCCGCTGGGCCCGCTTGAAGTTGATGACCTTGGGATCGGCCTGCCGCCTGGCGATGCCCAGCTTGTACGACCAGACGGACCAGGTGAAGATAAAGTAGTTGACGATGGAGGGCAGGAAGGCCAGCGCCAGCGCCACGATGCCCGCCTGGAAGAAGCGGATGGCATCGATGAGCACCAGCGCCACGTCGATGAGGGCCATCCACTTCATCTTCACCGGCACCACGAAGAACAGCAGCACCTGCATCTCCCCGTAGTAGGTGGCGATGATGAGGAAGATGGACAGGTTGACATAATACGCATTGGCCAGGGGGAACGCCGCGCCGAGGGGGGAGATCAGTCCGGCGATCATCCCGTAGAGGGCGGTGAGGACCATGCCGCAGAGATAGAACAGGGTGAACTTGGCGGTGCCCCACTCCCGCTCCAGCGTCTGGCCGATCCAGAAGTAGAAGTAGCACCCCAGCAGCAGATAGAAGGGGTTGGAGGAGTTGGGGGTGAAGATGAAGGTCACCAGCCGCCACACCTGCCCCCGGAGCACCAGCGGCGCGTACAGGGGGATGAAGACCGCCACGGCGGGAAACAGCATCTCCAGCACAAAGACGATGACCTGGCCGATGCCGATCCACAGCATCAGGTTGGGGATGCCGAAGTTGGGATGTCTGGCGCAGAAGCGGTCGATGAGGCCGCCGTTGCTCTGATAATACATGGAAAGCCCTCCTTTTGGGCGTTTAGGCCATTCTACCCCATTTCGGGGAAAAAGTTATCAACGAAGTGTAAATTTCACAGGATCACCGGATCGGTGGTCCACTCCCTGCCGGGAGCGGGGACGGGGTCCAGACACAGGTCGTAGAGGTCGGTGCAGCGGGCCTCCAGCTCGAACAGCCGCCGGCCGGGCCCGTCCAGCGCCTTGGCGTGGGCGGGCTTGGTGAGGACGGGGACCCGGGCGGTCCGCTTCATGGTCCTCAGCAGCTCCCGGCCCCGCCCGTTGAAGCCCAGCACCCGGAGGTAGGGCGGCTTTTCGGGCACGTCCGCCGCGGTGAGACCCAGGAAGGCCCACAGAACCAGCCGTGCCAGCCGGGCGCGGGTGTACCGCTTGGTCTTGGCCAGACTGAAAAACTCGTCCATGGACGTGCAAGTCCGCCCGGCATGTTCCAGCCGCCGGGGCAGGCCCTCCGCCGCACCGGCGTCGGGCAGGGCGGCCCAGTCCGCCGCCGTCATGGTCCGGATCCTGGCCAGCATGGCCCAGCGCATCTTCTCCAGCGCCGGGAGGGACAGGGTGTGCCCCTCCAGAATTTCCCGTCCGCCGGCGGGCAGGTAGGGTTCCATCAGGTCCCACTCCCCATCCGCCAGGTGCATCCGGATGGAGGCGGCGGAGAGGACGGGATGTCCCTCCCAAAACAGGCGGTTTTGCTCCTCCCGGGACAGAGGACCCCTTGTTACGAAGGCGGCTGTCTCGTTGTGCTCCGCCCCGGTGCGCAGGACGGTCATGGGCTGGATCTTGCTCCCCAGGGTGCGCAGCGCCCGGAGGTACTCCGCCCCCAGATTGTTGTTGGGTCTTCGGAGCAGCTGCCCCGTCTCCTCCCCCGCCAGGGCCTCCGCCGCCCTCTGCCGGGCGGTGGCGAAGGTCAGCCCCTGCTCCAAAAAGGGACGCAGGGCGGCGGGTAAATCCGGACTGTCCAGGGCGGCGGCGGCTTTTTTCAGCGCCTCCACATCCCCGCACTCACTGCCGAAGGACATCGTGTCCACCATCCCCGTGTTCTCCAGAACAGACGCGCTCCCCCAGGCGAACCGCTCCGCCGAGGATACCGCCCACACCGTGGGCAGCTCCAGCACCAGGTCGATCCCGCCCTCCAGGGCGGCCCGGGTCCGGCGCCACTTGTCAAAGAGGGCGCAGTCCCCCCGCTGGACGAAGTTCCCGCTCATGGCGGCGACGACGGCGCAGTCCTCCCCCAGGGTCCTTCTGGTCTCCGCGACGTGCCGGGCGTGGCCCGAGTGGAAGGGGTTGTACTCCGCCGCGATCCCCGCGATGTTCATCTCCTCGCCCCCCTGCTGTGCCGGTTCGGGCAAAACTCAAAAAAACGCTTGCGGACAGGCTGTATCCGTATTATAATATAACAAACCTGCGCGATTGGCAATCCATTCTTTTTCCCTAACGCAATAATGAAGGAGTGTTCCTCATGAAAGTACTCGTTATCAACGCGGGCAGTTCCTCCCTGAAGTATCAACTGCTGGACACCGGCACCCAGAACGTGCTGGCCAAGGGCCTTTGCGAGCGCATCGGCATCGACGGCCGGTTCACCTATAAGGCCCCCGGCCGGGAGACCGTGGACGCGGTGAGCATCCCCATGCCCACCCACGCCGAGGCCATCCAGGCGGTGCTGGACGCCCTGGTGGATCCGGCCAACGGCGTGATCTCCTCCATGAAAGAGATCGACGCGGTGGGCCACCGGGTGGTCCACGGCGGCGAGACCTTCAACCGCTCGGTGCGAATCGACGGCAAGGTCATGGCCGCCATCGAGGAGTGCATCCCCCTGGCCCCTCTGCACAACCCGGCCAACATCACCGGCATCAAGGCCTGCATCGCCGTCATGGGCCCCGACGTGCCCCAGGTGGCCGTGTTCGACACCGCCTTCCACCAGACCATGCCCCCCGTGGCCTA
>CANRFU010000028.1 GCA_947629975.1 uncultured Oscillospiraceae bacterium | reverse complement strand
AGGGCCTTGTGGCCCAGCACCTCCGGGCAGACGGGCACCTGCCGCCAGCCGATGAACTCCATGCCCTCCTTGGCCGCGATCAGTTCGAACATCTTCATGGCCTGCATCCGGCGGAGGGTCTCCTGGGGGAAGAAGAACATCCCCACGCCGTAGTCCCGCTCGCCCCCCAGCGCAAAGCCGCACTCCGCCGCCGCCTTTTGGAAAAACTTGTGGGAGATCTGCAGCATCACGCCCACGCCGTCGCCGGTCCTGCCCTCGGCGTCCTTGCCGGCCCGGTGCTCCAGCTTCTCCACGATCTTCAGGGCCGCGTCCACCGTATCGTGGCTCTTGCGGCCCTGGATGTCCACCACCGCGCCGATGCCGCAGTTGTCGTGCTCGAATTTGGGATCGTACAGCGGCGCCTGGGGCCGCTCCTGTCCGTTTTCTCTCATGGGGTCACCCTCTTCTTGCATTTTCCTTCTCAACTTGCAAAAACGCATTTTACTTATTGTACAATACGGCTGTTTTCCCGTCAATCGGCAAGTTGATAGGTTTTCACTTGCAAAATTGTCTCATCCCTATGGGATTTGCCCGCAAATGGGCAGGCGGCCGCCTCAGACAGAGGGTCCCCCGCCGCGGTGCGCGGCGGGGGACCCCTTGGCATCCCGTCACAGCCAGGGTGCCAGCCCCAGGTGCTCCAGCAGGATCTTCAGCCCGATCAAAATCAGCACCACGCCCCCCGCCAGCTCCGCCTTGGAGCGGTAGCGCGTGCCGAACACATTGCCGATCTTCACCCCCGCGGCGGAGATGGCGAAGGTACACACCCCGATGAACAGCACCGCCGGGACGATATCCACCGGGAGGAAGGCGAAGCTGACCCCCACCGTCAGCGCATCGATGGAGGTGGCCACCGCCAGCAGCAGCATTCCCAGGGGAGCCAGGGAGGGATCGGTGTCCTCCTCCCCCGGGTGAAAGGACTCCCAGACCATGTTGCCGCCGATCATGGCCAGCAGGACAAAGGCGACCCAGTGGCCCACCGCCAGGAACCGCTCCGAGAAAACCGCTCCCACCCGCCAGCCGATCAGCGGCATCAGCGCCTGGAAGGCCCCGAACCAGGCCCCCACGATCAGGCAGTGGCTCAGTTTCAGCTTCGGCTGGGACAGCCCCTTGCAGATGGCCACCGCCAGCGCGTCCATGGACAGGCCCACGGCCAATACGAACAGATCGAAAAGTCCCATATCGCGCCTCCCATTGTTTGTCCGCCTTTCAGACTATGTCGGCGGATAAAAAAAGAGACCATATCCGCGCACCGGAAGGATGCCCTCCCGAAGCGGATAAGTCTCATCATGAAAGGCCCGGCCAGGCGTGTCCGCCAGTGTGTTGACCGGGCCGCGGCAAATGGCCGCCGACTACTCCCCTATCGGATCGTATTTTATTCCGTGCCGGGCGGTTAGTCAACCGAAACCAACGGAAAGCGGTGAACTTTCTTTGAATTTTTCCCGGGAAGGGTTGCGTACGGCCGCCGGCGCGGTGTATGATATATAATACATATTTTTATGGAGCGGTGAGCCGTATGAGTTACATATCCTTCAAGGGTGTGAAAAAGATCTATCAGATGGGTGAGGTCACCATCAACGCCGTGGACGGGGTGGACTTCGACATCGAAAAGGGCGAGTTCGCCGTCATCGTGGGCCCCTCCGGCGCGGGCAAGACCACCGTGCTCAACATGCTGGGGGGGATGGACGCCTGCTCCGGCGGCTCCATCACCGTGGACGGCGCCCGCGTGGACAGCTACAATTCCCGCCAGCTCACCACCTACCGGCGGCAGGATGTGGGGTTCGTGTTCCAGTTCTACAATCTGGTGCAAAACCTCACCGCCCTGGAGAACGTGGAGCTGGCCGCCCAGATCTGCGCCGACCCCCTGGACGCCCGGGAGGTGCTGGAGCATGTGGGGCTGGCCGGCCGGATGAACAACTTCCCCGCCCAGCTGTCCGGCGGCGAGCAGCAGCGGGTGGCCATCGCCCGGGCGCTGGCCAAAAACCCCAAGCTCCTGCTGTGCGACGAGCCCACCGGCGCCCTGGACTACGTCACCGGCAAGGCCATTTTGAAGCTGCTGCAGGACACCTGCCGCCAGCACGGCATGACGGTGGTGGTCATCACCCACAACACCGCCATCACCCCCATGGCCGACCGGGTCATCCACATCAAAAACGGCAAGGTGGCCGCCATGAAGCTGAACGACCGGCCCACCCCCGTGGAGGACATCGAATGGTAACGCGGAAAAATCGCCTGTTTACCGACGCCATCCGGGAGGTCAAAAACACCTTCAGCCGGTTTTTGTCCATCCTGGTGCTGTCCGCCCTGGCGGTGGCCTTCCTGGCCGGCCTGCGGGCCACGGCGCCGGACATGGAATACACCGCCGACAACTACTTCGACCGCACCCGGTTCATGGACGGCTATGTCCTGTCCACCCTGGGCATCACCGACGAGGACCTCGCCGCCCTCTCCCAGGCCGACGGCATGGGGGAGGTGGAGGGGGTCTGGACGGTGGACGCCATCGCGGAGGACGCCATCGTCAGCGTGCGCTCCATGCCCGACCGGCTGAACCTGCTGCGGCTCACGGAGGGCCGCCTGCCGGAGCGGGCGGACGAGTGCGTCACCGAGGACCTGCTGCTGACCGAACTGGGACTGTCGGTGGGCGGCACCATCGAGCTGACCATGGCCCCGGACAACGAGGGGGATCTGGAGAACACCTCCTTCACCGTGGTGGGCGTGGTGAGCAGCCCTCTGTACGTGAGCATTGACCGGGGCACCTCCTCTCTGGGCCGGGGTTCGGTAGACGGCTATATGTACATCCCCGGGGAAAACTTTCACTATGACTACTATACCGCCGCCTACTTCACCGCGGCGGGGCTGGCGGAGATGGACAGCTATTCCGACGAATATGACGACCGGCTGGACGCTTTCATCGACAGCCTGGACGGTATGGCGGAGGAGCGGGCCGCCCTCCGCACCCAATCGGTCATCGGGGACGCCCAGGCGGAGATCGACGACGCCCGGGCCGAACTGGACGAGGCCAGGGCCGACGCGGAGCGGGAGCTCGCCGAGGCCAGACAGGAGCTGGACGACGCCCGCAAAGAGCTGGACGACGGCTGGGCGGAATACCGCGACGGCGTGGACACCTATGAGCGGGAGATCGCCGACGCCCAGCGGGAACTGGGCAGCGCCTACCGCCAGCTGAAGGATGCGGAGCGGACCCTGGCGGAGGGCAGGCAGGAGTACTCCGACGGCCTGGCCAGCTATAACGAGGGCAAGGCCCTCTACGACGACGGTCTGGCCCAATACGAGGCGGGTCTCGCGGAATACGAGAGCGGACTGGCACAGTTCCAGCCCGGCTGGGAGCAGTACCAGGCGGGCCTGGCCCAATATAACGAGGCCGCCGCCCAGCTGGAGGAGCAGCAGTATCAGCTGGAGGAGGGCTACGCCCAGTACTGGGCGGCCCTGGAGCTCTATGTGGGCACGCCCTATTACGACCAGGCCGTGGCCCAGGCCGCCGAACAGAAGGCGGCGCTGGACGCCACCCAGGCCCAGCTGGACGCCGCCTGGGAGCAGCTTGCCCCGGTGAAGGAACAGCTGGACGGGGCGTACGCCCAGCTTGCCCCGGTCAAAGAGCAGCTGGACGCCGCCAAGGCCCAGCTGGACGAGACGAAGGCTGCCCTGGACGCCTCCAAAGCGCAGTTGGACGCGGCGTGGCGGGAGCTGGAAAGCGCCCGCGCGGAGATCAACGCCGGGCAGCGGGAGATCGACAGCGGCTGGCGGGACTATTACCAGGGCCTGGCCGATCTGGACAAAGCAAAGGCGGACGGCCAGAAGGAGCTGGACGACGCCCTGGCCGAGCTTCAGGACGGAGAACAGGAGTACGCCGACGGCCTCCAGGAATACGAGGACGGCAAGGCCGAGGCGGACGAGGAGATCGCCGACGCCCAGCAAAAGCTGGACGACGCCCAGGCGGAACTGGACGACATCGACGACTGCGAGTGGTACGTTCTGGGCCGGAACACCAACATGGGCTTTGAGGGGTACGCCCAGGACGCGGAGCGGGTGGGCAATCTGGCCACCATCTTCCCGGTCATCTTCTTCTTGGTGGCTGCCCTTGCCTGCCTGACCACCATGACCCGCATGGTGGAGGAGCAGCGCACCCAGATCGGCGCGCTGAAGGCCATGGGCTTCTCCCGGCTGGCCATCTCCAAAAAGTACATCGGCTACGCCTTCGCGGCCAGCTTTATCGGCGGACTGCTGGGTCTGGCCATCGGCTGCACCCTGTTCCCCTGGGTCATCGCCAACGCCTTCAACATCATGTACGATATCCCGCCCCTGGAGTACAAAAACCAGGCCGGGACGTTCCTCCTGGCGGTGCTGGCAGCGGTGCTGTGCACCACCGGCGCGGCCCTGTGGGCCTGTCTGTCCACTCTCATCGACACCCCCGCCAACCTCATGCGGCCCAAGGCCCCCAAGGCCGGCAAGCGGGTGTTTCTGGAGCGCATCCAGCCCCTGTGGAAGCGGCTCACCTTCACCTGGAAGGTGACCATGCGCAACCTGTTCCGCTACAAGCGGCGGTTCTGGATGACGGTGATCGGCATCGGCGGCTGCACCGCCCTCATCGTCACCGGCTTTGGCCTCCACGAGTCCATCTTCTCCATCCTGAACAGGCAGTTCGACGAGATCTCCCTGTACGACGCCACCGTGGGTCTCAACAGCCAGATCACGGAGGACGAGCTGGCGGACATCGAGACCTATCTGGACGGCAGCGCCTACGTGGAGGACTACGCCTTCACCAGCCAGACCACGGTGGAGGCCTCCTCCGGCGGGCCGGCCTACTCCGCCACCCTCTTCGCCGTGGGCGACTTTGACGAGTTCACCCGCTTCCTGACCCTCCGCCACCGGCTGGACGACGCCCCCGTCTCCCTCCCCGGCAGCGGCGTGCTCATCACGGAAAAGCTGTCTGAGCTGCTGGATCTGTCCGTGGGCGACTCCATCACCCTGGAGAAGGATGACCGCCGGGTGGAGGCGGAGATCACCGACATCGTGGAGCAGTACGTCCGCCACAGCATCTATCTGTCCGGGGACTGCTACGCGGAACTGTTCGGCGCCCCGCCCGAAAACAACACCCTGCTGGTCCGCTACGTGGACGCCGCCGGGGCGGACCAGTCCGATCTCGTGTCCACCGACCTGATGGCCATGGACGCGGTGGACTCCTACTCCTACATCGCCACCCTCCGGGACACCTTCACCAACAGCATGGAGGCCATCGACTACGCGGTGGTCATCATCATCATCTCGGCGGCGGCCCTGGCCTTCGTGGTGCTCTACAACCTGACCAACATCAACATCACCGAGCGCACCCGGGAGCTGGCCACCCTGAAGGTGCTGGGCTTCTACGACAGCGAGACCACCGCCTATGTCTACCGGGAGAACATCTTTCTCACCCTGTTCGGCATCCTCCTGGGGCTGGTGCTGGGCCGCCTGCTCCACGCATGGATGGTCCGCACCGTGGAGGTGGACATCGTCATGTTCGGGCGCACGGCGCCCCCATACGCCTACATCCTGGCCGCCGCCCTCACCGCGGTGTTCTCGGTCATCGTGAACATCGCCGCCCACTTCAAGCTGAAAAAAGTGGACATGGTGGAGAGCCTGAAAACCGTGGAATGATCGCAAAGGGCCCGGCCCCGGAACACAACGCGCTTGACAACTGTACCCCCTCTATTGTATACTTCAATCGTTATTTCAGTTTACAATTGGAGGGATCTCTATGACGGAACAGACCAGAGGCCGCGCCTACCGTCTGGCGGCCTGCGGGGTGATGACCGCGCTGCTGTGCGTGCTGGCCCCCTTTGCCATCCCCATCGGCCCGGTGCCGGTGACGCTGGCGACCCTGCTCGTCTACCTGTCTGTGGAGCTGCTGGGCTGGAAGCTGGGCGCCGCCGCCGTCGCGGCGTATCTGCTCATCGGGCTGGCCGGGGCGCCGGTGTTTTCCGGGTATCAGGGCGGGCCGGGGCCGCTGTTCGGCCCCACCGGCGGCTATCTGGCAGGCTATGTCCCCCTGGCCCTCATAGCCGGCTGGGTGGCCGAGGCCGCCCGGCCCCTGGAGTCCCGGGGGGAGACCGCGCCGGCCTTCGCCCTCCGGTACGGAGGGATGGCGCTGGGCACCGCCGCGCTCTATGCCCTGGGGACCGCCTGGTACTGCGTCCTCAGCGGGAACCCGCTGCCCGTCGCCCTGGGCTTCTGCGTCACGCCGTTTCTCCCGTTCGACCTGGTCAAAATGGCCCTTGCCATCGCCGTCGCCGCGCCCGTGCGCCGGAGGCTCCAACAGGCGCGTATTCTGCCTTGACATGCCGCCGTCCCTATGGTAACATGCCGTCACAACGCTTTTGGGAGGGATTACTGTGACGATCGGACTGGTCTACGCGATGGAGGGCGAGATCCAAAGCCTCCTCGACACCTCCGGCGCCAGGCCGCTGGAGACCGTTTCCGGTGTGCGCATCTTTCAGATCGCGCCCGGCATTCTGGCCTGCGCCGCCGGTATCGGCAAGGTCAACGCCGCCATGGGGGTCCAGTGTTTCATCGACCGCTGGCGCCCCGACTGGATCGTCAACGCGGGCGTCGCGGGCAGCTTTCAGGACCTGCCCATCGGGACCGTCGTGGCGGTCAGCGAGTTCGTGCAGCACGACGTGGACACCTCCGCCATCGGCGACCCGGTGGGCCTTGTCTCCACCGTCAACAAGACCGTCTTTGAGACGGACGGGCTTGACCGGATCCAGGACATTCTGCGCGGCCTGGACGTCCCCTTTGTCACCGGCCGCGCCGCCACCGGCGACGTCTTCATGCGCCCCGGCCCCCGGGCCGACTGGGTCAACGCAGCCTTTCACCCGGTCCTGTGCGACATGGAGGGGGGCGCCATCGCCCAAGTGTGCCTGCGAAACGGCGTGCGGTTTTCCGCGCTGAAATCGGTCTCCGACCGGCTCTGTGCCGGGGACAACGCCAAAGAGTACTTCAACTTTGCCTCCGCCATGGAGGCCCTCAACCGGGTAGTCCTGGCCCTGGTCCAGCGTCTGGGACCGACCTGAGCGGCCTTCCCCCCTCAAACCGCCGAACATTGGACCGCTCCACGCGCCTATCCGCACAGCCTGCGGACAGGCGCGTTTTTTGTCCGGACCCGCGCCCTCCGCCCGGGACGGCGTCCCCCAGGAGATCCCGGAGCGCTTTTGCCGCTTTTTTCCTGTTTTTTGCACAAAAAGATGGTCAAGCCGCCCGTCCTGTGCTATACTACAGGAAAGTATCGCGGATCCGTCCCCCTTGGAAAGGAGCGTGGAGCCCTTGCAATCCCCTCTGACCCAGGCCAGCCAGCGCGAGTTCGGCCGCATCCGCTCCGGCGAGATGACCCCCGCCATGGCCGCCGTCTATCTTCAGGACCAGCGCATCCCTCTGCGCCGGTTCGACGAGACCCTCCGGGAGATGTATCCCTATCCCGATCTGCCCCTGCGGCTGGTCGGCGCCTTTCGGGAAGACGAGCAGTCCCTGCTCTCCGTCCAGCGCAAGGTGGCCAACTGGCTGAACGGCTCCGCCCGCCCCCAGAGCCGGGAGGACGTGTTCCGCCTGGCCTTCGCCCTGGACCTGAGCGAACAGCAGACCGGCGTCCTGCTGGGGCTGTGCAGCGAATACGGCATCCATTACCGGGAGGGCCGGGACGCGGTATACGCCTGGTGCCTCCGCCGGGGCATGGGCTATCAGGAGGCCAGCGAGCTGTTCGCCTCCCTGCCCCCCGTGCCGGAGGGAGAAAATCTGCCCCCCGGCGAGGATCCCTACACCATCACCCACCGGCTCCAGGACCAGTTCGCCCTGGCCCACACCGAGGAGGAGCTGCGGGCGTGCTATGAGGCCAACCTCAGCCGGTTCGGGACGTTCCACCTGCGGGCTTACCGCTACTTCTTCCACTACATGGACGCCCTGCTCCACCCCGTCACCCCCTGGGACGACACCCCGGAGGAGGCCTACTCCCTGGACACGGTGATGGAGAAGTACCTGACCCTGGGGATGCCCTCCGGCAAGTCCCGGGCTGGCTATACCCTGACCCAGAAGCTCATCAAGCGGGGCTGGCCCAACACCACCGCCCTGAAAAACATCCTGGCCCGCCGGGCCGACGTGCCCCGGAAGCTGCTCCTGCTGCTGTACATCATCACCGGCAACGCGGGGAACGACTACTCCGAGCTGGACGAGGACTATCTGAGCACCGCCGAGCGGCTGGACCACCACTGGTGGATCCTCAACGCCATGCTGCTGGACTGCGGTATGCCGCCCCTGGACCCCCGCAGCGCCTCCGACTGGCTGTTCTGCTACGCCCTCGCCGCCCCGGACGACGAATCCATGGGGGACCGGCTGGAGCGGGTCATCGACAAGCTGTACGAAAACGTCCGCTGAGCGGACAGGCTGAGGGCGGCCGGCTCATATGAGCCGGCCGCCCTCTTCGCGTCTGCGCCGTTATTCGTGTTCCGGCTGTCTGCCGCTGACGTTTCCCTGGATGGCGCCCTCCTGAGAGAGGACGATCCGCCCGCTGTTTTCGATCTCGCCGAGGATGGTCACCGGACTGGTGATCCCGATCTCGCCGTAGTTTCTAATCCAGTTGATCCGCGCGGAACAGTTCAGAGACAGATTCCCGCGGTTTTCCAGGATGCCGTCCGTACTCACCGTCTGCCAATCCCAGCTGGCGATCCACATTTGTCCCCGGTTGGTGATGTCGCACGTATGGGTGATGAAGTCCGCGCAGCCGGCACCGAACGTCCCCTCATTGATCAGGGGGGTTTGCCACAGCTCGATGCCGCCGCTGGAATCTACGTGCCCGTCATGGCCCACGTAGATCTCGCTGTCGTTGAGGACGAGGCGGTTCCGCCTGGAAAAGACGCCGTTGTTTACCCGGAGGTCGGTCCCGTTGGGCAGGTTCATACTGGCCGCGTCGGCCAGATAGGACCCGCCGTCCACGGTAATGTGGGAGAAGCCGTTGAGATCGCCCCAGTTGACCAGCATGGACCCGCCGTCCAGCTGCAGCGTCCCCCCGCCGTCAGGCGACGTCACGGATCCCCACAGCACCGCGGTGCCGCCGTTCAGCGCGAAGGTCCCGCCGCCGGCGACGGTCACGCCGCCGTTGTTCTGGAGCTGGGCGTTCCCTTGGATGGTCAGCCCGCCCACGGTCAGATCGCCCCAGTTATACAGGGTGCTGTTGTCCATGATCAGTTCGCCGTTCACCGTAAGGGAGGCGCCGTTTTCGATCTGCAGAGATCTGGGCACGGTCACCGGCCCGTCCAGGACGATATGGCTGCCCGCGGACACCCGGATCCCTCCGGGGGCGCTGTCGATGGCGGTCAGCAGGGCGTCGGAGGAAGCCACATCCTGATAGACCATGTCTCCTTCCCGGCGGGTGAGTACCGCGCTGTGGATGTTCTCGTTATTCTCCAGCAGGACGCCCGCCCCGCTGCACTGGATGAGGCCGCCGTCGATGGCCCCGCCGTCCAGGGTCAGCCAGTCAGGGGTTTCGATCTCCAGGATGCCGCCGCTGTTGTCCAGGTGCCCCGCCAGAGTGATGGGGCCGCTGATGTGGGAGGAGTTGGACAGCTCGGCGCCCTGTTCCACCGTCATGGTCCCGCCGTTGACGATGTTGGTCCAGAAGGCCCCGCCGATCAGCCTTATGCTGTTGCCAGAGGCCAAGGTGAACTCGCCCAGATTGATCACGCACCCGCCGACCAGGTCCATGTACTCCCAGCCGTCCTGGTGGTGGGTCTCATGGCGCATGGTCCCCAGGTTGACGATGGCGGAATACTTCCACTGGGTGTACTGGATATTGAGATCCCCATAGTTGAGCAGGCACCCGCCGCCGTCGCTGTAGAGACTGGAATCGATTTCGCCGTAGTTGATACAGATTCCGCTCCCGCCCACAGCGGACTCGGTCTGGACGTGGCAGGTGATCCGCCCGCTGTTGACCAGCAGATCCCCGATGAGCAGCCCCTGGTCATCCCTGGAGCTGCCGGAGAGCTCCACGCCCTCGCTGACGAGCATGGGCTTGGTCACGCCCAGATAATACTCCACCTCAAAGCTGCCGTCCACCACGACGGTGGGGACCAGCCGGTCGTCGAGTGCCCTCTCCAGCTCCTGGAAGGTGCTGACATGGGCGGCGTCCTCAAAGACGTCCTCGCTGGCCACTAGGAAGGCGTTCCGGTCCATATTGATCCGGTCGCTGTTGTTGAGGTCCCCGGGGCTCTCCAGCCAGAGGGCGCTCAGGTCGGCCCAACCGTTCTGACCCATGGCGATTTTCCCGCCGTTCAGCGTGCGGAGCAGGGCGCTGGTGCCAAAGTGCCCGTCCACCTCCAGCCTGCCGCCGTCGATGGCGATCTCCCGGCAGCCCCAGGCGCCGAGATCGCCCCCCTCGGCCACGGCGATCCGGCCCGTTTCGGTCACGGTCAGGGAACTGCCGTTGAACCAGCTCTGGCAGCCGGGGGCGAAGGTCAGGGCGGCCGAGACGGTGGTATCGCTCCGGAAGTCGATCTCCGCCCCCTCGTTCACGGTGAGGTCCGCCAGAACGCTGACCGGCTGGTTGAAGTACAGCCCGCTGTTCTCCTCCAGCATCACCGGCTTGGTGATCTCCACCGGCTCGTTGAGGTCAAATCTCATGTCCGGGCCGACCCGGATGGCCTTTACGCTGTCGTCGGCCAGGGCGTCCAGAAATTCCCTGGGGAGGGCGGAGGGCCACTGGGAGGTCAGGGTGTAGTAGTCCTCCGGGTCCAGGGACTCCGCCGGCTGGGTGACCGCCGGGGGCTCCGAGCCGCCCGGTGTGGGCCCGCCCGCCGTATGGCGGCTGACGCCGATCCCCACGGCGACGCCGATGATCACCACCACCGCCGCCGCTGCCGCCGCGATGGCGGCGATCGGTTTCTTTTTATTCGGCCTTGGCGCGGGCCCCGGCGCGGATCCAGGCTCGGCTTCGCGTTCGGATCCGGGCTCAGGCTGGGGCCCGGGCTCCGCTTTGGGCCCGGACTCAGGCCGGGGCTCGGGCTGGACGGTGGGCTCCTGCCGCGGCTGCCCGGCGGACGGCTTTTCCTCTCCGGCCCGGGGGGACCGGGAGGTCAGCGGCACCGGGACCCCCTCGTACAGGGCGGCGTGGAACTCCTGGATGGAGCGGAACCGCCGGGAGGGCTGGAGCCCCATGCCGTACAGCAGGGCCAGCTCCTCCTGTTCGGTCAGGTCCGCCCCCAGCTTCCTGGGGGGGACCAGCTCGTCGTCGCAGATGCGGTCCAGGGCCTGAGCGGGGGTCTTGCCGGTGATGCAGTAGTACATGGTGGCCGCCAGAGAGTACACATCGGTCCAGGGCCCCTGGCCCTTGTGCTGGTACTGCTCCACCGGGGAGTACCCCTGCTTGAGCACGATGGTCATGGTCTCGTCCCCGTGGGCGGACTCCCGGGCGCAGCCGAAATCCAGCAGCTTCACCTGGCCGTTCTCCAGCATCAGGTTGTCGGGGCTGATGTCCCGGTGGATGAGTTTTTGGCTGTGCATAGCCCCCAGCGCCCCGAACAGGGGCTCCACCATGGCCAGCAGTTCCCGGGCGGGGATCCTCCCGCCCCGCTGGGCCACCAGTTCCTTGAAGGTGGTGCCCTCTACGAACTCCATGACGATATAAGCGGTGTTGTTCTCCTCAAAGAAGTCCCGCACCCCCACGATCTGGGGCGTCTTGTCCATCTTGGCCATGGTGCGGGCCTCCCGGATGAACCGCTCCCGGCCCTGTTCGAAACCGCGCCCCGCCACGCCGTCGTAGCTGGTCACCGCAAGGGATACGGCGCTGTTCCGGGTCACCCAGCTGCTGGGATAGTACTCCTTCACCGCCACCCGCAGCTCCAGGCGCGTGTCGCAGCCGATATAGGTGATGCCGAAGCCGCCCTCCCCCAGCACCCGGCCCAGGAGATAGCGCCCCGCCAGCACGGTACCCGGCGGCAGATGGTGGGGCTGCGGGTGATAGCTCCCCCCGGTCAGCCCGCAGCTGGGGCAGGGCTCTCCCGGCGTCACCGGCGTCATGCAGTAGGGGCAGTATGCCTGATCCATATGGTCACCTTCTCTCCCGCCCGGCAGGGCGGTTATTTCTATTATACAGCATTTTCACGAAATGTGCATCAGGAAACCAGCAGATAGCAGAACCAGGACAGCTGGCCGTCGTCCTCCTCCGCCCAGGCCATCCCCAGCCTGTCGTAGTACTTCCCGGCAAGCGCCGTGCTGTCCTCCTCGGTGAGGGGACCGCCGTAGTTCTCCAGGACGTAGTCGAACCCGTCGCCCTCGATATCGCTGAGGTCGTCGTAGTTCTGGGAATAGACCGAGCCGCCGAATTTCCGGTGGATGCTCCGCTCATCCAGCAGATCCCAGCCGGTGCTGCCGTCGGGCCGCCGGGAGTCGTACAGCTCCAGAAGTTCGTCCGCCCGGACGGAGGCCGCCGCGATCACGGACAGGTCGGGGACGATCCGCGCCTCCCGCGCGGGCCGCTCGCCGTTGAGGGCGTCGGCCAGTTCGCAGTTGAGCAGCCAGGTGGCGGCAAGGGTATCCGACTCGGCGTGCCAGTCGGCCCTGCCGAACAGGGAGTAATCGAACACGCAGGAGGCGGGCAGCCGGATGGTGATTTCCCCGTCCAGGCGGTCCAGAGCGCCGCTGTCCACGTACTGCACCGGGCAGTCGTCATCGCCGGCGGTCTCCTCCACCACCAGCGACCCCGTCCCCTCGGGCACGTCCAGCAGCACCGCCTTGCCTTCGTCGGTGATGCCGTAGAGCTCCAGGGAGGAGCCGAACTTGAACTCCTCCACCGTGCCCAGGTCGGTCTCCATCCCCACCGAAAACAGGCGGCAGCTGTCGGGCAGATCCCAGCCGCGCGTGCTCACATCGTCGAACACCGTCACCAGCCACAGGGAACTGCCCTGGAAGCTGTCGCTCTCGGTGGTCACCGCGCTGTACGCCATGGCCACCTCCACGTCGCTCCCCCGGAAGGCCCTGGAGCCGATGTGCTCCAGCTTCAAAGGCAGGTTGGCCACGCCGCCGAATTCCACCCCGGCGAAGGCGCCGTCGGCGATCTCTGTCACCGTCAGGCCCTCGATCTCGTCGGGCAGGATGCCGGCCTCTCCGCCGCCCTCAAAGCCGGTGAGCACCGCGTGGCTGCCATCCACCAGCTCGTAGGCAAAGCCGTCCTCCGTGACGCCGGTCACCGGGGCCGGGGCAACGGTCGGAGGGGCCGGTGTGATGACCGGCGGGGCAAAGGTGACGGGCAGAGCGGCGGTGTAGGCCGGCGGCTCCGTATGGCGGGCCGTGGAGTCCAGGACGTCCCTCATCCACATACTGCCGGCCACCGAGACCAGGATACACACGATCACGCCGGCCGCGGCGATGGCGAGCCGCTTCAGGCGCGCCCCCGGCGAAACGGGCGTGGGCGCGGGGGCCGGACCGGGCGCAGGAGCCGGACCGGGCGCAGGAGCGGGTCCCGGGGCGGGTACAGGTGCGGGCGCCGGAGCAGGCGGCAGAAAGGCCTTGACGAATTCCTCCATGGTCTGAAAGCGCGCTCCGGGCTGGACGGCCATCGCCTTCAGCAGGGCGGCCTCCTGTCCCGCGGACAGCCCGGCGCCCAGGGCGTTGGGGGGCCGGAGGGGGTCGCTGTCCAGCCGCTCGGTGGCCATGGGCGGGGTCTCCCCGGTGAGGCAGTAATAAACGGTGGCGGCCAGAGCGTACACGTCGGTGAAGGGCCCCTGGCCCCGGGAGCGGTACTGCTCAATGGGGGAGATCCCCGGCTTGAGCAGCACCGTCATGGATTTTCCGCTCTCGGTGGAGCGGGCGGAGCCGAAATCCAGCAGTTTCAGGGTATCGTCGGGCATCCACATGATGTTGTCGGGGCTGATGTCCCGGTGGATGACCCCCCGCCGGTGGAGCAGACCGATATCCCGCATCAGCGGGGACAGCCTGGGCAGCAGGACCCCGGCCGGGATGCGCCCGCCGAACTGCTGCATCTTCACATGGAGGGGCGCGCCGTCCAGGTACTCCATCACCAGGTAGGCGGTGCCGTTGGCCTGGAAGTAGTCGATGACCTTCACCACCGTGGGCAGATCGGACTGGCCCAGCAGCATTTTGGCCTCCTCCAAAAAACTCGTCATCCCGCCGTAGAACGTCTGCTCCTGGCCGGTCATAGTCAGTACGCTCACCCCGTCGCCCCCGCGGAAGGCGCACTGGGTGGGATAGTACTCCTTCACCGCCACCCGGTTCCGGGAGTTGAGCTCCAGCGCCGCGTAGGTAATGCCGAAGCCCCCCTTGCCCTTGCGGGCGCCGATCTGATAGACCCGCAGGCCGTTCCCGCCGGTGAGCACCGTGCCCACCGGCAGATCGACCCCCGGCTGGCCGGTCCAGCTCATATCGCCCCCGCAGGCGGGGCAGAACTTTCCCCCGTGGCCGACGGGGGTCATGCAGTGCGGACAGTATTCCATAGTCTCACCTCTCTCTTTCACGGTCCTGCCGGCCGCCCCATACGGAGGGGCGGCCGCGCATTCTTACGAAGAAGTCACGTCAGTCCACGACGGCGTAGAAGAACCAGCTCAATTCTCCATCGCTCTCCTCGGCCCAGGCCAGGCCCAGCCTGTCGTAATACTCCCCGGCCAGCGAGGCGCTGTCCTCGCTGGAGAGGGGCCCGCCGTAGTTCTCCAGGATGTAATCGAAGCCGTCTGCCGCGATCTCATCCCTGTCATCATAATTGTGGGCATAGACAGAGCCGGCATACTGATAGTCGATATCCATCTCATGAAGCAGATCCCAGCTGGTGCTCCCGTCGGGCCGGCCGGCGTCGTACAGCTCCAGCAGCTCCTCCGCCCGGACGGCGGCAGCCCGGATCAGCGCCAGGTCGGGGACGATATACCCCGTATCCCAGTCGCGGCAGGCCCCGTTCAGGCTCGCGGCCAGATCGCAGTCGAGTATCCACATATCGGCAAAGGAACCGCTGTTCGCGTACCAGTCGGCATACAGCTCCCACCCGTTGTAGGCGGCGTTGTCGGGCAGCGTCACAGCGGGGGCGGCGTCCCCGAAGCGGTCCAGCGCCCCGGCGTTCACCCACAAAAAGCGGGTGCTGAACCCGGTGAGATCCACTTCCGTCTCCCCTTCCTTCGGGAGCACGTCCAGGATCACGGTGGTCTCCTCGTCCAGCATGAGCCCGTCATAGTACGCCACGCCGCTGTCGCTGACCTCTGGCCGCTCCATCAGGGAAGCGCCGTTGTCCAGCGGCATCCCGTAGTAGAACCGTTTGACCGTCTCGGAGAGATTGGTCCACTTCCCCTTCGGCGCGCCGTCGCGGGTATAGATGAACATCAGTTTGTCGCAGCTGCTCTGGTTGTGGACCTCCATGGAGCTGGGTCCCTCCACCCAGGTCAGGTTGGCGCAGCTGCGGAACGCCTGCCCCACGATCTCCTCACAGGAATCGGGCAGGACCAGGCCCTCTATATCCCGGCGCCCGGCGCCCGACATAGTTAAAATGCAGGTCACGGGGTAAGACCGCAGGAACACCTGGATCTTATCCGGCACACGCACCGTGCTGTCGGTCCCCTCATAACCGGTGATCACAGCCTCGTCGTCCTCGATTATGTAGGTAAAATCATTCGACGTCCCCGTCTTGCCGATGGGGGTCAGGCCGGCCAGCAGGGCGATGAGGAACATCACGATCGCCGCCGCAATCGCTCCGCCGATGATGAGAGGCTTTCTGTCCACCCCGCCGAAGTATTTCCATCTCAATTCGTCGATCAGGCGGGTGAATGGACTGCCCTCGTCCTCCTGGCGCGGCTCGCTCCCGGCCGTGCGCTCCTTCGCCATATCGATCAGCCTGGACAGCGGGGTACCGTCGTCCTGGGTCGGCTGGGACGGATCGGGGGCCGTTTCGGCGGCCGCGCCGGTCTTGCTGCGCTGGTCCGCCGCGTCCACCGGCCGGTCCGGAGCGCTCTGATCGCGGGAGGCCGGCCCGGGCTCCGGCCGGGGCGCGGGTCGTGGCTCAGGCTTAGGGGGCTCCGGCGCAGGCCCGGTGGGCGGGATGGGATTTTCCGCCGGCGCGGGCCCGGCGGGGGGAACGGGGGCCGCCTCCGGCTGATAGAGCCGGGCGGCGAACTCATCCATGGTCTGGGGCCGGTCCCTGGGCTGGACGGCCAGGCCCCACAGCAGGGCCTCCTCCTGCCGCGCGGAGAGGCCCGCCCCCAGGGCGTTGGGGGGCTGGAGGGGGTCCTCGTCCAGCCGCTCCACGGCGGAGGGCGGGATGACCCCGGTGAGGCAGTAGTAGATAGTGGCGGACAGGGCATACACGTCGGTAAACGGCCCCTGGCCCCGGGAGCGGTACTGCTCGATGGGGGAGAAGCCCTGTTTGAGCAGCACCGTCATGGATTTGCCGTCCTCGGTGGACCGGGCGGAACCGAAGTCCAGCAGCTTCAGGCCGCCGTCCGGCATCCACATGATGTTATCGGGGCTCACGTCCCGGTGGATGACCCCCCGCTGGTGGAGCTGGCCCATGTCCCGGATCAGCCTCTCCATCCGGGGCAGCAGCTGGTCCGCGGGGATGCGCCCGCCGAACTGCTGCATCTTCGTGTGGAGGGGCACCCCGTCCAGGTACTCCATCGCCAGATAGGCGGTGCCGTTGGCCTGGAAGTAGTCGATGACCTTCACCACCGTAGGCAGATCCTCCTGGGCCAGCAGCATCCGGGCCTCCTCCAGGAAGCTCTTCATCCCGCCCCGGAAGGCGTCGTCCTGGCTGGTCATGGCCTGCACGCTCACCCCGTTGCCGGCGCGGAAGGCGCACCGGGTGGGGAAGTATTCCTTGATAGCCACCCGCCTGTGAGAGTGGGTCTCCACGGCGATGTAGGTGATACCGAAACCGCCCTTGCCCCGGGCGGCGCCCACGAGGAAGGAGCGCAGGCCGTTGCCACCGGTGAGCACGGTGCCCACCGGCAGGTCGATGCCGGTCTGGCCTTTCCAGGTCAGATCGCCCCCGCAGTCAGGGCAGAATCTTCCCCCTCCCTGGATGGGAGACATACAGTGGGGACAGTAGTCCATTTAGCCCTCTCCCTTTCTGGCGATCATAAAGGTTTCTTTCTCTGAACCCAGGTAGAATGTCTCTCCGGGCTGGAGGGCCACCGTCTGGCTGGCGGCAAGGCGGCTGCCGGACACAAAGGTGCCGTAAGTGGAGCCCAGATCCTTCAGCAGCACATGGTCCCCCTCGGCGATGAGCACGCAGTGGACTCCGCTGACCCCCTGGGTCTCGGCGGGATAGACCAGATCGTTCCGGGCGGGGTCGCGTCCGATGCGCAGCTGCCCCGCGACGGCAAAGCGCCGCCCGGCGAACTGGCCGCTCACCCCCTGGATGCGCAGGCCGCTGTCCCCGTCGATGGGCTGGGGCGCGGGTCCGGGCTGAGGGGCGGGTCCGGGCACAGGCACCGGCTGAGGCGCGGGGGCGGGGACGGGGGCGGCCGTCTTTACCTTCCAGATTACCACCGCGGCCACGGCGATGAGCACAGCCACGATGGCCACGACAGCGCCCGCGGGGATCCCGCCCTTTTTGGCCAGTTCATAGGGAATGTTGTTCTTGTCCAGGAACTTCACCAGCTCGCTGGCGTTGATGGCGTAGTAATCCGCCTCGATCTGGTCCTCATAGGGGCTTTGGGAATAGACGTTGGTATTGACGCCGATCACGGAGCCGTCATTTATGATCAGCGGGCCGCCGGAGTTGCCGTGCTGGATCGTGGCGTCGATCTGGATTCGTTCCACGCCTTTGTCATTGGCGGCGAATTTCGTGATGGAGCCCTTATGTACGGTCATATCGTCGATGCCCAAACTGCTTGCGCTGGTGAAATCGTTTTCGGCGTTCCCCGGAAAGCCCACGGTGTAGACAGTCTCGCTCACCATGTCGTCGGTGGGAACGCGGAGCTTGAGCGCGTGCCGCTTGTCTGTGGGGGTCCGGATGGTCAGGACCGCCAGATCGACCTTCTCCATATCGCCGTAGCAGTCCACATAGGCCGTATCATAGGTATTATCGTCGTAATAGACCCGCAGCTCGCAGCTGGGGGCGCCCAGCAATCTGGGGTACTGATTTCCTGCGCCGTCGGTATAGTAACCCACCTGCGTTAAATAGACTTCGCCCTCGTTGGCATCGATATAATCGGCTACCACATGATGATTGGTGACGATATAGCCCGGATTCTCGCTCGTTTTGCCCACAAAGAATCCGCTGCCGTTGCTCCATAGCATGTCACCCAGCGACTGCTGCAGTTGGAGATCATCACCGACCAACGCGTACAGCGCGGCGTCCTTCAGATAGAACTGGATGGATACGACACCGTTCTTTGCGTAGTCGATCCCCTTCGCGTCCGCGGCAAAAGCCGGCGCCAACATGGAACATACCAGAAGGACTGTCAGGAGGACGACCGCTATCCTGTTGAAAAGCTTTTTCATTTCTCTCTTTCCTTTCTCTGTGCGATAATTTTACCTAATGCAGTTCACAACGGCCGCGGTGTGATCGTTTTCTCAGCCAATCTCCACCCACGCGGCGGCGGCGGTGTTGTTGTCGTTGTCGGGGGGGACCCGCTCCGTCAGTCGCTTCCGCATCCGGCACAGCCAGTCCAGCGGATCGGATGCGGCGGCCAGATCCTCCTCCATCTCCTTTTCCAGCACGTACTCCCAGAACCCGTCGGAGCACAGCAGGAAGGCGTGCTTCCCGGGCGCCAGCAGGGCCTCTTTCGTCTCCACCGTGGGGGGATCGTCCTGTCCCAGAGCGCGGAGCACCCGGTTGCGGTCCTCATGGAAGCGGATCTGGTCCACGGTGATGTCCCCCATGAACACGGCCAGCTGGGAGGCGCTGTGGTCCTTGGTCTGGAAGATCAGCTTCCCGTCCTGGAAATGATACAGTCGGGAGTCCCCTACGTGGGCCCAGGCCGCCCGCTTCCCCTCCAGCTCCAGGGCCACCACGGTGCTCTTCATGGCGCACCGGGGGGTCTGGATGGCAGCGACGGCCTCATGGCCCATGAGCACCAGGCTCCGCAGGGCGTCGGCGTTGGCGTCTCCGCCCCACTCCCGGCAGATGGTGTCCGCCGCCGCCGCGGAGGCCTGAGCGCCCCCTCCGTGGCCGCCCAGCCCGTCGGCCACCACCAGGCACAGCTGGTCCTCTCCCAGCCGGACCTGCCGGGTAGAGTCCTCATTGGCCGGACGGCCCCCGATGTCGGTATAGCTCGCTGTCTGCAGCATTGCGCTCCTCCTTCCCCCGGTCCGGCCGTCAGTAGGCCAGGATCACGGCGGTGTAGTTGTCCTGATTGGAATAGTTTTTGGCCCGGATGGCCTCGTCAAGACGCCGGGCGCACTCCTCGGCGGTCCCCTCCAGGCAGGCGGTCAGTTCCTCCTGGGGCAGGGCGTTGAACACCCCGTCGGTCATCAGCAGGAATTTGTCCCCGCCCCGGATCTCCACCGGCGCGGCGGGCATATCCACGTATTTCAGCTTGCCCATGCCCAGGTAGCTGGTGAGCCCCCCGCTCTTGGGGTGCGTATAGGCGGTGCGGAAGTCGCTCTCCCCGTTCACCGCCCGCAGCTCCAGTTCATGGCGGAAGACGTGTTCCCGGCTGAGCTGGTAGAGGGCCCCGTCCCGGTACAGACAGACCCGGCTGTCCCCCACGGACAGGTTGTAGAACTTTCCCTCCCGGGCGAGGCCGGCCACCAGGGTGGAGCCGCTCTTGCCGTATCCCTCGGGGCCGAGCAGGCGGTCCACGGCGTCGTTGGCCCGGGCCAGCAGGGTGAGCAGAAGTTCCTCCGGCTTGCCGGGGGTGGTGTAAAAGCTGTTCATCATGGCGGACACCGCCGCCTGGCTCACCTTGTCCCCGTCGGCCAGTCCGCCCATGCCGTCGGCCACCACCGTCAGAAGACCGTAGGAGGGGATCACCTCCTCTGGCGAGACGGAAAAGCAGTCCTGCTGGCTCTTCCGGGCGCCCTGCTGGTGGAGCTTCCCCACCTGGGGGGCAGGGGCGGGCGCCCCGAAACCGGCGGCCGGGCAGGCCGCCCGCTGGGCCTCCCAGCGGGGCCGGGCCGCCCGCTCGATGATGCAGGCCGCCGCCACGGGCAGGGCTGTGGTCACCAGCTCCACCGCCACCACGGCGGCGCAGATCAGAATCGTGTCGATCATCTCACTGCTCCTGATCCCAGGCGAACTTCTCGCCGCACAGGGGCACGAACATCAGCTTGGTGGTGCCGATGGTGATCACGTCGTGGCTGTTGAGCTTGGTGGCGTTGAACACCGGCTCGTCGTTGACCTCGATGATGTTGCGGCCCTCCGCCGGGCCCACATAGTAGGTGCGGTTCTTGTGGTGGTAGGCCACCATGGCGTGCTTCTCCCGTGAGATCTGGTTGTCGCCCTGAATGTGGATGTCGCCCACCTCCCGGCCGATGTAGTTATAGCCCGCGTGGAGCCGCCAGTCGGTGCCGCGCACCGGCCCGTCCACGCACACCAGCCACCCGACCACCGGGTCCACCTGTCCGGCGGCGGCCAGGTCCCCGCCGATCATAGTGGGCTGGCTGAAGGGGTTCACCCCGCCCCCGGCGCTCCAGTTGCTGGCCGGTTCGGTGGGACCCACGCCGGACACGGCCCCGCCGGCGGAGTGGCGTGGGTCCTCGGTGGGCGGGAAGTTCCCCGCGCCGCCGGGCACGCCTCCGGTGGGGGGCAGGGCGGGACCCGTCCCCGGCCTCTCGGTGGGCGGGAAGTTCCCCGCGCCGCCCTGGGCGGCCTTGCCGCCGCAGATAGGGCAGGCGGAGTGGACCGCCGCGTTGTAGTAGTGACCGTTGGGGCACAGGACCAGATCGTTCTTGATTTCCATGCTGTTTTCCTCCTGTTTTTATAACTTGATTTACTGCATCCGGATCAACTCGAACATATTGCCGGGGCTGCCCAGGTAAAACCGTGTCCCCACCTGCGCCGGTACGGGATAGTTGGGGGGGAGCTTCCGCCCGTCGGCCAGATAGGAGCCGTAGCTGGAGCCCAGATCCACCAACGCCGGCCCGCCCTGGTACCAGCGGATGGAGCAGTGGTGCCGGCTGATGCCTGGGGTCTTGGGGTCGAAGCGCACGCCGCAGTCGTAGTCCCGGCCGATCATCATCCCGTCGCTGCCCACCCGGTAGACCCGGCCCTTCATGCTGCCGGACAGACACCTGAGACCCAGCCGGGACTGGTCGTTGTACTCGTAATAGGCCGGGCCGCCGGGAGGCGGGGACGCCGGGGCGGGCTGCCCGCGCCGGAAAACGGGTCTGGTGTCCCCCGCGCTGACAAAGGCGGCGACCCCGAACCCGATGGCGATGAGCAACGCCAGCCCGAAGACGATGATTCCTCCGACGGCGCAGCACACCAGCGCCAGCTGGGCCATGTTGTCCTTTCCCTGGCTTTTGCACAGGAAATAGGGGATGAGTCCGGCCAGAGCGCCGATCGCCCCGTTCACCAGCACCCATATCAGCAGCGTCAACATCTCAACCTCCGCCTTTCTTTTTCCAGTTCAGTTTTCTTTTTTCTGGTTTCGATTGTAACATCCGGCCCCTCCCCCCGGTCTAACTTCTTTCCGTCCGGGCGGAGGCGACCACCTGTCCTCTCAAAACGACCGTCTGTCCCGAATCGCTGGACATTTCCCCGCGGATTGGATATACTGGACACAGCAAAACGAAAAGGGGGGCGCGCCGTGAAGGTAGAAGTGAAGATCGACCCGAACCTGAGCCGGCCCCGCGCCGTCCTCTACGCCCCCGCCGCCACTCCCGACGTGCTGGCCCTGGCGGAGCGGCTCCGCAAAGAGGAGGGCACCTCCTCCTTCCCCGCCTTCCGGGAGAACGAGGCGGTGCCGATCCCCCTGGGGGACATCCTCCGTTTCTTCGCCGACGGCAAAGGGGTGTCCTGCCAGACGGAGAAGGGGACGTTCGCCGTCCGCCAGAGGCTGTACGAGCTGGAGGAGGAGTTCGCCGGGACCCGCTTCGTGCGGGTATCCAACTCGGAGATCGTGAACCTGGACCGGGTGACCGCCCTGGACCTGTCCCTGACGGGCACCATCCGCATGACCCTGGCGGGGGGCGCGGCCACGGCCTACGCCTCAAGGCGGTACGTGAAGAAGATCAAAGAGGCCGTGGGGCTGTGAAAGGAGGCGGAGAACATGACTGAGACAAAAAAGGCGTGGCTGGTCCGCATCGTCCTCGGCGGGCTGTTCGGCTGGGCGGTGCTGCTGCTCATCGGGTTCATCGCGGGCAGCGTCAGCCTGTTTGGGAACAGTCCCGCCTTCCGGGGCTTTGTGTTCGTGGACGGCACCATGGAACACCTGCTGGGCTCCGAGGCCCTGGCGGTGACGGTGCAGTTCCTTCTGTTCTTCCTGCTGGGGGCCGGGGCCGGAGTGGCCACCCTGCCCTTTGCCGACGACGGCAAGGAGCTGCTGCTCCGCTCCGCCCTCCACTTCCTCTATATGGAGGGGCTGACCGCCCTGACCGTGTGGCTCAACTTCGCCGGGCACGAGTCCCCCCTGCCCTGGATGGCGGCTCTGGCCCTGCTGTACGTCCTCATCTGGGGGATCCGGTGGATCTTCTGGTGGTTCGAACTGGGCGCCATCCGGGAGAAGCTGGGCCTGACCCGGCGCAAACGGCAAAAAGAGGAGGCGCGGTAAAATGAGGCCGGCCATCCTTCTGTCCCTGGGGGCCCTGTGCGGCGGGTTGGCCTACGGGGCGGGCTATCTGCTGGTGGCCCGGATCGCCCCGCCGGTGGGGCGGACCATCCTCCGGAGGATCGCGGACCTCTCCGGCCACGGAGCCGCCTTTCGGCTGGACAGGAAGGGAGGGGCCACCCTGTGAGCGCGAACACGCTCCGCGCCAAAGCCCGCTCGTCCGCCCTGCTGGCGCTCTGGCTGGCGCTGGTCCAGTTCCTGGCCGCGTTCCTCTTTGCGCTGGGGTCGCTGGCGCTGCTGGGACTGGACCTGGCCGCCTTCGGCGGCGCCCATCTGGAGGGCGCCGGGACGTGGGGCTGGATAGCCGCCGGGGCGCTGGCCCTGCTGTTCTGGCTGGCAGCGGGATACCTGGCCCCCCGGGAGGTCCGGCCGGGGCCGGTGGGAGCGGCGATCGTCCTGCCGCTGTGGGCCGCCGGGACCGCCCTGCTCCGAAACTCGTATCTCTTTCTGCTGCCCCAGCGGCTCTGCGGCGGGGCGCTGGCGACCCTGCTGAGCTCCGGCGGGACGGACCGTCTGGCCGCCGGGGAACTGGGGCTGACCGTCTCCTGCGCCCTGCTGCCCGCCGTCCTGGGTCTGGGACTGTATCTGGGCCGCAAACGCCTTGAAACGAGAGGAGAGACCGATGAAAAAACAAGTCAAGCTCTATAACGTCATCTTCCCCATCTGGGTGCTGATGTTCTGGCCCAACCCGCCGGTGATCCTCATCACCCTGTTTGGCAACCTGGCCATCGACGCGCTGGTGCTGTACCTGGCCCTGCGGGCGCTGAAGGTCCCGGACCGGGGCGGAGTGATGAAAAAAGCCTGGTGGCGGGTGTGGCGGAACGGCTTTCTGGCCGACATCATCGGGGCGGCGTGGCTGGCCCTGGGCCTGTTCGGAGCCATGGCCCTGGACGCAAAAGGCGCCAGCTGGGTCTACAACTTCGGCATTGCCATGACGTTGAACCCCTTCCGGCACCCACTGGCCCTGGTGTGGACGGCCGTCGGCGCAGCCATCGCCGGGGTGTGCATCTACTTCTTCGACAAGCGGGCCCTGAAAAAATGCGAGGACCTGGACGATCACCAGCGGCATACCGCCGCGCTGGTGATGGCAATCGTCACCGCCCCCTGGCTGTTCTTCATCCCCATGTATATCTGAGGACAAAACGGCTCCCCCGGAGAGATCCGGGGGAGTTTTTCGCTTTTCCCTTGCAAATGGCGGAAAAGATGGTATACTGATACCACTGTTGACTGAAACGGAGTGGATATTATGGATCGTGTCACCATCGCGTCTGTCTTTGCGGACAGGGAACAGCTCAGCGGACAGACCGTCACCGTCATGGGCTGGGCCCGGACCATCCGGGACATGAAGACCTTCGGCTTCATCGAGCTGAACGACGGCTCCTGCTTCAAAAACCTCCAGGTGGTCATGGACGCAAACGTGCTGGGCAACTATAAGGAGATCGCCGGACAGAACGTGGGGGCCGCCCTCATCGTCACCGGCGCGGTGGTGCTGACCCCGGAGGCCAAGCAGCCCCTGGAGATCAAGGCCGCCTCCATCCAGGTGGAGGGTCCCTCCGCCCCGGACTATCCCCTGCAAAAGAAGCGCCACAGCGTGGAGTTTTTGCGGACCATCCAGCACCTGCGGCCCCGCACGAACCTGTTCTCCGCCGCCTTCCGGGTGCGCTCGGTGGCCGCCCACGCCATCCACTGCTTCTTCCAGGACCGGGGGTTCGTGTATATCCACACCCCCATCATCACCGGCTCCGACTGTGAGGGCGCCGGCGAGATGTTCCAGGTGACCACTCTGGATGTGAACGCCCCGCCCCGCCTGCCCGACGGGTCCGTGGACTGGTCCAAAGACTTCTTCGGCAAGCGGGCCAACCTGACCGTCTCCGGCCAGCTGAACGCCGAGAACTTCGCCATGGCCTTCGGCAATGTCTACACCTTCGGCCCCACCTTCCGGGCGGAGAACTCCAACACCCAGCGCCACGCCGCCGAGTTCTGGATGATCGAGCCGGAGATGGCCTTCTGCGATCTGAAGGGCGACATGGACGTGGCCGAGGCCATGATCAAGCACATCATCCGCACGGTGCTGGACAGGTGCCCCGACGAGATCGGCTTCTTCAACTCCTTTGTGGACAAGGGGCTCAAGGAGCGGCTGGAGCATGTGGCCTCCTCCGACTTCGGCCGGGTGAGCTACACCGAGGCCGTGGAGATCCTGAAAAAGAACAACGACAAGTTCGACTACAAGGTGGACTGGGGCACCGACCTCCAGACCGAGCACGAGCGGTATCTCACCGAGCAGGTGTTCAAAAAGCCAGTGTTCGTCACCGACTACCCCCGGGACATCAAAGCGTTCTATATGCGCCTCAACGACGACGGCAGGACCGTGGCCGCCGCCGACTGCCTGGTCCCCGGCATCGGGGAGATCATCGGCGGCTCCCAGCGCGAGGAGCGCATCGACGTGCTGGAGGGGCGCATCAGGGAGCTGGGCATGAAACCCGAGGACTACTGGTGGTATCTGGACCTGCGGCGCTACGGCTCCTGCCGCCACGCGGGGTTCGGCCTGGGCTTCGAGCGGATGGTGATGTACCTCACCGGCATCTCCAACATCCGGGACGTGGAGCTGCACCCGCGCACCGTGGGCAACGCGGAGTTCTGATGGAACAAGCGGGCCCTCCGGCAGCTGCCGGAGGGCCCTTTCATCGTTTTTTCTTCAAAAAATCTTCAAAAAAGCTCCTCCAAGCCCTTGACAACCGGCCAAAAACCGGTATAATGATTTAGTCTGCCCCCGTGCGTGGGCGGGCAACATCCTTGCCTCCGGCGAGACCGGAGGCCACAAGACCATAAGGAGGTGCAATCAATGGCAAAACTTTCCGGCAACTACGAGGTGCTCTATATCATCGACCCGAACCTGGGCGAGGAGGACACCGCCAACCTGGTGGCCCGCTTCAAGGAGCTGGCCGAGGGCCACGGCACCGTGACGGAGGTGGACGAGTGGGGCAAGCGCAAGCTGGCCTATCTCATCAACGATCTGGACGAGGGCTACTACGTCCTGATGACCTTTACCTCCGATCCCGCTTTCCCCGCTGAACTGGACCGTCTGATGCGGATCAACCCCAGCGTCATGCGCTCCATCATCGTCAATAAGGACGAGTAAGGAGGAAGCGCCATGCTGAACCGAATCATCATCATGGGCCGGCTGGCCCGTGACCCGGAGCTGCGGCACACCCAGACGGGGACCCCTGTGGCGTCCTTCCGCCTGGCGGTGGACCGGGACTTCCGGGACAAGAACACCGGCGAGCGGGCCACCGACTGGATCGACGTGGTGGCCTGGCGGGGCACCGCCGAATTCGCGTCCAAATTCCTCGCCAAGGGCCGTCTGGCCGTGGTGGAGGGCCGCCTGCAAATGCGGGACTGGACCGACAAGGACGGCAACCGCCGCACCAGCGCCGAGGTGGTGGCCGACAACATCTACTTTGGCGACTCCCGCCGGGACGACAACGGCGGCAGCTACAGTGGAAACGGCTACGGCAACAACAACTACGGCGGGGGGAACCGCTCTGGCGGCGACTATAACCGCGCCCCCGCGGACTACGGCATCCCGTCCGGCGACGACCAGTTCTCCGAGCTGGCCGATGACGACGGCGAGCTGCCCTTCTGAGCACCCCATCAACGAATAAGGAGGTCTGCCAAATGGCTATGGATAACGCTAAGCCCCGTCCCAACCGCAAGCGCCGCAAGGTATGCGCCTTCTGCGTGGACAAGGTGGAGCACATCGACTACAAGGACGCCGCCAAGCTGAAGCGGTACCTGTCCGAGCGGTCCAAGATCCTGCCCCGCCGCACCACCGGCACCTGCGCCATGCATCAGCGTCAGCTGACCGACGCCATCAAGCGCGCCCGTCAGGTGGCCCTGCTGCCCTATGTGACGGACTGACAAGAGAAATAAATATCCCCCCGCGAAAGCGGGGGGTATTTCAGTTTCGGGCATAGCCCTAATATTACAGGCGGCGCACAA
>CANRFU010000027.1 GCA_947629975.1 uncultured Oscillospiraceae bacterium | reverse complement strand
ATCCTGGCCGCCATGGAGAAGCCCTCCCTGGAGGAGGAGATGCTGGCCCACATGCGGGCGGAGCACGAGGCCCACGAAGCAGAGCATCACCACCACCATCATCACGACCACGACGGGCACGATGAGGATGAGGAGCACGAGCACCATCATCACGAGCACGGCGAGGATGAGGAACACGAGCACCATCATCACCACGACCATGACCACGACGAGCATGATCACGATCACGACGGGGAGTGCTCCTGCGGCTGCCACGACCACGATCATCACCATCACCATCACGATGCCGACGAGGTGTTCACCAGCTGGGGCAGGGAGACCGTCAAGTCCTTCGACAAGGAGGAACTGACGAAGATGCTGGCGGAACTGGACATCGGCGAGTGCGGCGCCATCCTGCGGGCCAAGGGCATCGTGCGGGGTGCCGCCGGCAGCTGGCTCCACTTCGACTACGTGCCCGAGGAGTGGTCCGTCCGGGAGGGCCCCGCCGACTTCACCGGCCGGCTGTGCGTCATCGGCGCCGACCTGAAAGAGGACCGGCTGGCCGCCCTGTTCGGCCTGTAAGGAGCGGTCATGGACATCCCCGTGTACCTTTTTGCCGGCTTTCTGGACAGCGGCAAGACCACCTTCATCAACGGCGTCCTCCAGGACGGCTTCGCTCTGGAGGATCCCACCCTCCTCCTCTGCTGCGAGGAGGGGAACGAGGAGTACGACAAGCGCGCCCTGCAAAACGTCACCGTGGTGAACGTGGAGGGGGAGGTCTACCTGACCCGGGACTTCCTCAAAAAATGCGAGAAAAAGTATAAACCAAAGCAGGTCATGATCGAGTTCAACGGCATGTGGTCCCTCCAGAAGCTCTATCAGGAGGCGCTCCCGAACAACTGGGTGCTCTATCAGATCATGACCATGGTGGAGGCCTCCACCTTCGACGTGTACGCCAAGAACCTGGGTCAGCTGATGATGGAGAAGCTCACCAACGCGGACATGATCGTGTTCAACCGCTGTACCGAGGAGCTTCGCGCCTCCCTCCGGGCCAGGAACCTGAAGCTGGTGAACCGCCGGGCCTCCATCTATCTGGAGAACAGCGACGGCACCAGCGAAGAATATGACGACGGCAGCGTCTGCCCCTTCGATCTGAGCAAGGAGACCATCGACATCCCCGACGACGACTTCGGCGTGTGGTACGTGGACGTGATGGACCATCCGGAGCGGTATGTGGACAAGATCATCCACTGCAAGGCGGTGGTGGCCCATCTGAAGCAGTATCCCGGCGAGGTGATCCTGGGCCGGTTCGCCATGACCTGCTGCGCCGCCGACATCAGCTTCCTGGGCGTTGTGGCCCGGGGCGGCGGCTTCAACTCCTTTGGCAACCGGGCCTGGGTGGAGGTCACCGCCCGGATGGCCCTGGAGCCTCACAAGGCCTACGAGGACAAGGGGCCTATCCTGTACGTCACCGAGCTGCTGCCGGCCAAAAAGCCGGAGCAGGAGGTGCTGAGTTTCTGAACCCTCTGCGCAAAAACGGGCGCCGCCCGCCGGGACTCCGGCGGGCGGCGCTTTTTACGCTTTTACGGGGCCGCCGGGGCCGTGGGCCTGGACAGGTTGGCGGCGGCGGTCATCAGCCCGGTGAGGACAAAGAAGCAGAACATCACTCTGGGGTAGTACCAGATATACTCGGCCGCGGACAGGAAGAGGATGCCCGCCAGCGAGCCGATCCCGGCCCCCAGGAACAGCCGGACGGTCCTGGAGCCGGAGAGGGCGCCGGACGCCGCCCGGCGGACGGTGGCGAAGTAGTAGACCAGATAGCTGACGATGCCCAGCAGGCCCATCTCGATCCACACCTCCAGATAGACCATGTGGGCGTGGGGGGCGGGTTCCGCCCGGGCGACGCAGTACAGCAGATACACCGGGCGGAAGTTGCCGGGGCCGAGGCCCACGCCGATGAGGCCGTAGTCCCGCAGCATGTCCAGCACCGCGTTCCAGATGTAAACGCGGTACATGTTGGAGGAGTCCTGGGTGGAGCCGATGGTGAGGATGCGGTTCCAGATGGTCTGGGGCAGCAGGGGCAGTGCCAGCAGGGCCAGCAGGAAAAACAGCGGCAGCACCTTTTTGTTGCAGAAGTACAGGAACACGACGGCCGCCAGGGCAAAGCTCACCCAGCTGGAGCGGGAGTAGGTCATCAGCAGGGCGGCCACGGGCAGGATCAGGCCCGCCGAGGCGTAGATGCGCATATGCCGGTCCCTCAGCGTGACGGCCCAAGCGGTGACGGCGGGGAACAGCAGCACGATGATCTCCGCGTAGTTGTTGGGGTTCTCATACACCGAGTACACCCGGCCGGGCATCCCCCGGTTTGTGGTCAGGTCGGTGAGGGAGGCGCTGACCTGCACGCCCTGGATGCGCTGGAGGATGGCCACCGCGGCGGCGGCCACCACGGCGATATAGAGGAACCCCAGCAGCTTGCGCAGCTTCGCCTCGCTGTCCACCGAGCCGATGAGGACGGCGCTCAGCAGGAAAGAGGCCAGGAAGAAGCAGAACACCCGGACGGCCTCCCCCCGGTCGGCGGCGATGACCACCCCCACCGCGGCGGAGAAGGCGAAGAGGACCAGCGGCAGCCCCAGAGCGCTGAGACGCAGGGCAGGGCGGTTCCGGACCGCGGCCAGGATCAGCAGGGCGGCCAGCAGGAAAAGCCCCAGGCCCAGGGCGTAGATGTTATGCCAGATCTGGCTGGGGCAAAGCAGCATGGCCAGCAGGGCGGCGCCGCTGAGGAATTCAAAGTCCAGCCAGCCAAAGCGTTCCGCCGCCCGCCGCCCGAGGTTCAGCAGGGCGGAGCGGTCCGCCCCCCAGAAGGGCAGAGCGGCCGCTTTGCGCAGGATCAGGGTGATCCCGGACATGATCCCGTCGAACAGGGCGGCCAGCAGCGATCCCTCATAGAGGGCACGGACGTCCTTCCGAAGGGCCAGGACGCGGCCCAGAGCGCTGTCGCGGCATAGGCGGCATACCCAGCGGTAGACGGCGCGGACGGCCCGGAAGGTCAGGCTCTCGGTAAACTTCTGCCACAGCCAGGCCGTCAGCCGCCCCAGCGCGCTCTCACCATACGCCCTCGCCAGCCGGTCCATCCAGCCGGGGAACACGCTGCAAACAAGATGGGTGATCATTTCCGCTTAGTTGGCGTAGGGGGTGTCGGCCAGCTTCTGGATATCGCAGACCGTCATGTACATCTTGGAGTCGCCAGCCCGGACCACCATGGTGTGGCCCACGCCCAGATCCAGCCCATCCACGGTGACACCACTTCCATTATCCGAGGCCTTCACCTGACAGGACAGCAGCACGGTGGAAAAGCCCTCCTCCGCAGAGACGACCAGGATGCCCTCGGTATTGGGGGTGGGCACCTGGGCGGGGGACAGCTGCACGTCCACCACCGTGCCCAGGTTTACGGAGAGGTTATCATCCGTGGCTTTGTCGCCCTTCTCGATCCGCTCTGCCGCGTAGTCGGGCACTTCGGTATCAATGAAGGTGATCACATACTCCTCGGTGGAGGCGGTGCCGGTGATCCGGGCCACCACGTCGAACCCGCCCAGCCGCAGGATCACAAAGAGGATCCCCGCCAGCACCACCAGCAGGAACAGCACGTCGATGATGTTGAATCTCCATTTCTTTTGCTTTTCCATAGTGCAGCACTCCTTTTATCACGCATAGATGTCAAAGGTCCTGTTCAGGCTCCGCTCCAGCGAAAATACGCCCAGCGCCTTTTGATAGGCCGTCTCGCCCAGGGAGCGGCGCAGCCCGCTGTCGGTCATCAGGCGCAGCAGGGCGTCGCTGTACGCCTCCGCATCCCCGTAGGGCGCGATGAGACCGGACTGTCCCTCCAGCTCGGCCAGGGTGCGGTTGCCCCCCACGTCGGTGGCCACCAGAGGCAGGCGGCAGGCCATGGCCTCCAGGATGGCGAAGCTCATGGCCTCGTTGCGGCCGGAGGAGTTGAGATAGAGATCGGAGGCGGCCAGCAGCCGGCCGGTATCGCTCCGGAAGCCGGTGAGGATCACCCTGTCCTCCAGGGAGAGGGCACGGATCTTCTCCCGCAGCTCCCCCTCCTGCTCGCCCTCCCCCACCAGCAGCACCCGGAAGGGGAGAGGGGTCTTTTCCCTCAGCCGGGCCGCCGCGTCGCACAGAAAGAGGAGGCCCTTTTCCGGGGCCAGCCGCGCCAGGGTGATCAGCACCAGCTCGTCTTCCCCGATGCCGAACTCGGCCAGGGGCGCCCGGTCGCGGGGCGGCATGGCGGAGGCGTCGATGCCGTTGAAGATGGTGACGGTTTGGGCTTTGCTCACGCCGTTCCGCGCCAGCACCTCCGCCCCCTCGGGGCAGAGGGCCACGATCCTGTGGTCCTCGGGGGTCATCACCCGGTTCAAAAGCCGCCAGGGCAGGGGCTGTTCGATGGTCAGGTGGGCGGTGAACACCACCCTGACCCCGCTGCCGAAGCGCCTGGCCAGCAGGGCGATGTAGTTCTCCCGGGGGTACTGGGCGTGGATCACGTCATACCCCTCCTCCCGGCAGAGCGTTGCCAGCTGTTTCGCGGCGGCCAGGTCGAAGGGGTTTTTCATCTCGACACGGTGGACCGGCGCGCCCAGGGCCTTTACCCGTTCCACCAGGGGGCCCTCCAGATTGTAGCACAGCCCGCACCGGCATCGGGAGGGGTGGTAGGCCCGGATCAGGTTCTCCACGTATTTTTCCGTGCCGGCGTTCCCGGCGTAGTTGATGAGATAGAGGACTTTCATGCTGCGCCTCCTCGGGTTGGATCATGACGGGACGAGTATACCACGGCGGGCGGAGGACTGTCAAGGGAAGGGCGGACCCCCGCCGCGTACGCGGCGGGGGTCCGATCTTTATCGCACGGCGTAGACATATTCCGGGATGGTGTCGGTGCCTTGAGTGTAGACGGTGAAGCCGTTGTAGTACAGCTCCCTGTTAAAGCCGTTTTCCTCCCCGATGCAGGCGTCGATCCTTCCGGAATCGCCATTGGGAGGGGCACCAATGGCAGAATACAATTCACTGACAGAGGCTTTGCGGGCAGCCAGCTGAGATGCAATATCTTTGTCATTACGCGTAGGTGTGGGGGCCGGCGTCGGCTCCGGCGTGGGTTCCGGGGTGGGCGCGGGCGTAGGTTTCGGCGTAACCGGAGGCTGAGTGGGCTTCGGGGTGGGCTTGGGCGTAGGCTTCGGTGTGGGTTCCGGCGTGGCCGTAGCCGCCTCAGTGGGCTCTTCGGAGGCCGCCTCGGTAGGTCCGGCGGTGGGTTCGGGTTCCTCGGAGGGTGCCTCTGTAGGCGTCTCCGTGGGTTCCTCGGCGGGCGTCTCCGTGGGATCAGGGGCCTCGGTGGCCTCCTGGGCAGGGGGCGCGCCGGCGGGGGCGCCGGTGTTGACGGAGGCCCGCGGGGCGCAGGCGCACAACATCAGGGCCAGGGCGCAGATCAAAGCAGACAATTTCTTCATCGGCTTACTCCTAAATCACTTGATACTGTTTGACATATCTCCAGCGGCCGGTGATATCCGTCATGCCGTAGAAAGCCCACAGATACTGGTCCCCATATCTGCTGTGGTAATCGTGGTAATAGCGCCACTCCAGCTGGGTGTCATAGATGAGGCCGTCGATCTCCGTCCAGCCGTGGTTGCCGCCCAGCACCTTCCCGGCGTACATTTTAACGTCGTAGCCGACCCAGCGGCCCAGATAGCAGAAGGTGGCGGCGAAGCAGTAGCAGTTCCCCTCGCCATTGGTGAGCATCTGCCGGGCGGCGTCCAGGGCGAAGTCGGGATCCTGCGGATCGTAGACGTTCCTTCTCCACGTCAGGTAGGAGTAGTTGTCCCGGCAGTAGGCGTACAGCGCTCTCAGCATCTCCTCCCGGGTCATGGAGGGGTCGGTGTGCGTGAGGATGATCTGCCGGAGCTGCCCGTCGATCCAGCTGTCGCCGGTGGTGAAGCGGCCGTCCGCGCCGGCGGTAAAGCCGTTCTTGGAGGCGTTCCGCAGGATGTCCTTGCTCTCGCTGTCGTAGTAATAGCTCCAGCCGTTGATCAGGTGGACGCCCTCGGTGCGGAACCCGGCAGGCAGTTTGGTGTCCGCCTCATTCCAGGTGAGCCAGATCTCGCCGCCGTCCTCCCCGGTGCTGTGGGTGTGGGGGATGGTGGCTTCCATCACATTGCGGTAGAACCACTGGCCGGGGGCCACGTCCAGATAGAGGGCGGGGCGCTGGCCGCTGATGACCGCCTCGTCCCCGGTGCGGCCCAGCACCCGGTTGAGGATGGTCACCGATTCGGCCCGGGTGAGGGTCTCATAGGGGCGGACGGTCCCGTCGGGGAAGCCCTCCACCCAGCCGTAGGCCCGGGCGGAGAGGATGGCGGCGGCGTTCCCGTCGCCGGGGTCCACGTCGGGGAACTGCTCCGCATCGGCCCGCAGGGGGAAGAAAGCGGCCACATAGCTTATGAACTCCCCACGGGTGAGGGGCTCATCCCCCCGGAACTCGTCCTCAAGGGGACGGATGACCCCCAGAGAGCCCAGCTCCAGCGCCGCGTCCCGGTACCAGACGTCCTCCGCCACATCGCTGTAGCTGACGGTGACCTCCACGGTGTACGCCAGCAGTTTGTAGAGCATCTGGGCGGCCTCCGCCCGGGTGACGTCGGAGTCGGGGGAGAAAACGCCGTTTCCGTTGCCCTCAAGGTAGGTCAGATGGTCCGCAGTGTTCAGCGGCACCGGGGAGACGGCCGGCCCGGCCCAGAGAGCGGCGGCGAAAGCGGCCGTGGTCAGGGACAGAGCCGTGACCAGAGCCAGCAGAAGTGAAATAACGCGCTTTTTCACGGGAGATCCCTCCTGAAACAAACGAAGATGATTCAGTCTGCCGCGGCGTCCGCCGACGTCCAGACGTTGTTGATCCGATACAGCACCGACAGGCCGCCCGCCGCCGCATCCTCCGGCACCGTGAGGCCGAAGCGGCCGCCCTCCAGCCGGAAGGCCTCATAGCAGGCGCCTCCCGCCATGAGATAGACGGGCGCGCCAGGGTCGGCCTCCGCCGGCAGCGCGCCGGTCACCTGGACATGGCCCTCCACGAACTGGGCGGGCTCCACCGTCAGCGCCGCGCTCCCGCCGGAGGCCGCTGTCCCGGGGGCCTCCCGCTCCGGCGCGGGCATCTGGGGGATGTTCTGGAGCAGGTAGTCCAGATTGCGCTCCACCAGCTCCACCACCACGTACCCGGCGGAGCGCTGGGCGACGAGATCCAGCCGGTAGGCGGTGGACCGGGAGAACAGGGCGGAGCCGAAGCTGTCCGCCAGATAGGGGTAGAGCAGATTGCCGAAGGAGTCCCGGAACATGAGCAGGGACCCTTCCCCCTCCTTATGGGTCATGATGGTGATATCCTCCGCCGAGCGGATGGGGTTTTCGTACTCAAAGGCCAGCGGGCCGCCGTAGACCTGGTCGTCCTCCATGCGGCCCCCGGCGGGGGAGAGCATCTCATACAGGTCCCCCTTGTGGACCGGCTGAGGGGTGAAGGGTCCGGCGGAGTAATCGGAACTCCGGCCCAGCGCCCCGTTCAGGGCGTCCGCCGCGAGGGCCGCCCCCTTGGAGTTCCAGTGGGAGTCCCGGGCGAAGTACAGCGTCTCCTCCTGCCCGCCGAGGAGGGCGAACAGGTCCAGATAGGGGACCCCCTCCGCGCCGAGGGCGGCGGCCAGGCGGCCGGCGTTGCGCTCGGCGGAGAACACCGTCAGGTCGGGCATGTGCTCCGGGTAAAGCGTATTCTTGTTGGGCGCGATGGTGAACAGGAATTTTGCCCCCTGGCTCTCACAGTACTCCCGGACCAGCGCCAGATTGTGGGCGGCGGACAGGATGTCCCCCTCCGGGAGAAGGCCGGAGCCGGTGTAGTCGTCCAAGGTGTCCCGGTAGTAGAGCCAGCCGTCCCGCCCCAGCACCACCCCGTCGGAGACGGAGGAGCGGAGCAGCGCCACGTTTCCCTCCGACCAGGCGGTGATCATGGACTGCCGCAGAAAGAAGTGGTCCTGGAGATAGACCCCCAGCTGGGAGAGGTAGGCGGTGTTCCAGCTCCCGTCCGCGTTTTGCGGCCGGGGCAGGGGGGTGAGGATCTGATTGCCGCCGGCGGCCTCCTCCCGCCCCGCCAGCATCCCCAGAGAGGGGACCAGACACAGGCACAGGATCAGGGCCAGAAAGCAGACGCAGATTCTTTTCTTTGCCACGTTCCCGCCCCCTCAGAACTGATTGTAGATAAAGGGCCGGAAATCCCCGCCGGCGGCGGCCAGCATACAGAGGACGAACAGGGCGGCCGCCCCCGCCAGGGACAGCGCGGTGAGCCGGCCCCGGGCGGCCTCGCTCATGCCGTCCGCTTTGGCCCTCAGCCAGGGGACCACGGGCAGGCTGCCCGCGATCCCGGCGCACAGGGCCAGCCACACGGCCGGGGCGATCCGCTCCAGCGCGGTGACCGCCGCGGGGACCGGCGCCGCCGGGACGAACATGGCCCGGAACATCCCCAGGGCGTTCTCCGGAGAGGCGGCCCGGAACAGCACGAAGCCCAGACACACCGCCAGCAGGGTGCAGACGCGGCACAGCGCCCTGCCGGGGGCGGACTTTTGCAGGGCGTCCAGCCTGTCCCCGGCGCAGACCTCCAGGGACCGGAACGCCCCGTGCCACAGGCCCCACAGCAAAAACGTCCAGGAGGCCCCGTGCCACAGGCCGCTGACCGCGAACACGATCAGCAGGTTGACGCACTTGCGCCCCTGCCCCCGCCGTCCGCCGCCCAGGGGGATGTACAGATAGTCCCGGAGCCAGGAGGACAGGGAGATGTGCCACCGCCGCCAGAAGTCCCGGAGGGACAGGGCGGCGTAGGGGTAGTCGAAGTTTTCGGGAGAGGAAAAGCCGAACATCCGGCCCAGGCCGATGGCCATATCGGAGTAGCCGGAGAAGTCGAAGTAGAGCTGTACGGGATAGGCCGCGGCCCCCAGCCAGGCCAGGGCCATGCCGGCGTCCTGCCCGAGGGAGAACGCCTTGTCGGCGATGGGGGCCACCGCCCCGGCGATGAGCAGCTTCTTGGCAAGGCCCACGATGAACCGGCGCAGGCCCAGGGCCGCGCCCTCGGCGGTGACGGACCGGTCCTTCAGCTCTCCGGCGAACCGACCGAACCGGCCGATGGGGCCGGAGGTCACCTGGGGGAAGAAGGAGAGGTACAGCAGGACGCTGAAAAATCCGCCCGCCTCGCCGCCGCGGTACACGTCGATGACGTAGCTCATGGCCTTGAGGGTGAAGAAGGAGATCCCCACCGGGGCGGCCAGCCCCAGCGCCGGGACGGACAGGGAGAACAGCGCGCCGGCCGTCTCCGTCAGCAGGGTCAGGTATTTGAAGCACACCAGCAGCGCGAGGTCCAGAAGCAGCGCCGCCGCCAGCACCGGCTTGTTCCTGCCGGTCCTGCGGAGGACGGCCCCCGCCGCCCAGCTGATCAGCGCGGAGGCCAGCAGGACCAGCATCCCCTGCCACCGGCCCAGGGCGTAGAACGCCAGACCCGCCAGCAGAAGGAAGCCGTTTTTCAGCCTTGTCCCCGGCGCGGCAAAATACAGCAGAGCGGAGACGGGAAAGAAAAAGAACAGGAACAGTGTTGAATTCAGATCCATGTTCCCGCCCCCTGTCGGTTCCTGTCAACGGTACCATATTATAATGGAAGAGCGGAGCAAAATCAATACCGCGCGGCGCTTTTTTTCCGCAAAGAGTCCCCCTGGGGCGGGTCCGCGCTCATGAACGGGGACCCGTCCGCATAGATTGTACCAACGCTCAAAACGGGAGGATCCGCCTATGGACTGGAAGGAACGTCTGATAAAATGGATGAAGGGGACCAAGATCCTCTACCTGCGCCGGAGGCTGGTGGCGGCCGGGGCCTGCCTGCTGGCCGCCGCGCTCATGCTCACCGTGGTGAACAGCCCCGCCGTGGTGGGGGCCGCCGCCACCACAAGACAGCTGCCCATCTACTGCGTGCAGAAGGACTACAAGGTGCTGTCTGTCAGCTTTGACGCCGCCTGGGGCAACGAGGACACCCAGCAGCTCATCGACATCCTGGGCAAATACAACGTGAAGGCCACCTTCTTTGTGGTGGGGGACTGGGTCGGGAAGTACCCCGAGTCGGTCAAGGCCCTCCACGACGCCGGGCACGAGGTCATGGGCCACTCCAACGACCACGCCCACTTCAACTCCCTTACCACCCGGCAGATCATCGACGACGTGAACGCCTGCAACGACAGGATCGAGGCTGTCACCGGCGTGCGGCCCACCCTGTTCCGCTGCCCCTACGGCGAGTATGACGACCACGTCATCAGCGCCGTGCGGTCCCTGGGGATCGAGCCCATCCAGTGGGACGTGGACAGCCTGGACTGGAAGGACCTGTCCGCCGGCGAGATCACCCGGCGGGTCACCTCCAGGGTCCGGCCCGGGTCCATCGTGCTGTTCCACAACGCCGCCCTCCACACCCCCGAGGCCCTCCCCGGCATCATCGAATCCCTTTTGCAGCAGGGCTATACCTTTGTGCCCATCTCCCAGCTCATCCTGCCTGGGGAGTGCGGCCGGGACTACCGCATCGACCACACCGGCCGGCAGTGTCCGAACTCGTGACAGAGCCGGCGGAAAGGGCACGCTCTGCGCCCCGGCGGCAGGGAAAAGCACCCACCCTGTCTCGTCGGGTGGGTGCTTTTTCACTGTCGTTGATTTGCCTGACCTTGACGCCCCCCCGGGCGGGAGCGCCTGCCAGATTGGGACGGTCAATCCTGAGAGCACCGGGTGAGCAGTTCCTCCCACTTGCGGTCCACGTAGTCCTGGGCGGCCTGGATGGTCCACTCGTTGCCGGGCTTGAAGCAGTGCTTGAACCGGCCCTGGAGCTTCATGAACTCCTCCACGGGGAGTTTCTTTTTCGGCTCGTAGCTGAGCATCCACTTGCCCTCCACCACCTCGTACAGGGGCCACACGCAGGTCTCCACCGCCATCTTGCAGATCTGGGGCAGCAGCTCCGGGGAGTACTGCCAGCCCCGGGGGCAGGGGGCCATCACGTTCACAAAGGCGGGGCCGGGGGTGTAGATGGCCCGGTGGGCCTTCTCATGGAAGTCCTTGAAGTTGCCGATGAAGGTGGTCTGGGCCACATAGGGGATGTTGTGGGCGGCCATGATGACCGTCAGGTCCTTCTTCTCCTGCTTTTTGCCCAGGGACTGGGTGCCCACCGGGGTGGTGGTGGCGTTGGCGAAGCGGGGGGTGGAGGAGGAGCGCTGGATGCCGGTGTTCATGTACGCCTCGTTGTCGTAGCAGAAGTACACCATGTCGTGGCCCCGCTCCATAGCGCCGGACAGGGACTGGAAGCCGATGTCGTAGGTGCCGCCGTCGCCGCCGATGGTGATGAATTTATACTCCTCATTGAGCTTGCCCTTCTTTTGCAGGGCCTTGCAGGCGGCCTCCACGCCGCCGCAGACGGCGGAGGCGTTTTCAAACGCGGAATGTATGTAGCTGTCCTCCCAGGCGGTGTAGGGGTAGAGGAAGGAGGACACCTCCAGGCATCCGGTGGCGTTGCAGATGACGGCCTTGTCCCCCTCGTCCAGGGCGCGGGTGATGCCGCGGCAGACGATGCCCGCGCCGCAGCCGGCGCAGAGCCTGTGGCCGGGGGCGAACCGTTCGGGCTTGGAAAGCTCCGCCTTGTGATTATAAGCCATACTTAAAGCACCTCCTCCTGATTGCTGCGCTGGCCGAAGTGGATGTACCGGGGACCGGTCTCGCCGGTCTCCACGATCTTCAAAAGATGCCGGTAGACCTTCTCGATATCCTCCACCGCGCAGTCCCGGCCCGCCAGGCCGTAGACCACGTCGATCATCTTCGGGGGATCGGGCAGGTCATAGCAGGCGCTGCGCGTCTCGGCGAAGAGGGGGCCGCCGCAGCCGGAGTAGCCCTCGCTCTTATCCATGACAGCCACGGCCTTCACGTTTTTAAGGGCCTGGGCGATCTCATCCATGGGGAAGGGGCGGAACACCCGCACCTTCACAAGGCCGGCCTTGACGCCCTGGGCCCGAAGCTTCTCGATGCAGGCCTTGGCGGTGCCGGCGGTGGAGCCGATGAGCACCAGGGCCACCTCGGCATCCTCCATGCGGTACTCCTCAAAGAAGCCGTACTTGCGCCCGAAGGTCCGCTCAAAGTCGGCGGCCACGTCCAGGATCACCTTCTTGGCGTTCTTCATGGCCTCGGCCTGCATGACCTTGTGCTCCATGCAGTACGGGCAGGAGTCATAGGGTCCCACGGCCAGGGGGTGATCCCGGCCCACCAGGGCGTGCTCCGGGTGGTACTCGCCCACAAATTTCTTCACCGCCGCGTCCTCCTCAAGGAGGATGTTCTCCACCGCATGGGAGGTGATAAAGCCGTCCTGGCAGATCATAATGGGCAGGCGGACGGAGGGATGCTCGGAGATGCGCATGGCCTGGAGGTAGTTGTCGTAGGCCTCCTGGTTGTTCTCGGCGTAAATTTGGAGCCACCCGGCGTCCCTGGCGCCCATGGAGTCGGAGTGGTCGTTGTTGATGTTGATGGGGCCGGTCAGCGTCCGGTTGACGCAGGCCAGGGTGATGGGCAGGCGGCTGGAGGCGGCCACGTACAGCACCTCGTACATGAAGGCCAGGCCGGCGGAGGAGGTGGCAGTGACGGCCCTGGCCCCGGCGGCGGCCGCGCCGATGCAGGTGGACATGGAGGAGTGCTCGCTCTCCACGGTGACGTACTCGGTGCTCACCTTGCCGTCGGCCACGTACTGGGCGAAATACTGGGGGATCTCGGTGGACGGGGTGATGGGGAAGGCGGCGAACACGTCCGGGTCGATCTGCCGCATGGCGTAGGCGATGGCCTCGTTGCCGGAGAGACGTTCCCGAATGCTCATTGGTGCACCTCCTGTTCCATGCGGATGGCCTGGAAGGGGCACACCTTCCAGCAGATACCGCAGCCCTTGCAGTGGTCAAAGTCGAAATCCGCCCGCTTCCCGTCCTTCACGGGGATGGAGGAGTCGGGGCAGAAGGGGGCGCACAGCAGGCACTGGCGGCACTTGACGGGGTCCCACACCGGGCGGTTGGACCGCCACTCGCCGGTTTTGGTCAGCCGGGAGGTGCCCCCCTCGTAGATCTCCCCGCCGGGGGTCATCTCCTGCCAGGGGGACTGCTCAGTGATCGATTCGGCCTTGATGAAGCTCATGCGCCCCGCACCTCCTTCATGGATTGGATCAGACAGTTCATATTGCCCTGGATCACCTGGGGCTTGGTGGCGAACTTGTGGCGGAAGGATGCCTCCATGTCGGCGATGAACCGGCCCGGCTCCAGCACCCGGCTCACCTGCACGATGGCGGACAGCATGGGGGTGTTGGGGAAGTAGCGGCCCAGGTGCTCCTCGGAGATGCGCCGGGCGTCGATGGTGTACACCCCGCCGGCGTAGCCCCGCAGCAGGGGGCGGAGTTCCTCCGGGTCCCGGGCGGAGTTGATGACGATGGCCCCCTCGGGGTTCAGGCCCGCGGTGACGTCCACAGTGTGGAGCAGGGACTCGTCCACCACCACCACGTAGTCCGGATCGTAGATGTTGGAGTGGATGGTACAGGGCACGTCGCTGATGCGGTTGTAGGCGGTGATGGGGGCGCCCATCCGCTCGGGGCCGTACTCCGGGAAGCCCTGGACGTATTTGCCGGAGGCAAAGGCGGCGTCGGCCAGCAGGAGGCAGGCGGTCTTGGCCCCCTGGCCGCCCCGGCCGTGCCAGCGGATCTCTGTCATGGTCTTGCTCATAGATTTTCCCTCTTTTCCTTGAAACAAAAAAGCGTCCGCCCCCGTAAAGGGACGGACGCCATACTCTGACACCGTGATACCACCCGTTACTGTGTACCAGCATACACGCTTCCTGTAACGGGGAAAGCCGTCAGCGCCTACTCCGCGCAACGCGTTTGGGGCTGAAACTCCGGAGTGATGTTCGGGCGGGCCCTCTGGCGCCGGATTTCCACCATCCACCGGCTCTCTGCGGCCTCGGGCAGGCCCTACTGTCTCCCTCATCGTCTTTCACAAGTGAAATTGTATGTATCTTAATCGAAGAGCGGCCGCCTGTCAAGATACATCTTTGACAAAAAAGGCGGTGGATTGACCCGGAAATCTGCTTTTACGCCCGTCCGGAGATGATCCAGGGGGCGGGTTCCGCGTCAAAGGTGTTCTTGGGGGACAGCTTGGACACGGAGATCTGGAGCACCTCCGTCTCCCCGATGCCGTACCGGCGGAACAGGTCGGGCAGGGAGGCGGCGCACCGGAAGTCCAGGGTGTAGACGACGAACTCCATGTGGGGGTTCAGCTTCAGAAGGCACTCCATCTCCCGCTCCATGCTGGCGGAGGCCACCAGGAAAGTCAGGGAGGGCACCGGCAGGCCCGCCATGGTCTTCTCATCCACATGGTCGATGACGATGATGTTGTTGAGGCCAAACTGATGGGCGTTCTCCTCCACCGTCCGGCGGTCCCGCTGGCTGTACTCCACGGCGATCACCGTGCCTTCGGGGGCCAGGATGGCCGTCTCCACCGCGATGGAGGCCCCGCCGATGACGCACACCGTGTCCTGGTTGGACACGTGCATTTTGTTGAGGATCACCGCCCGGATCTCGCTGCCCACGTAGTGGACGGAGCCCCGGAAGAAGTCGGAATTGCGCATACCGATCTTATAGGTAGACCGGGCGTTGGGGTTCAGGATCAACATCCCGGCGGAGGCGTTGATCCCCCGGTTGATCATGTCCTTCACGGGGGAGTGCAGGATGGGGCCGGTGGGTTCGGACCCCTCGTTGTACCACACCTCGCAGTCGCCGAGGCCCGCGTCCCACATCCGGTAAAAGATGTCGGGGTGGCCCGCCTCGGTGAACACCAGCACGGCGGGGCGGGACTCCACCGTGGGGATCAGGTTCTTGTTTTTCCGGGTGATGTCCAGGATCTTGACCTTTTCCAGGTCCACCTGCATATTCTCGGCAAAATAGGTCAACCAGGCCAGAATGTGGGCGTTGGTGAACATATTTTCCATAACGCTGTCCCCCTTTTGTGAATGGACCTGCCGCTCAGCGGACAAAGTGAGTGGAGATGCGCTCCTCCTCCACAGGCAGGCCGAACTGTTCCCGGCCCAGAGCGATGCTCTTCATCAGGAAGGTCATGTTCCGGGCCAGGGTCCGCATGGTCTGGAGGCCCTCGCCGTCCTGCGCGGCCTCGCCCGGCAGGAGGCCGTGGACGGAGTTCCAGTACTGACTGGAGGCCACCGGCATACCGCTGATGGTGAAGTATTTGTTCAGTTCGTCAAAGGTGGCGGACAGCCCTCCCCGGCGGGCCACCACTACGGAGGCCCCCACCTTCATCCGCTTATCGCAGCCGCTGCTGTAGAACAGCCGGTCCAGGAAGGACACCAGGGTCCCGTTGGCGGAGGCGTAGTACACCGGGCTGGCCACCACCAGGCCGTCCGCCGCGGCGAATTTGGGCGCGGCGGCGTTGACGGCGTCGTCAAACACGCAGCCCTCATGGGTGAAGCAGTAGCCGCAGGCGGCGCAGCCGCGGATGGCCTGATTGCCGATCTGCATGGTCTCGGTCTCCACGCCGTTTTCCGCGAAGACCTTTTCCATCTCCGCCAGGGCCAGCGCGGTGTTCCCGTTGGGGCGGGGACTGCCGTTTATCATCAATACCTTCAATTGGATCGATCTCCTTATTCCTGTTCTGATCCCTGCTCGGGCGCCGCGGCGGGCCAGAAGGGCCACTGGGTCCAGCTGTGGTCCCGCGCCATCTGCCCGTCGCTGATGAGGAAGTAGTCGTACCGGACGCCCCTGTTCCCGGACGCGGAGGACACGGCGCAGTCCAAGGCCGCGTCCACGGCGTACCACTGCCCGCCGAGCTTCACCTTGTTCCAGGCGTGGAAGCCCCCGCCCGAGGCGCCGGTGACGCGGAGACAGTCGATCCCGCTGAAGTAGCACAGCAGATCGAAGGCCCGGGCGAAGCCGTCGGAGGAGGCCCTGCGGTCCAGCAGGGCGCCGGTGGCGGAGCGGAGCGCGTCGTCCTCAGGGAGCGCATCGCCGCTGGGGTCGTAAGTGACGTTGAGGGCCAGCCAGTCGTGGAAGGCTTTCACCTGGTCATACTCGCTCATATCGGGGGTCACCAGGGAGGCGTGGAGGCTGCGGGCGGACTCCAGCAGCCGCAGATCGTTCCAGGAGAGGTTGGTCGCCCGGCCCTCCAGCCAGGCCATGACCCGGCCGGTGTCGAGGTAGGCCGGAGCGGCCTGGAGCTGCCCGGGGACCTGGCAGACGGTGAGACCGGAGGCGTCGGAGAAGGGGGAGGACAGGCCGCCGGAGGCGGCGCTCAGTTGCTCCTCCAGGGCGGCCAGCTGTTCCTCCGGGGCGCGGACGGCGATGCTCTCCGCGTGGCCGGAGACGGCCTGGTACATCTGCGCCAGGAGGCCGTCGCCGGCTTCGGCGTCAAACCCGGCGACCAGCGGGGGCACCGGGCCGGGGACGAACACCCCGGCGGGGGCCTCCTGGTCCGGGGAGACGGCGCCGCTGCGCTTCAACAGGTCAAACAGGGTGCTCTCCCCGGGGGAGAGGGGGCAGTTCAGGGCGTCCAGGCAGATGACGGCCGCGTCCGCGCGGAAAAAGCCGTCCCCGGCGGTGGGATAGTACAGGCCCAGTTGGCCGGCCAGGGGATAGGGATCCAGCCAGTTCACGTCCCGGTAGCCCATGGAGCGCAGCAGCTGGGTCAGAAACTCGTTCAGCGTGATCGTCTGGGCGGCGCCGAAGGACTTGCCCAAGCCGTTGGAGATGCCGTGATGATAGGCGTAGCCCACATAGGGGGCGCCCCATTGGGGCACGTCGTCAAAGGGATGGGCGTAATTGGCCTCCAGCGCCTCCTGCTCGCCGCCCAGCAGGCGGACGATCAGCACCATGGCCTCCAGCCGGTTGAGGGTCCGCGTCAGGGCGAAGTCGGGGCTGCCGTCGGGCAGAACGGCGCTGCCCCGCATGAGGCCCAGGGCGTACAGCTGCTCCGCCGCCGCCTGTCCGCTTTCCAGCCGGTACAGCGGGACCTCGGTCCGGTCGTCGGCGGCATGGACCACCGGCAGGCAGAACAGCAGCACGGCCGCCAGCAGTCCGGTCAACACCCGCCTTCCAAAGCGTTTCATAAAGGATTCCTCCAATAATAATCTGAATGTATCATACCATCCGAGGTCCGGTCCCGCAACCGGTTTCAGACATTCGGCGGGAAAATGAAACCAAACTGTAATCGTTCTGTAATCATAATTTGGTTGACAATGTAGACCTGCCGTGCTATGATAGGTCTACAAAGTAAACCAAGGAGGGATCCCCATGGAACCGACACATCTGACTTCCAGCGAGTGGAACGTACTGAGCTGCCTCTGGGACAAATACCCCCAGACGGTGATGCAGCTGGTGGCCGCCCTGGCCGAGCGGGCCGGCTGGGCCAAGAGCACCACCATCACCACCCTGCGGCGGATGGAGGAGAAGGGCCTGGTCCGCTGTGAGATCGTGGGCAAGGGCAAGTCCTACTCCCCGGCGGTGGAGCGGGAGGGGGCCGTCATGGCCGAGACGCGCGGCTTTCTGGACCGGGTGTACCGGGGCAGCGTGGGGCTGATGATGAGCGCCATGGCCCGCCGGCAGGAGCTGACGAAAGAGGAGATCGCCCAGCTCAAGGCGATTTTGGACGAGGCGGAGAGGAGGAGCGGCGAATGAGGCTGATCGAATGGGCGGTCACGTCCAGTATCCTGATCCTGATGGTGGCCCTGGTGCGGGCGCTGCTGGGAAAGCGCATGGGCGCGGGGGCGCGCTACGCCCTGTGGGGGCTGGTGCTGCTGCGGCTGCTGATCCCCGTGCAGCTGTTCTCCGTCCCCGTGCCCGAGTCCGTCCGGGATGCGCTGGAGCCCCCCGCGTCCCAGACCGCCGTCCCCGCGCCGGCGTATCCTCCGGCGGAGGACGGGGACCCCGGCACGGTGGTCCTCACCCCGGCGACGCCGGCCCCGGGCGCTGGCCAGGAGGACATGCCCCCGGCCATCCACGATATCCCCGGCGCCCCCGTCACACCTGCGGCCCCCGCCCCGCGGTCCTTCGACTGGCGGGGGACCCTGGGCTGGCTGTGGCTGGGCGGGGCCGCCGCCATGGGGCTGGCGCTGGTGATCTGCAACGCGCGCTTCGCCGTCGATCTGCGCTGCCGGCGGAGGCCGATCGGGGCGGACTGCGGGCTGCCCGTCTACGCGGTGGAGCGGCTGGAGTCCCCCTGCCTGTTCGGGATCGTCCGGCCCGCCGTGTATGTGACCTCCGAGACGGCGGCCAACCCCGCCATGCTCCGCCACGTGCTGGCCCACGAGACCACCCACGCCCGCCACGGCGACCAGGTGTGGAGCCTGCTGCGGTGCGCCGCCCTGGCCACCCACTGGTGGAACCCGCTGGTGTGGCTGGCCGCCTTCCTCAGCCGGCGGGACGCCGAGCTGGCCTGTGACGAGGGAGCCATCCGGCTCCTGGGGGACGGCGAGCGCAAGGCCTACGGCTGGACCCTGCTGACCCTCATCACCGCCCAGCCCTCCCCGGCCAGCCTGATGAGCGCCGCCACTACCATGAGCGGCGGCAAAAAGGCCCTGTGGGAGCGGGTGCAGCGCATCGCCCACGCCCCTAAAAAGGCGGTCTGGGCGGCGGCGTTGGCCGTCGTGCTGGCCGCCGCCGTCACCGCCTGCGCGTTCAGCTCCGCCGCCGCGCCCCAGGAGGAGCCGGGGGAGAGCCCTGACCCCACGGTGAGCGCCAGCCCGGAGCCCACGGCCCCGGGCAACTCCGCCGCCCTCGCCGCCTATGAGGACATTCTGAACGGCAGAGCCGGCTTCCTCTTTGGAGAGGAGACCAAAACGGTGACAGATGTCCCCGCCATGTTCGACATCGGCGACAGTTCCGTGCGGATACAGCGGTACGCCCTGGCGGACGTGGACCGGGACGGTGAGGACGAGATGATGCTCTGCGTCTGCGGTGCAGCGGACGATATGGAGGGCTATCTGGTCCTCAACCGGGAGGCCGGACAGGTGTACGGCTATCAGCTGGGTTTCTGGGGCGATATTGAGCTGCGGGCCGACGGCACCTATTTCAGCGCCTATTCCTCCGCCGACTTTGGGGCCTACCGGCTGGACAGCCAGGGCGGAGAGGTCTTTGTCGCCGCCCGGGTGCCCAATTACGACCTGAACAACTCCGAACCCGCCTATGTGGTGGAAGGGGAAACGGTCGACCGGGAGACCTTTGAAGCCGCCTATCAGAGAGAAAAGGCCAAGCCGGAGGCCCCGTGGTACGATTTCACCCAGGAGAACATCGATGCTATGCTGGGCTCGGCGGTTACCGCCGAGCCCGCCGCCACCGCCCAGATCGACGGCAGGACGGTCACGCTGACCATGGACTACCGGGGCGGGAACCCGGACGGCGAGGTGGGCGGCGCGGCCTTTACGCTGATCTGCGACGGGAATCAGGCGCGGTTCACCGACGACTGGGTGGAGGAGACGCCCATCACCCTGGCCGGGGCCGATCTGGACGGCGACGGCGCGGACGAGGTCGTGCTTGCCTACACCACCAGCCACCTGACCGGCGGCCTGATCCAGTCCCTCCGCGTCTTTGACGGGGAGACCCTGGATGAGCGGGCCGCCTTTACCCGGGACGACCTGCCCGGCGTGATCTTTGAGCAGGTCACACTCACCGGCAGCGGGGACAGCTACCTTCTCACCGCCCCCGGCGTGGCGGAGATCATCGCCAAATCGGAGTGGGACGAGAGCTATCCCGCGGAGACGGACCTGATGAACACCATGGCGTTCGGCAATTACTATGAGTTTACGGTGTCGAGCGGGCGGCTGTACTGCGACCTGGGTATCTGGCAGGGACAGTGCGGCAGCGTCCGGGTGGTGCTGGGCCTGGGGAACGGCGGGCTGGCCTGCAAGTCCTTCTGGTATGTGCCCGCCGCCGCTGACATCGGCGACCTCACCGCCCTGCAGACCGACCTGAACCGCAACGGCGTCCCGGAGACGCTGGAGTTGGTGGAGATTGACGGCGGCAAGCAGCTGCGGGTGATGGAAAACGGCTGCTGCGTCTGGAGCGAGGACGGGTTTTACGCCCACGGAGGCTGGAACACGCTGTTTCTGTGCCGGTTCGACGGCCTGGACTGGCTGCTGCGGTATAACCCCTACATGAGCACCGGGAACGCCGACCACAGCTATACGCTGTTCAGCTTCACCGACGGCGATGGTGCCGTTACAGGGAAGGTGCTGGTGAAGCAGATCGGTGGGATGCGGTTTGACACCAATTTCGGCCAGTCCATGCATGAGCCTATGGACACGGAGGCTGTGGCCGGATTCTTGAGGGAGCTGTCCCCGCTGCTGGAGGACGCCCAACCGCTGCTGAACACCAACTCAGAGCTGGAGGACCTGCACGAACGGACGGGCCGGTGGCTGACGTATCCTTGGGACCAGTTTTCCACGGGGGGATTTGCCTACAACAGAAACAAGACGCTGGAGGACAATCTGCGGGCCTGGGAGGAGGCGGGAGAGTTCCCGGACCGCCAGTCCGCCATCGCCCTGGCCGCCTACCTGGACATCCTGAACGGCAGGAGGGCCTTCGTTTACAGCACCGACTGGGGGATGGATCCCATGGGAGTGGCCGGCATCCACGCCCTGTTCGACCCCTATGACCCCTCCATGCGGATCAGGGAATACGCTCTGCTGGACAGGGATCAGGACGGCGTGGACGAGATGGTGCTCTACGTCTGCGGCGCGTCCGACGACAAGGGAGGCTGTCTGGTCCTCGACCTGGCAGACGGCGTGAACGTATACGGCCATAAGCTGGATCGGCGGGAAGTGGGGGACGCGGCGTGGCAGGAGATGCCTTACAGCGCCCCCGCCGGATCCGGCGGCCTGCCCTTTGTGGGCCCGTTCCTGTTTGAGTTCTGCAGCGGCGCGGGGGGCTGGTCCACCGACCTCACCCTGAACGCGGACGGCACCTTTACCGGGGAGTACAGCGACTCCGACATGGGGGACAGCGGCCCCGGATACCACGGCACCGAGTATGTCTGCACCTTCCACGGCCGGTTCGGGGACATCAAACAGGTCAGCGAGCACGTCTGGTCCCTGACCCTGGCGGAGCTGGTGCTGGACACCGGCCATCCCATCGGGGAGGAGTGGACCGAGGGCGGGACGCGGTACATCTCCAGCGCCCCCTACGGGCTGTCCGCCGCGGGTGCGGACGCCCCGCCGGAGCCGGGCGCGAAGTTCATGCTCTACACCCCCGGCGCCACCCAGAAGGAGACCGGCGCGGACGAGGAATTCTATTGGTGGCTCCACATGGGGCCGCGGATGGACTTCCGCTGCTGGGCGCTGCACAATCTGGACACGGATTACGGCTTCCTGGCCCGGTGAGGGCTGACGCGCCGGCGCCTTGACCCCTGTCCGCGCCATACACAGAGAGAAGATCACATGAAAAGAAGAAGCAAAATACTGATCTGCGCGGCGGCTGCCGCGGCGCTGGCGGGGGCCGCCGCGGCGGCGATGGTTTTCCTGAGCGGCGGTCCCGCGGCCCATGCCGGGCCCTCCCCGGCGCCGGGGGCCGCGCTGACCGACGCCGTACCGCCGGCGGCCACGGATACGCCGGAGCCGGCCGCGCCGCCTCCCAGCGCGGAACCGGCTCCGGAGGAGAGCGCCCCGCCCACGGAGCCGCCGGAGGAGAGCGCCATCGTCACCGGGTCCGGCGGATCGTTCACCCCCGGGGACATGGTCCCGGACAGCTGGTTCGACGACGCCCTCTTTATCGGGGACTCCCGCACGGACGGCCTGCGGCTCTTTGCCCGGGCGGGGAAGGCGGACTACTTCGTTTCCACGGGTCTGTCGGTGTATACCGCCCTGACCAAGGAGGCCTCGGACGAGGACTTCTCCGACCGGACGCTGCCCGCCCTGCTGGACGGCAGGACCTACGGCAAGGTCCTCATCTGCCTGGGGATCAACGAGTGCGGCACCGATCTGGGGAGCCTGATCCGCGCCTACCGGGAGCTGGTGGACACGGTCCGGCAGAAGGAGCCCGGTGCGGCCATCATCCTCCAGGGGGTCATGGTCTGCGGGCGGGCCAAGGCCGGGAGCGACGCCTGTTTCGGGCCGGAGAACATCAACCGGCTGAACAGGGCCATCCGGGAGATGGCGGCGGAGGCCGGGGCGTATTACATAGATCCCAACACGGTGTTCGCCGATGGGGAGGGGTACCTGCCCGACGAACTCTCGGGCGACGGGTGCCATCTCCACGCGGACTGTTACGGGGTGTGGATGGACTGGATCAGGTGCCAGGCCGTCCGTATCCCCGTGAGGCCGGACGCGCTCACCGCCCGGACCCGCACGGCATCCTGAACTGACGCCATCAACCGAACACAGCGGCGGAGGCCGCCGGGTTGCCCCGGCGGCCTCCGCCGTTTTATGTGCTGCCGGCTGGTTTTCTTAACAAAATCTTTATACCGCCGCCCCATCGTTAACACACATTTAATGGAAATTCTGTCACAATAGCGGTATCAAACTGGGGGAGGTGCGGGGACGTGAGCCTGTTGGAGAGACGGCTGAGCACCTCCCAGATCATCATCCTGGGCTTTGCCGCGCTGATCCTGCTGGGTACGGTGCTGCTCATGCTGCCCTTCGCCTCCGCCGGCGGCGGGAGCGCCCCGCCCCTGGACGCGCTGTTCACCGCCGCCTCCGCGGTGTGCGTCACCGGGCTGGTGGTGCGGGACACGGCCCTGTCCTGGTCCCCCTTCGGCCAGGCGGTCATCCTCTGCCTCATCCAGATCGGTGGCATGGGGGTGGTGACGGTGGCCATGGCGGTGTTCACCGCCGCGGGCAGCCGGGTGAGCCTCAAACAGCGCTCCACCATGCAGGAGGCCCTGTCCGCCCCGCAGCTGGGAGGGATCGTCCGGCTGGGGGGATTCGTCGTCAAAATGACCGCCCTGTTCGAGCTGCTGGGGGCCCTGGCGCTGGCGCCGGTGTTCTGCGGGGAGTTCGGCCTGGGAAAGGGGCTGTGGTACGCCCTGTTCCACTCGGTGTCCGCCTTCTGCAACGCCGGGTTCGACCTGATGGGCAACCAGGCCCCCTACTCCTCCCTGACGGGCTATGCCGCCCGGCCGGCGGTGAACCTGACGGTGATGGGCCTCATCATCGTGGGCGGCATCGGCTTTCTGGTGTGGGGGGATGTGCGGGACAATGGCCTCCGGGTGAAAAAATACCGGATGCAGACCAAGGTGGTGCTGCTCACCAGCGCCCTGCTGATCGTCCTCCCGGCGGCGTATTTCTTCTTCGGGGAGTTCACCGGCCTTCCTCTGCCGGAGCGGGTATGGGTCTCCCTGTTCCAGTCGGTCACCGCCCGGACGGCGGGCTTCAACACCGCCGATCTCACCGCCATGAGCGGCGTGGGACAGGGAGTGATGATCCTGCTGATGCTGGTGGGCGGCTCTCCCGGCTCCACTGCCGGCGGCATGAAGACCACCACCCTGGCCGTCCTGCTGGGCACCGCCCTGGCCGCCTTCCGCCGCCGGGAGGACGCCCAGTTCTTCGGCCGCCGCCTGGAGGACGGGGCCGTCCGGCAGGCCGTGGCCGTGCTGGTCATGTACCTGACCCTGTTCCTGGCCGGGGGGTGCGTCATCAGCCGGGCGGAGGGGCTGCCCCTGTCGGTGTGCCTGTTCGAGACCGCCTCGGCAGTGGGCACCGTGGGGCTGACGCTGGGGATCACCCCCACCCTAGGCGCCCTGTCCCGGGTCATCCTGATCCTGCTGATGTATTTTGGCCGGGTGGGAGGACTCACCCTCATCTTTGCCGCTCTGTCGGGCAGGAAAAACGCCGCCCGCCTGCCCCAGGAGTGGATCACCGTAGGTTGATTTGAGAACAGGAGGTCACCATGAAAAGTATCCTATTGATCGGATTGGGCCGGTTCGGCAGCAATATCGCCGCCAAGCTCAACGAACTGGGCCACGAGGTGATGGCGGTGGATACCTGCGAGGAGCGTGTGAACGCCGTGCTCCCCTTTGTCACCGCCGCCCAGATCGGGGACAGCACCAGCGAGGACTTCCTCGCCTCCCTGGGGGTGCCCAGCTTCGACGTGTGCATCGTGGCCATCGGGGACGACTTCCAGAACTCCCTGGAGACCGCCTGGCTGCTGAAGGACCTGGGGGCGAAAAAGGTCATCGCCCGGGCCTCCCGGGGCATGCAGGAGAAGTTTTTGCTCCGCAACGGGGCCGACGAGGTGGTCTACCCGGAGAAGCAGCTGGCCGCCTGGACCGCCATCCGCTGCACCTCGGAGCACATCCTGGACTACACCGAGCTGGAGGACGGCTACGCCATCTACGAGCTGTCCGTGCCCGAGTCCTGGCGGGGAAAGACTATCCTCCAGCTGGACGTGCGGCGGAAATTCGACATCAACATCCTGGCCGTCCGGGAGAACGGGCAGCTGAACATGAACGTGGGTCCGGACACCCTGCTGGACACCGAGCGGTCCATCCTGGTGCTGGGCCATGAGAAGGCCGTCCAGAAGTGCTTCAAGCTCTGACGGCCCCGCGCCGGAAAGGAGGCGGACCCCCATGACCGATATCCTGTTCGTCGTCCTGACGCTGCTCGCCCTGGTCCTGATCCGCGCTCTGGCGCTGGCCGCCTTTCGCCGGTTTCGGGCGTTCCTCCGGGCCGGGCGGGAGAAAAGCCGCTGAGGCTCTGGATTTTTTCCCGGGAGCGTGCTATCATCCCAACAGAGGCCTGCGAAGGGAGGGATCGCCGTGGAGAAAAACCGAGCCCGTGTTCAGAGTATCCTTCTGGACGCCGCGAAGAGCGCGGGCATCCTGGCGGCGGCCACCGGGCTCAGCCTGCTGTTCGACCGGTTGGGCTTCACCCACGCCAACATCATCATGGTCTACATCCTGGGCGTGGTGCTCATCTCCGTGGCCGCGTCCCACCGGGCGTGCAGCCTCATCGCCGCCGCGGCCAGCGTGATCATCTTCAACTTCCTGTTCACCGAGCCCCGGTTCACCCTCACCGCCTATGAGACGGGCTACCCGGTGACCTTTGTGGTCATGTTCCTCACCGCCTACATCACCGGGACCCTGGCCCTGCGGTACAAGGAGCAGGCCGCCCGGGCCGAGCGGAACGCCCGGGAGAAGGAGGAGGCCGCCGTGCTGGCCAGGAGCGAACAGCTCCGGGCCGACCTGCTGCGCACCATCTCCCACGATCTGCGCACCCCCCTCACTACCATCTCCGGCAACGCCAGCAGCCTGCTGAGCAATGGGGACAAGTTCGACGAGGAGACCCGCCGGCAGCTCTGCTCCGACATTTACGACGACTCCCTGTGGCTGGTGAGCTTGGTGGAGAACCTGCTGTCCGCCACCCGCATCGAGGAGGGCCGCATGGAGCTGCGCCCCTCCGCCGAGCTACTCAGCGACATCGTGGAGGAGGCCGTCCGCCACGGGGAGCGGGCTGCCGCCACTCATCCCCTCCGGACGGATTGCGGGGACGAGCTCCTGCTGGTGAAGGCGGACGCCCGGCTCATCGTGCAGGTCATCGTCAACCTCATCGACAACGCGGCCAAGTACACCCCGGCCGGCACCGCCATCACCGTGACCGCGGAGCGGCGGGGGGATATGGCGGAAGTATCGGTGGCCGACGACGGCCCCGGTATCCCCGACGGGGAGAAGACCCTGGTCTTCGACAAGTTCTATCACGGCGCCAATCCCGTCCGGGACGACCGCCGGAGCCTGGGGCTGGGCCTCTATCTGTGCAAGGCCATCGTGGAGGCCCACGGCGGCTCCATCCGGGTGGAGGACAACCGGCCCGTGGGGGCGGTGTTCCGTTTCACACTTCCACTGGAGGAGGTCACGCTCCATGAATAAACCGCAGATCCTGGTGGTGGAGGACGATCCCCCCATCCGCAACCTGATCTCCGCCACTCTGAAGGCCCACGGCTACCGCTTCACCACCGCCGCCACCGGCGAGGGCGCCCTGTCGGAGGCCGCTTCCCGGGCGCCCGACGTGATCCTGCTGGATCTGGGCCTGCCGGACATGGACGGGGTAGAGGTCATCCGCCGGGTGCGGGAGTGGTCCAACGCGCCCATCATCGTCATCAGCGCCCGCAGCGAGGACGCCGACAAGATCGAGGCGTTGGACGCCGGGGCGGACGACTACCTGACCAAGCCCTTCTCGGTGGAGGAGCTGCTGGCCCGGCTGCGGGTGACCCAGCGCCGGCTGGCCCTCATGGGCAGCGCCGCCCAGGAGGCGGTGTACGTCAACGGTCCGCTGACGGTGGACTACTCCTCCGGCTGCGCCTTTCTGAGCGGGGAGGAGCTGCGCCTCACCCCCATCGAGTACAAGCTGCTGTGCCTGCTTGCCCGGAACACCGGGAAGGTTCTCACCCATAAATTCATCACCCAGAGCGTGTGGGGCAGCAGCTGGGAGAACGATGTGGCCTCCCTCCGGGTGTTCATGGCCACCCTCCGCAAAAAGCTGGAGGGCGCTCCCGGCTCCCCCCGGTACATCCAGACCCACGTCGGCATCGGATATCGGATGCTGCGGGTGGAAAACTGAGCGCGTTCCGGTCCCCGGCGGCAAAATATCCGGCAAAAAAGGGATTGACAAACGGTGGGCGGCAGAGTATAATCAACTCGTTCTGTTGATAAGAGAGTCAACGCGGGCGGCGGCGATCGCCGCCGCGCACTGCAGATGGCGCGGTAGTTCAGTTGGTTAGAACGCCGGCCTGTCACGCCGGAGGTCGTGGGTTCAAGTCCCATCCGCGTCGCCATCCGCTGCTGTAGCTCAGTAGGTAGAGCGCATCCTTGGTAAGGATGAGGTCGGCAGTTCGAATCTGCCCAGCAGCTCCA